>CAZWBW010000065.1:0-16820 GCA_964632355.1 uncultured Anaerolineaceae bacterium | reverse complement strand
GATGGCAAACAGCAGCGTCGGCGCGTACACCGAAAGCCCCAACTCGCGGAGGCTTGTGACGCGGCCCGCCCCTGTCCCTTCCGTTGCGCTCAACGGCCCACCTCCGCCGGGCTCATCGAGCACTGGAGCGCGGGCCGTGCCCGCCGCGACGTGGCATCAGGATGATTCGTCAACGCAGACCTGCTGTTCGCGTGGCTTTGCCCGGCACGGGTGGGCTAAGTCCCCGAAGCGCGGTCTGTGCGGTGGCGAACCTGCCCCACATCTCGCGCCGGTATCGCCGATGTCCCGTGCCCTCGAAGCATACGCCGAAGTGGATGGCCGCGAACGAAAGGACGTTTAAGAACACATTGCTGGGGATTTCGGACGGGCGGAGCCGGCGCGCAGCCCTGCGGCATTGCCACGAGCCGTCGAACTCCTTGAGTTGACGGCTCGCCCTCGCCTCAGGCCGACCGCCACCGGCCGGCGTCGGTTCGCGCGAACCGCTGGTGCAGGTACGGACGGTGCACGCGCAGGCCCTTGTCCTTCAGCCGGTCCGCCAGCGCTGCGCTCGCTTCCGGTTCGCCGTGGACGAGGAACACGTTCTTCGGGGCCGGTTCGCGCGTCGCCCACTCGACCAACTCGTCCTGGTCCGCATGTGCCGACATGGTGTTGAGGGCGATGACTTCCGCCTCGACCGGTACGTTGATGCCGTGAACCCGCAACTCCCGTGCGCCGTTCAGGAGCTCCCAGCCGCGCGTCCCCCGCGCCTGGAACCCGGTCAGCACGATGGCGTTCCGCGGCGACGGCGCGACCCAGCGCAGGTGATGCAGCACGCGGCCGCCCACCAGCATCCCGCTCGATGCGATGACGATGGCCGGCCCCCGGCTCCCCACCAACGCCCGCGATTCGTCGCGCGTGCGGTGGAGCTTCGCCTCCGGCGCTCCGTCCGGCCGCTCCTTCACCGGGTCCAGTTCGCGCGAACCTTCGTAGCCGTCGTAGATATCGGTCACGCTCACCGCCATCGGGCTATCGATGTGGATCGGGACGGGCGGCAACTTGCCCTCCGCCATCAGGTTCTCGAGGAGCATCGCAATGAGCTGCGCCCGCGCGACCGCGAACGCGGGAAGCAACACAACGCCCCCGCGGCGAAGCGCCGGCGTGATCGCATCGTGCAGCTCCCGCTCCATCGCTTGCGGGTGGTGTAGCCGATTCCCGTACGTCGATTCGAGGACCAGCGTGTCGCACTCCGGGCGTGGGTCCGGGTCTACATGCAGGGGAACGTTCCGCCGCCCAAGGTCGCCGCTGAAGACAATCCGTTCGGGGTGCGCGTCGTGCCAGAGTTCGATGACCGCCGCTCCCAGGATGTGCCCCGCCTGGTGGAACCTGAACGAGAACCCTCCGACCGACTGCTCCCTGTACAGCGAAACGCCCTCGAGCCGGCGAATGACCTCCTCCGCGTCTTTCACCGTGAACAGCGGCAGCGCCGGGCGGTGGCGGCTGTACCCCTTCCGGTTCGCGTACTCCGCATCTTCTTCTTCCAGCATTGCGGCGTCGCGAAGGACTACGGGCAGGAGCCGCTCGGTCGGCTTCGTGCAGAAGACCTTCCCGCGAAACCCGAGCTTAAACAGCCGCGGCAGGTAGCCAGCGTGGTCGAGATGCGCGTGCGTAATCAGCACGGCGTCGATGGACCGTGCGTCGAACCCCGGGTCCTGCCGGTTGAGCTGGCGTTCGTCGCGGCCGCCCTGGAACAGGCCGCAATCCACGAGGATCCGGTCGTTGCCGGCTTCCACGACGAACCGGCTTCCCGTCACAGTCCCGGCGGCGCCGTGAAAGGCCAGCCTGAGCTCGGTGTCCCCGTCCATTCGCCTACGGTACCCGGCAATCACCGTGTGAGGAATGCGTTGCGGTGCGCCGTCCGCCCCGCGAAAGGGGTTCCGAAAGGCGACGTGGCGAAGCTCCCCGGCGGGTGCCTTTTTCCGAACGCGAAGCGGTGGTTCGGCCTGCCTCACCCGGAAGCGCCAGGGTTCGCAAGTCCGATCGGGAGCTGGGTGATGCCTCCGCCTCCGCGTCTTTCGCCCCGAACAGCGGCAGCGCCGGGCGGTGACTGTACCCCTCCCGGATCGCGTACCCCGCATCGTCTTCGCCCGCATTGAGGCGTCGCGAAGGACCGAAAGGTTGACTGCCGCATTACTTCTGTGGTTCATTAGTCAAGTAATGAACCGCTGAAGCGGGCGCCCGGCGAGACGATAACGTGTTCGACGAATCCAGCCCCATCTATCGGCAGATCGCCAACCAGATAAAGGCCGACGTGCTGAGCGGGGCGCTCCGGGGAGACGAGCCCATCATGTCCACGAACCAGTACGCCGCCTTCTACCGCGTCAACCCCGCCACGGTCGGCAAGGCGTTTCAGCAACTCGTCGACGAAGGCGTGCTCTATAAGCGGCGTGGCATCGGGATGTTCGTGGCGCCCGGGGCCCGCGAAATGCTCCTCGCCCGGCACCGCGAGCGCTTCTTCACCGATGTCGTCGACCCTATGGCGAAGCAGGCTGCCACGCTGGGCATCCCCATCGCCGACATCATCCGGCACCTCGAATCGCTGGCACAGGAGGACGGCGATGAGCGCGCGAGTTGAAGTTCGGAATCTCTCGCACTCGTACGGCGATACCACAGCCCTTCGCGACGTCTCGTTCACGCTCGAACCGGGGCGCATCCATGGGTTGCTCGGCCGCAACGGCTCGGGCAAGACGACCCTCCTCTCGATCCTCGCCGGGTTCCGAAAGGCGACGAGCGGCCAGGCGCTCCTCGACGGTGTCCCCATCTTCGAGAACGAAGAGGCCATGCGGCGCATCTGCCTCATCCGCGAAGGCGGCGACACGGTTGAAGGTCGCGAACGTGTTCGTGCTGCTCTCGAGTTCGCCGCGGCGATGCGCCCAAACTGGGACGCGAATTACGCGGCTCATCTCCTCGAGCGGTTCGCTGTCCCTCCTGGCAAGAAGGTGGGTCAGCTTTCACGAGGCCAGCGCGCTGCGCTCGCCTGTACGCTCGGGCTCGCCAGCCGCGCGCCGCTCACCATGTTCGACGAGTCTTACCTCGGGATGGACGCGCCGTCGCGCTACATCTTCTACGACGAACTCCTGCGCGACTTCATGGAGCACCCGCGCACCATCATCGTGTCCACGCACCTCATCGAAGAGGTCAGCTCGCTGTTCGAAGAGGTGCTTATTCTCGGCAATGGCCGCCTGCTCCTGCACGACGAAGCGGAGGAGTTCCGTGCTCGCGGGATTACCATCACCGGCCCGCGCGAAGCGGTTGACCGGGTGGTCGACGGCATGACTGTGCTGAGTTCGAAGGAGCTCGGGTCCACGAAGTCCGTTGTGCTCTATGGGAACCTCGATAGCGACCGTCGGCAGCAGGCGATCGATGCTGGCCTTGAACTCGGCCCGCTGCCGCTCCAGGACCTCTTCGTCCACCTCACCTCGACCATGGATGAGCCGCGATGACGACCTACGCCGCCTCTCGAAGCCTCCCCCGAACCCGTTCATGGTTCCCGGCCCGGCTGCTCCAGCAGCACGTCCAGTTCACGGTCGCTGTCTGGTTGAGCGCGAGCCTCTTCGTGTTCGTCGTCACCTTCGCCGTTTCCCTCTTCCGCGACATCGAAATCAGCGGCTGGCACCAGGCGGCTGGCATCGTGCAGTGGTACGCGGCGATTGTCGCCGGGGTGCATTTCGGCTGGACGCTGCTGCCGCTACACGTCACGCATGGCCAGACGCGGCGCGAATTCACGACACAGACTGCCGTGTTCATCGTGATTTTCGCGGCCGTGCTCAGTCTGATGGTGGCCGCAACCTACATTGTCGAAGCTGCCATCTACGAACTCGCCGGTTGGCCCCAGGAGGTTGACGACCGCGACGCCCTGTACGACTCGGGCCTCCAGGTTCATCTCATCGTGTTGCAGCACTGGCTGACCATCACGCTCTGGACTATCGGCGGGTTCTTCGTGGCTGCTTCGTGGTATCGCCACGACGTCCTCGGTGTGATTGCGCTGATTATTTCGATCGGTATCGCGGGCGTTTCGCTGAGCAGTTTCAGCGCGGATGGAGGCCCACTTGGGTACATTTATGAGTGGATCACTAACGGACGTTCGATGAACGCTCCGGTCGCTGTCGTGAGCCACCTCGTGCTTATCGCACTGGTGTCCGCTTTGAGCTGGCTGGTCGTTCGTGACCTTCCGATACGCAGCAAATCCGCCTAACCACCCGCCGCAATAGCACCAGCAGGCCCACGCCTCACCCCGGAAAGGAAGGCAGCATGATCGAAGTCAACGAAGTCACGAAACGGTACGGGAACACCCTGGCCGTCGACCGGCTTTCGTTTGTCGTGAAGCCGGGCATCGTGACCGGCTTTCTCGGCCCGAACGGCGCAGGCAAATCCACCACCATGCGCATGATTCTCGGGCTCGATACCCCAACCTCCGGGTCGATCACCGTGAACGGCCGGCCCTACCGCGAATCCCCGGCGCCAATGCGCGAAGTTGGCGCCCTGCTCGATGCCAAGGCGATCCAGGGCAACCGCACGGCGCGCCAGCACCTTCGCTGGCTCGCGCAGGCGGGCGGCATCCCCACCTCCCGTGTCGACGAAGTCCTCCACCTCGTCGGCCTCACCGACGTTGCCGGGCGGAAGGTCGGCGGATTCTCGCTGGGTATGTCGCAGCGGCTCGGCATCGCTGGCGCACTCCTCGGCGATCCCGGCGTCCTTCTCTTTGACGAACCCGTGAACGGCCTCGATCCCGAAGGCATCGTCTGGGTTCGGCACCTGTTCAAGCGCCTCGCAGCGGAAGGCCGCACCATCCTCGTCTCGAGCCACCTGATGAGCGAGATGCAGGAAACGGCCGACCACGTCATCGTCATCGGGCGCGGCCGCCTCATCGCCGATATGCCCGTCAGCGAACTGACCGCGCGGAGCTCGACCAGCCACGTTCGCGTCACTTCGCCGCGCGCCGCCGACCTCAAGCCCCTGCTCGAAAGCGCCGGCGGATCCATCACGACATCGACCGACGGGACACTCCTGGTTACCGGGCTGGGCGCGCCACAGGTCGGCGAAATCGCTGCTGCCAATGGCATCGTCCTGCACGAACTCACACCGCAGCGCGCCTCGCTCGAAGCTGCGTTCATGGAACTCACGCGCGACAGCGTCGAGTACCAGGCCGAAACGCAGGTCCTCGCCGAGACGGCGCAGGGAAACGGAGGTAAGGCATGACGGCTCAGACTGCGACCCGGCCCCAGGTCTCCTTCCGGCCGCCCGGGTTCGGCGCCACCGTCCTCTCCGAGTGGACCAAGATCACGTCCGTTCGAACCACGTACATCCTCCTCGGTCTCGGCTTCCTGTTCTCGGTTGGGATGACGGCGCTCATCGCGCTCGCGACGGGTAGCACGTACGAAGACTGGAGCGCAGCCGACCAGGCGTCGTTCGATCCCGTACTGTTCGGCATCGTCGGCTCCATCTTCGGGAGCGTGCTGTTCATCGTCCTCGGCGTGCTTGCGTTCTCGTCCGAGTACTCCTCCGGCATGATCCGCCTGACCTTCACCGCGACACCGCGGCGCGGCCGGGTGCTCTTCGCGAAAGCGCTCGTTGTCGCCGCTATCACCCTGGTCGTTGGTGCCGTGACCACCGTCGCGATGTACGTCACCGGGCAGGCCATCCTCGGCAGCTACGACATGCCGACCGTCGGCCTCGGCGAATCAGACGCCCTCCGCACCGTAATCGCGATGAGCGCGATGTCGCCGTTCTTCCCGGTGCTCGGGCTCGCGCTGGCGGTTCTGCTACGGAGCACCGCCGGGTCGATCACGTCGGTACTGGTGCTCTACTTCGCGCCATCGATGTTCGGCGGCCTTCTGCCACGGTGGTGGCAGGACAATGTCCTCACCTGGAGCCCATCGAACGTGGCCGACGCGCTTGCGCTCGGGCACATCGACGACTCAATGCCCTACCTCGACCCGCCGCTCGCGGAGGTGGGCGTCGTCGCGGCGCTCGTCGCGGCGCTCGGCGCCGCCTACATCGTGCTCTATCGCCGGGACGCGTAGCGGGTCCGTACCGACCGACGCCTGTACCCGGCCCCGCGCCGGCGCCGGCCAGCTCAGGCGCCGACGTAGTCGGCCAGGTGCTGCCCGGTGAGCGTCGAGCGAGCGGCGACCAGCTCAGCCGGCGTTCCCTCGAACACGATGCGGCCGCCGTCGTGCCCCGCGCCCGGACCCAGGTCGATGATCCAGTCGGCGTGTGCCATCACCGCCATGTTGTGCTCGATCACGATGACGGACTTCCCGGAGTCCACCAGCCGGTCGAGCAGCTTCAGCAGGTGCTCGACGTCCGCCATGTGGAGGCCGGTCGTCGGTTCGTCGAGTACGTAGATGCCGCCCTTGTCCGCCATATGGGTGGCCAGCTTCAGCCGCTGGCGTTCGCCGCCCGAAAGTGTCGTCAGCGGCTGCCCGATGGTGAGGTACCCGAGTCCGACGTCCTCCATCCGGGTGAGGATTGTGTGCGCCGCGGGCGTCCGGGCAGGGCCGTCGCCGAAGAACTCCTTCGCTTCCGACACGGACATCGCCAGCACTTCGGAGATGTTCTTGTCCCCCAGCCGGTAGTCCAGTACCTCCGCCTGGAACCGCTTGCCCTCGCAGACTTCGCAGACGCTCGTCACGCCGGCCATCACCGCGAGGTCGGTGTAGATAACTCCCGCACCGTTGCAGTTTGGGCACGCGCCCTCGGAGTTCGGGCTGAACAGCGACGCGCTTACTCCGTTGGCCTTCGCGAACGCCTTTCGAATGGGGTCCAGCAGACCGGTGTAGGTCGCCGGGTTGCTCCGCCGCGACCCCCGGATGGGCGCCTGGTCGACGGCGATCACCCCCGCATCCTTCGGGATCGACCCGTGCACGAGCGAACTCTTGCCCGAACCGGCCACGCCAGTGACCACCACAAGCACCCCGAGCGGGATATCGACATCCACGTTCTGGAGGTTGTTCGTGGTCGCGCCCCGGATTTCCAGCTTTCCGGCTGGCGTTCGAACGGACGGCTTCAGCGACGCCCGGTCGTCGAGGTGGCGGCCCGTCAGGGTGTCACTCGCCCGGAGGCCTTCCACCGTGCCTTCGTAGCAGACCGTGCCGCCCGCCGCTCCGGCCCCCGGCCCGAGGTCGACCACATGGTCGGCGATGGCGATCGTGTCTGGCTCGTGCTCCACAACGAGCACCGTGTTGCCCTTGTCCCGAAGCCGCAGCAGCAGTTCGTTCATCCGCCGGACGTCGTGGGGGTGCAGCCCCGCCGTTGGCTCATCGAACACGTAGGTGATGTCCGTGAGCGGCGAACCGAGGTGGCGGATCATCTTGGTCCGCTGCGCTTCGCCGCCCGAAAGCGTGCCCGACGGACGATCCAGCGAGAGGTACCCCAGCCCAATTTCCACGAAGGAGTCGAGGGTGTGTTGCAGCGACGCCAGCAGCGGCGCAACGGAGGGCTCGTCGAGTTCGCGAATCCATTCGGCGAGGTCGCTTATCTGCATCGCGCACACGTCGGCGATGCTCAGCCCGCGAATCTTCGACGACCGCGCAGTCTCGTTGAGCCGCGTCCCGCCGCAGTCCGGGCAGGGGATGAACGTCACCGCGCGCTCGACGAAATCGCGCACATGCGGCTGAAGCGAATCGATGTCCTTTGAGAACATCGACTTGTGTAGCCGCGGAATGACCCCCTCGTACGTGACGTTGATGCCGTCCACCTTGATTCTCGTGGCCTCTTTGTAGAGGAGGTCGTGCAGTTCCTTCTCCGTGAAGTCACGAATGGGCTTGTCGGGGTCGAAGAAGCCGCTGCCGATGTAGATGCGCCCGTACCAGCCCTCGGCGCCCCACCCCGGAATCGTGAACGGACCCTCCCGGAGTGACTTGCTGTCGTCGTAGAGCTGCGTCACGTCGACATCGTTCACGCGGCCCAGTCCCTCGCACCGCGGGCACATCCCGCCGAGCACGGTGAACGTTTTCTTCTCCGTCTTCGCCTTCCCGGCCCCGCGCTCTACCGTGATGGCCCCGGCGCCGCTCACCGAGGGCACGTTGAACGAGAATGCGTTCGGTGGCCCCACGTACGGCTGCCCCAGCCGGCTGAAGAGGATGCGCAGAAGCGCGTTCGCGTCGGTCACAGTCCCCACGGTCGACCGCGGGTTCGCACCGATCCGCTCCTGGTCGACGATGATTGCTGGCGTTAGCCCGTCGAGGACGTCGACATCGGGCCGCGACAGGGTAGGCATGAATCCCTGTACGAACGCGCTGTACGTTTCGTTGATCAGCCGCTGTGACTCCGATGCGATCGTGCCGAACACGAGCGAACTCTTGCCCGACCCGGACACGCCCGTGAATACCGTGAGCCGGCGTTTCGGAATCTCGATGCTGATGTTCTTCAGATTGTTTTCGCGTGCCCCCTGCACACGAATCACGTCGTGATGGTCGGCGGGATGTTCGCTCACGAGGTTCGACGTCTCCATTCTGTGCTGACTATTCGCCTGGTTCCGGCTGGCCTCTGAGCACCATTTCGAGAGGGTCGCAAACTTCCTCGTTCACACGGCTGCTCAGAGCCCGCATCTTCGCTGCGACTTGCAGGTTCTCGTCCTGCACCCACGACAGGTGCGTACCATCACCGTGAGCCGTGAGCGTTGTCGTGACTTCGTACCACGGTTTCATGGGTTCGATCACGTCCTGCCGTCGCGAGGTGCCTTGCGGAAGACGCTCTCGCGCGGGTAAACGGTGCCGGCTCGGGCCGCGCATCGCGAACGCCCAGCGCCCACCCGGTTCGAACTCGAACTCGTTGAACAGTCTGGTGAAGCGGCCGGACCACCAATCCTTCGCTTCGATGCCGTCACACACGTCCGCCGTTGGATTCGAACAGCGACAGCCTCTCGAGCCGGCCTCGCATGTCCCGGTATGCGTCTTCGATCAGCCGTCCGAGTGCGTCCGTATCGAACTCGCGGGACGGGCGCACTTTCACGTGCCGGCCGCGCTTCCCTGTTCCCTCGAGCAGGCCCGCCGGGTCCTCGAGGAGCGCGCCGAAGAAGAACCCCACCGTCACATGCTGCCTCGCCACGTTCACATACCCGAATGCCGCATCTCCGACGCAGGCGGTGGGGTGTCCGTCATGCAGCAACTCCCGCACATCGTCCCCGCACCGGCGCATCTGCCCGAACCACCGCTCGGCCAGCGGCCGAAGGTCGTCGCGCAGCGAGAACAGCCACGCATCGATGGCGGGATCGCGCCTCACCGCCTCCGCGAAGCGGAGGGGCTGCTCCGCCCGGGGATCCCATGTCGTGCCGTCCGCCATCGTCATCGAATAGCGACCAGCACGCGATCGGTGCCCGACTGCCACACGGTGGCGACCTCGCGGAAGCCCGCGTCCCGCAGCGCGCCCACGTGCAGGTCGTAGTTCGCGGGGATCGGCCGCTCCTTCGCCGCCAGGATCCGCGTGCGTTCCGCGATCAGCGCTGTCATTGCCGGCTCTCGTTCGAGTTCGGCCCACCACTGCTCCGCGGTTTCGATGCCGCGTGCTGCGAACGCCTCGTCCGACCACTCCCGCTCCCGTCGTCCGGCCACGAGCTGCTGGACGGTCGGCACGTCCGGGCCGAAGTCCATGTTGTCGCCGTTGACGAACACGCCGCCCGGCCGCACGAGCTCGCCGAGCTGCCGGTAGACCCGCACGAGGTCGGGCGCCGAGAGCCAGTGCAGGGCTGTTGTGCTCAGCACCGCATCGACCACGGTTTCGCCGAGCTGTGTCACCCAGTCCCGGTCCGCGAGGTCGCCCCGCACCCACCGCAGCCGCCCGCCGCCGTCGCCAAGCGCGCCCTCGCCGATCGCGAGCATCACCGGGTCCATATCGATGGCGATGCAGCGGGCGCGGGGGAAGCGCTCGAGGAGCCGCTGGCTGATGGACCCCGGCCCGCTGGCCAGGTCCACGGCGACGAACTCATCCGGGAGCAGCGACTCGAGCACATCGAGCATCACCCGGAAGCGCTCCTCCCGGTGCGGGACATAGCCCGTCTGCTGCGCGTCCCACCGCTCGAGCCAGACCTGCCAATCGATGTCGCCTGTCGCCTTCGCTGTCATGCGTCGCCTCGCCCCCTGACCGGGAACGGGCATTCTAGCACCCGGACGAAGTGCTCCCCGGGCCGAGCGCCTGGCCAATCAGCTCGGCTGGTTTGCGCTCCGGCCCTCCCGCCACTTTCGCGTGTACGGCAGGACGAACAGGTTCAGACCGGTGAGCAGCAACAGGATGAGGAACACGCCCGGCACGAAGAACACCCACTCGGCCGGGTCCTCCTGCACGGCGCCGAAGATGCTCACCGCGATCACCGACAACGTAAAGACGATGGACACCCAGCGGTGCAACTGCCGGACGGAAGCGCTCCAATTCATTCGAACCCTCCTTGTCGGGAACTGGAATCTGTTTGTGGGGCGCAAATGTAACGGCGGAGCGGGCCCCCTTCGCACGGGCACGCGGCACGAGCAGAACAGGGGCCAGCGAGGTGGTCTCTTCCTTCCTGCGACAGTGTTTCGGTGGGATGGGGGCGATGGCGGCAGCTTGGGCTGTGCCGCCCCCTGGTCTGTACTCGGCCGACTCGCGCTCAGCTGGCCTGCTGGATTCGAAGCAGGTTGCCTGCCGGGTCACGGACGGCGCAGTCGCGGACGCCGTACGGCTGGTCCATCGGCTCCTGCACGATTTCGGCGCCCTTTGCCTGCAGCTGGTCGAACACAGCGTCGAGGTCCTTCGCCGAAAGGACGAGCATCGCATAGGTGCCCTTCGCCATCATCTCGGCGATCACACGGCGCTCTTCTTCGGTCACGCCCGGGTCCGCTGCCGGTGGGTGGAGCACAATCGACGTCTCAGGCTGCCCCACCGGACCAACCGTGATCCAGCGCATGCCGTTGTAGCCGACGTCGTTGCGCACTTCGAAGCCGAGCGTGTCCCGGTAGAACGCCAGTGCGGCATCCGGGTCGTTCTGTGGGAGGAATGCGGAGTGAATCTTGATGTCCATGGCTGGGCATCCTAGGTCCGGTTGACAGCCGTCGCTTCTTGATTCCTGACCGGTTTCGTGACCTGTTTCGCCACACACGAAGGCATCCCGGCCGTTGCCAGTGCCTGCTTCCGCCGGTACTCACTCGGTGTCATGCCGATGAGCTCTGTGAAGCGCGTGCTGAACGTGCCCAGCGACGAACATCCCACGGCGAAGCAGACGTCCGTGACGCTCATGTCGCCGCGCCGAAGCAGCGCCATCGCTCGCTCGATTCGGCGGGTCATCAGGTAGCTGTAGGGGGATTCGCCGTAGGCGCGGCGGAACGACCGGCTTAGGTGCCCGGCCGACATGCCCACCCAGCGTGCCAGCGCCTCCACGTCCAGCGGCTGGTCGTACTCCCGGTCCATCCGATCGCGGACGCGGCGAAGCAGCACCAGGTCATCCAGGTGTTGCCCGCTGCGTGCCTTTTTCGTCACGCGGCGATTCTCCCGCCGCGGGGCGAACTGCTCAACGCGCTGGGAGCCAGGACGGTTGTGCTTTTCGATCTCGCCTAGCTCACGAACTGTGACGGGTTCTGGTCGAACTGGCGCTTACAGCCTTCGGAACAGAAGTAGTACGTCTGCCCGTTGTACTGGCTCGTCGCCGCGGCGTCGGCTTCGTTGATCTCCATGTTGCAGACCGGGTCGATTGCCATGCGTGTCTCCTTGCACCACCTGCGGTGAGTGCGTATCCCGCTCACGTTGGTGGTACTCCAGCCGGGCAGCCGAAGACCTAGCAGGGAGGGTGCTGTACGTTTCAACTCCCTTCCGCCGCCCCCGGAAAGCGCTCGCGGCCCCTTCACAGTGTTAAGCACGTCACGGTTGTGGCACCGGGTGTGAGGCGGCGAATGGTAGTCTCCCCGGGTCAAACCGAGAGGCGAAGGAGGCCCCCATGCCGCAGCCACGACTCCTTGTCGGCACCCGCAAGGCAGCGTTCGTGTACACCGCAACCGACGATTCCCGGCAGACCTGGGAAGTCTCGCCCCCGATACTCCCCGGCTGGTCCATCTATCACATGGCCGCCGATACCCGTCGCGATCAGCCACGGCTCTACGCCGCCGCTAACCACTGGGCGTGGGGGCCATCCGTCGCGCGCAGCGACGACGGTGGCAAGACCTGGGAGCAGCGAAGCCCGGGCCTGTCGTTTCCCGCTGATTCCGGCGAATCGATACAAAACGTCTGGCACGTCGCTCCCGGCCACCCCGACCAGCCCGGTGTCGTGTTCGCTGGTGTGCAACCTGCCGGCCTCTTCAGAAGCGACGACTGGGGCGAAACCTGGTCCCCGGTCGAATCCATCAACCAGCACCCGTTCCGGCCGCACTGGAGCGGTACCGGCGGAGGGGACTCCTGCCTGCATTCCATCGAGATCGATCCCCGCGACCCGAACCACATGTACGTGTCGATTAGCGCCGGCGGTACCTATGTGTCGAAGGACGGCGGCCAGACGTGGGCGATCTGCTCGCACCGCATCAATGCAACGAACCCCGGCGCGCGCGAGTTTCTGCGAGAGATGGAGGAACAGTTCCCCGAATTCGCCGACCCGAAGCTCCCGCCTGACGTCGACCCGGCCGCAACCGACGAGATGCACAAGCTCAGGCTCGACCCCAAGAACCCGGACCGCCTCTGGGGACAGGCCCACATAGGGGTGTTCCGCTCCGACCGGAACGCAGAGAACTGGATCGACCTGACCGAAGGGCTCCCGTCATTCCACGGGTTCCCGATTGCCGTGTCAAAGCGTCCCCCAGACTCCGTGTTCGTCGTTCCGCTTGCCTACGACCGGGACAACTTCCGCGTGATGAACGGCCAGTTCACCGTGTACCGAACACGCGATCTCGGGAAAACCTGGGAGCCGTTGACACGCGGCCTCCCCGGCCCATCGGACTACCAGAGCGTGTATCGTGAAGGCCTCGACACCGATGGCCTCGATCCCGAGGGCGTCTACGTGGGGACCAGCAACGGCGAGGTGTATGCCAGCGCTGACTGTGGTGACTCCTGGCAGCGGCTTCCCGGGACGCTCCCGCCGATCCTGTCGGTCACGGCGGCGTACTTCTAGCGGTCACGCCTGCCAGATGGGGTTGTAGCAGGCGACGGGGTGGTCGAGCCCCTCGCCCGAGTTCAGCCCCGGCGGCCCGCTGGCACGGCACACGCTCATCACCTTCGTGCACCGTTCGAGGAACGGGCAACGCTCCGCAGGCTCGTGCATCTCCGGTGGGTTCCCGGGAATAGCGTGGAGCGGGCCACCTGTTCCGTCGATCCGCGGCAGTGTGGCAAGTAACGCATGTGTGTACGGGTGCAGCGGCCGTTCGAGGATCTGCTCCGTCGTCCCCTGTTCGATGATCCGGCCGGCGTACATAACGGCGACCTCGTCGGCGACCTGGGCCACGACACCGAAGTCGTGTGTGATCAGGAGAATTGAGGTCCCGTTGCGCTCCCGCAGCCGGTTGAGCTGGTACAGGATTTGCGCCTGTACGGTCACGTCGAGCGCGCTCGTCGGTTCGTCCGCGATGATGATCTCGGGGTTGAGCGCCGTGGCAATCCCGATCATCACTCGCTGGCACATGCCGCCCGAAAGCTGAAAGGGGTACGCCTTCGCTATGCGCTCCGGGTCCGAAAGCCCGACGTCGTAGAGCACGTCCAGCGCACGCTTCTTTGCTTCCTTCTTCTTGAGATCAAGATGGCTGGTGAGCGCTTCCGCGACCTGGTCGCCAATCGAAATTACCGGGTTCAGCCCGGCTACCGGGTCCTGGAAAATCATCGACACCCGGCGGCCGCGAAGTGCGCGAAGCTGGTCGTCGGGGCACGAGAGCAGTTCGAGGCCGTCGAACTCCACCCGGCCGCCCAACACCTCCGCGTCCGGTGGCAGCAGCCGCATGATCGACATCGCCGCGGTCGATTTCCCGCAGCCGGATTCACCGACAATCGCAAGGACTTCGCCCTTCCTCAGGTCCAGCGAGACGCCGTCAACTGCGTGGACCATCCCTTCGCGGGTCCTGTAGCGAACGGCGAGATCGCGGACAGTGAGGACGGCTTCGGTCATGCAACCCCGGTGCGCGAAGCGCAGTGGCCCCGCGGTTAGCTGGGAGGGACTAGCCCCGGTGCGCTGCTAGTCGCTGGCCCGGATGCTCGAGATGAACTTCCCCTGGATTTCGACGTTATCTGCGTCAGTGTAGATCGGTTCCATCGAGCTGTTCGCGGGCTGAAGACGGATTCGTTTGCCCTCGCGGTAAAACCGCTTCAGGGTCACTTCCCCGCGATCCTTGAGCCACACCGCCACACGGTCGCCATCGGTGCAGGTCTGCGCCGGCTCGAGGAACACGATGTCCCCGTCGTCGATGAGGTCCTCGATCATCGAGGTACCCTTGACCCGCAGCGCGAACACGTTCTGCTTCCCGCGGATCATGTCTTCGGTGACCGCTACCGTCTCCTCGACGTCGCTCGCCCACCGGTCGCTCGTGGGTACCGGGATGGGCTGGCCAGCTGCGATGCTGCCAAGCACCGGCACTTCGACGATGCGAGACCGCCGGCCACGGGCGCCGAGAATTTCGATACCGCGCGATACCTCGCGATCGCGGCGAATGTACCCCTTCTCTTCGAGCTTTCGGAGGTTGTAGTCGACGACCGACGTACTCGAAATTGAACAGCCTTCCTGGATGTCCCGGATGCTCGGCGGATAATCCTTCTCGTCAATAAAGCGGCGAAGGAATTCCAGGATCTGTGCTTGCTTCCCCGAAAGCTCTTTCATGTGGCGGCGCCTCGCGAACGTATGTTCGGCGCAACTTTAACAATCGGCGGCGCTTATCGTCAAACCTGTTCCGAACACTCGCCGATATTCCGTTGGCGAGGCACCGAATCGTTCCGCGCTAGCCCACCACCTGGCTCGGCCGTTCGGCGGCCCACTCGAGGAGGTACCGGCGCTGCCCTGCCGGGTCCGCGACCCCAAACACCTTCCCGAACGGGAGTTCCTGTACCGGCATCGCCACCTCAGCCTCCGCGGAGAGCGCCTTGAACGCCTCCTCCGCGTTGTCCACTTCCCACCAGAGTTCCAGCCGGCTCTCTGGCTCCATCGGTTCGTCGGCGGCGAGTGCGAAGGCGTTTCCATCACCGTCGCGAAGCTGGACAAACGCCGGGTGGTCCCGCTCGATTTCGTACCCGAACACGTCCACATAGAACCGCTTCGCCGACTCGATATCCGGCACATACTCCACCGGGAACGCGAAACGTGGGCTTGTCATGAGCTCCCTCCGAATCTAAGTCGGTTCGAAGGTACTCCCGGGGTGCGACAGCATTCTGTCGGGAATTAGGGAAGTGCCGGGCGCCCGATCTCCGCTTCGAACGGCGGGAGCAGCTCGTCGACGTGCCGGGCAGTGACCCGCTCGTCCGTGGGGTAGACGCGTTCGATGCGGTCCAGCCGAAACGCCCGGGGCGCCTGCCGCTCACGGCACCACGCCAGCAGGTACCAGCCCTTTCGCGCCGAAAAGAACCCGGCAGGTTCCACCGTCCGGTCGCTTTCGTTCCCGTCCCGGTCGCGGTAGTGGAGCCGCAGTGCCACTCCCTCCGCGAGCGCCTGTTCGATAGGACCCGAGACCGCGGCCGGCACCGCAGGGTGTTGTTCCTGGACTACGCGCACACGGTCGACGAGGTTGGCAGCGACTCGCTGCGCACCCGCGCTCATCGCCCCGAGGATCTTGTCTAGCGCCGATTTCCCCGCGCCCCCGAACGGCATCGGCCCGCTCGCCGCCAGCGCGACCGCGATCGCGACGGCTTCGCCTGGCGTGAAGTTGAGCGGCGGCAGCGTACCTTCCGCTTCGACCCCGTATCCGCCGCCGGGCCCTGGCTGCGCCCAGATCGGCACACCGGCTTCCTGCAGCGCCAGCAGGTCGCGCTCGATCGTCCGCACGCTGACTTCGAACCGTTCCGCAAGCTCCGCTGCCCGGGTCGGCCGAGGCGACCGCCGCCGCAGCACTTCGACAATCGCGTAGAGCCGTTCGGTCCGGTTCACCTCCCGATCCTACAGCGCCACCGACCCGCCTTGCCGCTCCCGAACTCCGTGTCCCACGATGGCACCATGACCGAAGCCACGGACAGCGAACGAACGGCACTCGTCATCGCCGCCCATCCCGATGACGGCGACTTTGGCTGCGCAGGGTACGTCGCACAACTCGCGGCACAGGGCTGGGACGTCCACTTCCTTATCTGTACGAACGGCGCCAAGGGCACGGCCGACCGTTCGATGGCGCGGCAGCGACTCATCGAGCTCCGTCGCGAAGAGCAGCGGGAAGCCTGCCGCCGCATGGGCGTGAAAAGCGTGACCTTCCTCGATAACGAAGACGGCGAACTCGTGTACGACCGGCGCTTCCTCGAGCAGATTGTTCGTCACATCCGCACGATCCGCCCGCACACGGTCCTCACCCACGACCCGACCGACATCATCATCCGCGACAGCTTCATCAACCACCCGGACCACCGCGCCACCGGCACCGCCGCTCTCGATGCTGTCTATCCGACGGCCCGCGACCACCTGAACTTCCCCGAGCACCTTGACGAGGGCCTCGAACCGCATAAGGTCCGGGAAGTGCTGCTCTGGACCACGAATCAGCCGAACTTCGACGTCGACATCACCCCGCAGGTCGACCTCAAGATCGAGGTGCTGCTCGCGCACAAGACCCAGTTCGGCGACCGCGAAGACTTCATCCAGTTCGCGAAGGAGCGCTGGCGCAGCGAAGACGGACGCTACCTCGAACGCTTCCGCCGCATCGTCCTCGAGTTCTAGCGCT
>CAZWBW010000064.1:0-17150 GCA_964632355.1 uncultured Anaerolineaceae bacterium | reverse complement strand
ACAACGCCGTCGAGTACTTCGTCTCGTACTACGACTACTACCAGCCCGAGGCCTACATCCCGCGGACCGATACCTACATCGCCAAAGACGCGGACATCAACGACGAGATCGACAAGCTGCGCCACGCCGCCACGCGCGCGCTGTTTACCCGGCGCGACGTCATCATCGTCGCGAGCGTGAGCTGCATCTACGGTCTCGGCGAACCCGAGCAGTACCAGGAGTTTGTGCTCTCGTTCCGGAAGGGTGAGCGGTTCGATCGCGGCGATGCCATCCGCCGCATGGTCAGCATGCAATACGAGCGGAATGACACGAACGTGGTGCGCGGGAAGTTCCGCCTCCGCGGCGACTCGCTGACCATCCTGCCAAGCTACGAAGAACTGGCCGTGCGCATCGACTTCTGGGGCGACGAAGTCGAGCGCATCGTCGAATTCGACCCGCTGACCGGTGAAATCGTCGCCGAACGGGACAGCATCGACATCTTCCCGGCGAAGCACTTCGTGACCACGAAGGACCGCCTCGAAGAGGCCATCCGGCGAATCGAAGCCGAACTCGAAGAGCAACTCGAGTTCCTGCGCGGGCAGGGCAAGATTCTCGAGGCGGCACGGCTCGAAGAGCGAACCCACTACGACATCGAGTCGCTGCGCGAAACGGGCTACTGCCCGGGCATCGAGAACTACTCGCGCCACCTGCAGCTTCGCGCGGCCGGCGAGACGCCCTGGTGTTTGCTCGACTACTTCCCCGACGACTGGCTGCTCGTCGTCGACGAATCCCACATCACGCTGCCACAGGTGCAGGGCCAGTACTTCGGTGACCGCTCGCGGAAGGAGACGCTCGTCGAATTCGGGTTCCGTCTGCCCAGTGCCCTGGACAACCGGCCGCTCACCTTCGAAGAGTTCGACCAGCACATCAACCAGTGCATTTTCGTGAGCGCCACGCCGGGTGATTACGAGCTCCAGCGTTCGACCCAGGTCGTCGAACAGGTCATTCGTCCGACTGGCATCCTCGACCCCGAGATCATCGTCCGGCCGACGAAGAACCAGGTCGACGACCTCATGGAGGAGATTCGGCTCACGGTCGACAAGGGCCAGCGCGTCCTGGTCACGACGCTGACCAAGAAGATGGCCGAGGACCTCTCCGACTACCTCACGGAGATGGGCATCAAGACCCACTACCTCCACTCCGAGGTGGAGACGCTCGACCGCGTCGAGATCCTGCGCGACCTGCGGCTGGGTGTGTACGACGTGGTGGTCGGCATCAACCTGCTTCGCGAGGGCCTCGACCTGCCCGAGGTCTCCCTTGTCTGCATCCTCGACGCCGACAAGGAAGGGTTCCTGCGCTCGAACCGGTCGCTCATCCAGACCATCGGGCGTGCGGCGCGCCACGTCGAAGGCCGCGTCATGTACGCGGACACCATCACCCAGAGCATGCAGAACGCCATCGACGAGACCTACCGCCGCCGCGCTATCCAGGAGCAGTACAACCGCGAGCACGGCATCGAGGCGAAGGGCATCCTCAAGGCCATCAAGGACATCACCGACCACGTCCGGCAGGTCGCTGAGGAAGAGGCGAAGTACAGCGATACGAAGGACCTGCCGAAGGACGAGATCCTCCGCATGGTCAAGGAGCTCGAGTCGCAGATGAAGGCCGCGGCGAAGAACCTCGAGTTCGAGAAGGCAGCGGCGCTCCGCGACCAAATCGTCGAACTCCGGCGCGAACTCGTCGGCAGCGACGAAGAGGAACTCAAGGCGTTCGCCGCTGTGGCTGGCCGTGGCGGACCGCTCCGCTACGGGCGCAGCCAGGCGGGTGGCCGCGACCGCAGCCGCCGGCGCCGCCGCTAACGAACGCTAGCCCAGGAAGTTCGTGACCTCGGCGACGTACCGGTCCGTCTGTTCGATCGGCAGCATGTGACCGGCGCCCTCGATCTCGACCAGCTGCGACTGCCGGATCCGTTGCGCGAACACGGGGCCGTACGCGGGCGGCACGAGCTTGTCCTGCTTCCCCCAGAGGACGAGTGTCGGCGCCGCGATGCGGTGGATGCGCTTCTTCAGGCCCTTATCGGGGATCGGCCACATGAACTTGCCGGCCGCGGCGAAGTTCGTGATCTGCAGGTACATCGCCTGTGCGAGCTCGTCCTCGTCTGCGGGCGGCTTGAAGATCTCCGCGACGGCCGGGTTCGAGGGGTCGCCGAACAGGATCCCCGGCAGTTCGTGCGGCAGGAGAATGAACGGGTCCGCCACCGGCGTTTCGTCCATCCAGAGGCCAACAGGCGCCACGAGCACCAGCTTCCTCACCAGGTCCGGCCGGGCGGCCGCTAGCTCCGCCGCGAAGTTCCCGCCAATCGAATGGCCAAGCACGTTAATCGGCGTCGCCACCCGCAGCGCATCGATGAGGTCCTGCAGGAAAAACACCATGTCGTGGATGTCGTCGATGTGCTGGAGGCCTTCCGTGTCGTCCCAGCCCGGCAGCACCGGCGCAATGACCTCATACAACTCGGCCAGCCGCTGGAGGTCCGGTGTGAACCCGCGTGACATCCCGCCCGCGTTGTGCAGATACAGGAGCTGTTCGCCCGAGCCCGCGTGATACACGGGAACGTTGAACTGGCCTTCCCTTACGGCCACCGTGACCGGTTCGATCGTCATGCGCTCTCACCCTCCGCTGCGAAGGCGTCCCCGCCCGAGGCGCGCATCGTATCAGCGTCATTCGCAAACGTCACGAACAGCCGCCCGCGTCGCGACGGTGTTTGACGTGGGCACTTTACCTCGATCTTTTCAGTACCAGTACGCGTGATTGTTATGCGAGCTTCCTTTGGCAAGGAACGAAGGATAACGAGGAAGCGGGTACCGCCATGACATCTCCAGCCCCAACAGAATCGAGCGACCAGAAGCGTGTGCTTCGCCTGCAGCTCGCCAATGGGTTCTCGCCCGAGGCCCGCGCCGACTCGGTGCTCCTGCGCCATATGCGGTCCCCGTGGGACGCGATGGTGATTTGCCACGAGCTCGAACAGGACAACCTCGCCGCTCAACTTATCGAGGCTTCGGCACGACCCGTCCACGCCGTCGATTCTGGCTGGCGAGAGAGCAGCGGAACCCCGCGAAGCCTTCCAAAGAAAATCGGCTCCGCAATCAGATTGGCCCGCGCGTTTCCGCCGATACTGCGCATGGCGCGTTCATGGAACCCGGACATCGTGAGTTCCTCCCAGCAGCGCTGGGATTGTTTCCTTGCAACCTTCGTGGCGTGGTTCCTGCGGCGGCCGCAGGTGATCCACCTCCACTACAACACCGAATTCATCGGAGCGTGGGCCCGGTGGCGGCTGCGTCGCTGCGCTCACGTCATCACCGTGAGCGACTTCATCCGCGACCAGGTCCTGGCGCTCGGGGTTCCGCCCGAGCGGGTCACCACCATCCTGAACACCATGGAACCGATAGAGCGCGACCCGAGGCCTGGCGAATGCTCCATCCGTACGGAACTCTCCCTACCGGATGACGCCCTCGTGCTCACCATCGCTGGTCGCCTCGTACCCTGGAAGGGTCAGCGAGACACGCTGGAAGCTTTCAGCCGAATCGCCAGTCGCCATCCGCGGTGGCATCTCCTGATAGCGGGAGATGGCCCCGACGAGCCCGTGTTGCGACAGCGGATACACCACCTTGGGCTTGAAGGCCGAGTCCACCTCCTGGGCTTCCGTGACGATGTCCTCGACATCGTTGCCGAAAGCGACGTCGTCGCTCACCCCTCACGGCACGACCCCTGTCCGCTCAGCCTGCTCGAGGGTCTTGCCAGCGGCAAACCCTGCGTCGCTTACGCGGAAGGCGGGGCGCTTCAACTGGTCGCCCATGGAGAAACGGGCTGGCTCGTGCCGCCCGAAGACATCGCCGAGCTCGCGACGCGGTTCGATCAGCTGTTTGCCGACCGCAACCTGCGCGAACGGATGGGCAGGGCGGCGGTGGAACGAATCCGGCGCGAGTTTCGCCCGGTCGACGCCGGTGCCGCGTACACACGGGTGCTCGAAGAGATCGTGGCCGCGCCTACCGCCGCGCAATCGGCCGAAACAGCGCCTCCTGCGCGACCGACGCGACCCGGGTCCCGTCGCGAGAGTACATAGCCCCGAAGATGATGGCCCGCGCTGCGTTCGCGGCCGGGCTCTCGCTCGTGTACAGGATCCAGTCGTCGTACTTCGGCGGGTGGTGCCACCAGATGGCGTGGTCGAGGCTCGCGCCCGTGGTCGTCGCCCAGATCCCGTAGGGCGCCGCCACCGTGCCAACCAGCCCGCTGTCGCTCATGTAGGCCATGACCGCCGCATGGATGATTGGATCGTCCGGGAGCGGCGAAAGCGGCCGTGTCCACACCGCCCGTGACGGGAGTTCTTCCCCGCGGGACTCCGGGTCTCGCGCCTCCGCACTGCGAATCTCGATCGGCGGATTCCACCGCCGCCGCATCCGCGGTGGCGCCGGGATCTTCAACGTGTCCCACCAGAGCGGCTGACCATCCGGTTCCGGCGCCTCCGGCATCGGCGCCTGGTGCGCGATGCCATCTTCCGGGAGCGTGAACCCCACCGACGCCTCGAAGATCGCATCGCCGCCCTGCAGCGCAGTCACTCGTCGTGTGAGGAACGTTCGCCCCTCGCGGATGCGCTCGACGACGTACTCGACCGGCGTCGCCGGCTTACCCGCGCGAAGGAAGTACGCGTGCAACGAGTGAATGTTCCCCTTTGTGGCGGTTCGTCCGGCGGCCACGACTGCCTGCGCGAGGATCAGCCCGCCGAACAGCCGCCCTTCGTCCTGGTCGGTCTCTGCCCGGAAGTGGTCCTCATCGAGTCGCTCCATATCGAGGATCTCGAGAAGCCGCTTCACCGGGTCTGGGTTCTGGTTGGTCATCGTGGTAGCGGTTCGCGCCGTTTTGCGGTCGCCCCCGCTCCCTCCTGTTCGAGTTCGTATATCGGGATGATAGGGACGGCGCCCACTCAGCGCCACGAACCTCATTCGGCGACGCCTCACTGAGCACCGATCACCGCGCCTCGGGCACTCCCCCCAATTGAGACTCGTGCCCGAACGCATTAGCCTTCGCCCATGGCAAAGCCCGGTGTTCGAGCGGGTGGCGGCCTGCCCGCCATCTGGTACGTGATGAAGAAGGGCCGCGAGTCCGGCTCCTACCTCAAGCTCTACAAGCGGCTGCGGTCGCGCAACGCCTGCAAGACCTGTGCGCTCGGTATGGGCGGGCAGCGCGGCGGCATGGTGAACGAAAAGGGCCACTTCCCCGAGGTCTGCAAGAAGTCGGTGCAGGCGCAGGCGGCCGACATGGGTGCCTTCATCACCGAAGCCTTCTTCCGCTCCACGCCCATCCACGAGCTCGCTCGCATGACATCGGCGCAGCTTGAGCGCCTGGGCCGCCTCACGTTCCCGGTCGTCGCCCGCGAGGACGACACCCACTTCCGCCGCGTGACCTGGAACGAAGCGCTCGACCTCATCGGCGAAGCTATACGTTCGGCCAGTCCCGACGAGACGTTCTGGTACTCCTCCGGCCGTTCGAGCAACGAAGCCGCGTTCCTTATGCAGCTCGTCGCCCGGGCCTATGGCGCCGCGAATATCAACAACTGCTCGTACTACTGCCACCAGGCGAGCGGCGTCGCGCTCTCGGAGGTTTACGGCTCGGGCGCCGGTTCGATCACCCTCGAAGATCTCGGCAAGGCCGACCTCGCCCTCGTCGCCGGCGCGAACCCCGCGAGCAACCACCCGCGGCTCATTACGCAACTCGTGAACCTCCGCCGGCGTGGCGGCAAGGTCATCATCGTGAACCCCCTGCGCGAAATCGGGCTCGTGCAGTTCCGCGTCCCGTCCGATTGGCGCAGCATGCTCTTCGGCTCACAGGTCTCCGATATCTATGTGCAACCGAACATCGGCTCGGATGCCGCGCTCTTCCTCGGCCTGCTCAAAGGCGTCATCGAGCGTGGCGGCGTCGACCAGCAGTTCGTCGACGCCTACACCGAGGGGTGGCCTGCCGTTCGCGAAGCCGCGATGTCGGCCAACTGGGACGAGATCATCCAGGCCTGTGGTGTGCCGCGCGGCGACATCGATCGCGTGGTGGACGCTCTGGTCAAGGCCCGGCGCGGCATCTTCCTCTGGGCCATGGGGCTCACGCACCACGCGAATGGTGTCGAGACTATTACCGCGCTCGCGAATGTCGCGTTGGCCCGCGGCTGGCTCGGGCGGCCCGGCACTG
This sequence comes from uncultured Anaerolineaceae bacterium, assembly GCA_964632355.1. Lineage (GTDB taxonomy): Bacteria > Chloroflexota > Dehalococcoidia > Tepidiformales > Tepidiformaceae > JALOAP01. The sequence continues at coordinate 10,937 of CAZWBW010000064.1, read as the reverse complement.
GCCTCCTGCCGATTCGCGGCCACTCGAACGTGCAGGGTATCGGCTCCGTTGGTGTGACCCCGACTCTCAAGGCAGCATTTGCTCAGCAACTCGAGGACCTCTACGGCATCAAGCCCAAAGAAGGCGGGCTCGACACCTACGCCTCGATGGAGGCAGCGGCCGAGGGGCGCGTGAAGGCCGCGGTCATGCTTGGCGGCAACCTTTTCGCCAGCAACCCCGACCGCGCATGGGCCGCGAAGGCGCTCCAGAACATCCCGCTCACCGCCTATATCTCGACGAAGCTGAACGAAGGCCACATCCACGGCCGCGGCAAGGTGTCCGTCATCCTGCCCGCCTTGGCCCGCGACGAAGAGGTCCAGCCGACAACGCAGGAGTCGATGTTCAGCTACGTTCGGCTTTCCGATGGCGGGACGCCCGCGGTGCCCGGCCAGATGCGCTCGGAGGTCGAGATCATCGCCGGTATCGCCGAACGTATCCTGCCCGAGGGCCGGTTCGACTGGTCGCAGCTTCGTTCGCACCGCCACCTGCGCGAGGCCATGGGCAAAGTGGTGCCGGGGTACGAAGGCGCCGCCACCATCGACGACACCCGCCGCGAGTTCCTCGTGACCGGGCGCTCGTTCCCGAAGCCGGTGTTCCCGACGCCCTCCGGCAAGGCCCAGTTCCACGTCACGACTCCGTCGGCGTTCACGCCCGGCCCGGGCGAGTTCCGGCTCATGACCATCCGCTCGGAGGGCCAGTTCAACACGGTCGTCTACGACGAGGAGGACCTGTATCGCGGGAACAAGCGCCGTGACGTGGTTATGATGGCCGCCCTCGATGCGCGCGCCATCGGCGTCCGCGAAGGCGATCGCGTGGTGGTCGAATCGAGCGCCGGGCGCATGGAGGCCAGCGTCGCTATCGTCGACATCCGGCCGGGCAACATGGCGATGTACTACCCCGAGGCGAACGTTCTCGTGCCGCGCGTCCTCGACCCGCGCTCGAAGACGCCGTCGTTCAAGTCGGTCGCGGTTCGCGTTACGCCGGTGCGCTAAGGCAGCCGCGGATTCCTGCGGTTACGCATCCTCCCGGTTCGGGCTGTCGAACCGGAAGAAGCTGCTCTGGTTGCCGTTTCGAAGGTGCTGCTGGTGCAGGAAGATGAGCTCGCGCTCGTCGAAGGTCCGGAACCACTCGTCCCAGCCCACTTCCTTCAGGCGGCCCTCCGGCTCCTCGTCGTTGAACACGAACCGGAGCACACCCGGCCGCGCGCCGCGCCTTGTGCCCTCGACCGTCGCCGGGGTGGCTCCCCGGTCCTCCGCCCACGCCTTGATGACGTCGTGGCTCCGGGTCGCGAGCGTCTGACCCTTCCAGTCCTCGCGTTCGTCCGGCGAGTGGACCCACTTCGCGCGTAACGTCGAGGGCGAGAGCTGGTCCCGGTGCTTCTCCACCAGCTCCCGCTCTTCCATGGTCATTCCGCTCGACGTGCGATCACGCTTCTTCCCGTCCGGCATGCTGACCCTCCGTTTTCGCCAGCGTACGAAGGGGCGCCTTGCGCAGCGCTAACAGGCTGGTGGCGGCAGTCAGCGGCTGCTATCGCTCGTTTGAGGCGACATAAAGCGCAATGCCGATGTTGTCCGGTCCGCCCGCACGGTTCGCGGCATCGATCAGCGCCGTGGTCGCCGTACCGGCGTCCAGTCCCGCCACGGTACTCGCGATTGCGTCGTCGTCGAGTACGCCGTGGACCCCGTCGGAGCACAGGAGCAGCGCATCCCCGGGCTCCAGCACCACCTCGATCGGCTCCACGCTGGCCTCGCCCTCTGCGCCGATCGCCCGGGTGATGATGTTGCGTGCCGGGCTTCGCTTCGCCTGCTCAGGGGTGATCATCCCGGCACGAACCTGCTCGGCGACCAGGGAATCGTCTTCCGTGAGTTGCTTCGCCTCGCCGTCGCGCACAAGGTAGGCGCGGCTGTCACCGAGGCTCGCGATCCACGCACGCCCATCCCGGACGATCGCCGCCACCAGGGTGGTCGCCATCGACGGGTGTTCGCTGCCCGCCGCCGCTTCCCGCACGGCCGTGTTCGCTGCTTCGAACGCAGCGCGCAGGATATCGGTGGGCTCGCGTTCGGTCTCCTCGCGGCAGACGTGGAGCAGACGCTCGATCGCGAGCCGGCTCGCCACGTCGCCCCCGCCCATGCCGCCCGCGCCGTCCGCGACAGCCAGCAGGACCCCGCCGGCGATCTCGGCAGCGACCGCTTCGTCTTCGTTGACATCCCGCCGCTGGCCCTGGTGCGTCGCTGCCGCGTACGTCCCGCCCATCGTCCTCCTGGTGCTATCGAGCGTGGTGGCCTGCCGCCGCCAATACGAAGAGCGTAGCACCGGCCACCCGGCACGGTCGCGAGGACGTGAGCGTTCGATTCGGGTTAGCTCAGCTCGCGAAGCGCCGCCAGGTCGTGGATCTCGATCTCCTTCCGGCGAATGGTCAGGATGCCGTCGTCCTCCATGCCTTTCAGCGTGCGGCTCACCACCTCACGCACCGAGCCGACGAGCGACGCGAGGTCCTGCTGGGTGATTTCGCGCGGCACCACAACCCCACCGTCGCGTTGTACGCCTTCCTCTCGCGCAAGTTGATACAGGTAGCGAGCCAGCCGCGCCTGCACGGTTTGCAGGCTGATCTGCTCGACCAGCTCCGTGAACCCGCGCAGCCGTTTCGCGATGTGCAGCATCACCCGCAACGCCACGTCGGGGTTCGAGCGAATTACCGCGAGCATCGCCTCCGTCGGAACCAGCACCGTCTCCGATGGCTCCAACGTCTCGACCGAAGCCGGGTTCGGCGAACGGTCGAGCGCCGGTACTTCCGCGAACGTATCGCCCGCATGCACGATGCGAAACGTCTGCTCCCTCCCATCGACCGCCGTCCGGAAGATGCGCGCTTTCCCACTCCGCAGCAGATAGAACCCGCGCGTCTCGGCACCCTCTGCCAGCACGCACTCTCTCGGCCCGTGCGCACGTGCAACACACGTCCACGCGAGCGCTCGCGCCTGTTCGTCGTCCAGCGGCTCGAAGTGACGGATTGCACGGATATCCGAGAGATCTGGGGGCCGAACCATGGCCGGAGTATGCGTGCTTACGGGTGAGCGGAGAAGCCGCGCAGCCGGGGCGCACACAACGAAGGATCCCTCGGCCCCAATATCAGGGCCGTTCGGTCGGCCGACCCGATGACCTTTGTCACAGAGCGCACCACCCCCCTGGAGCACGCTGAACGCATCGAAATGACTCCCACTACGGGTGGGACAGGGGGAAAGGAGCCCAAACAGTGAATATCGCAACGCGCAAATTCCTGCTGCTTATCGCAGCCAGTCTTGTCGCCGCGTTCGGACTTGTTGCCTGTGGCGGCGGCGATGACGACGACGACGCAACCAGGGCACCCGATGTACGTGCGGCGACGCCGACTGCGCAATCCGGCGATGACAACGGAGAAGCTGAAGAAATCATCGTCTCGATGAAAGACAACTTCTTCGAACCGAAGGAAATCACGCTCGAAGCCGGCAAGACCTACAAGATCGTCGCCCGGAACGACGGCGTCGCCATCCACAACATGGTCATTCTCGAAACCGATTTCGCCAGCGACATGATGGTGAACAAGGGCGAATCGAGTGAATTCGAAGTGAAGTTCGACTCGCCCGGCACCTACGACTTCCAGTGCGACTACCACGTGCCCGACATGGTCGGCGTAATCACCGTCAAATAACCGCGATACAGCGAAGAAAAGGAGAACGACAATGGCGCTCACCAGGCGCGAACTGCTGCAGAGTGCCGCCGCAGGCGCGGCCGGTCTCGCGATCGGCGGTGTCGTCGGCAAGACCGTCGCTGGAGATGGCGGGAATGGCGGTGGCCCTTCCGGCCTCTCGGGCGACGCCGACGCCATTGCCGCCCAGCGCGGTCTCGCTCCCGAAGACGTAACCCGCGCCGTCCAGACCTTCGTGCCGCCCGGCGGCCGGGACGAGTTCTACCTGTTCGCCTCCGGGGGCCACTCCGGCCAGGTCATCGTCTTCGGTGTTCCCTCGATGCGTATCCTCAAGATCATCGGCGTCTTCACGCCCGAACCCTGGCAGGGCTTCGGGTACGGCGCCGACTGGGGCGAGCTCGTCCTCGCCGAAGGCACGCGCGAAGGGAAGGAAAACTCCGCTGCCGCCGGCCGCCTCACCTGGGGCGACACACACCACCCGGCGCTCAGCGAAACCAACGGCGAATACGACGGCCGCTACTGCTACATCAACGATCGCGCGAACGGCCGAATCGGCATGATCGACCTTCGCGACTTCAAGACGAAGCAGGTGCTCGACATCCCGAACCTGCAGACGTCGCACGGCGGTGTCTTCGTCACGCCGAACACCGAGTACGTCCACATCTCGACGATGACGCCCACCCTCATCGATAAGAGCGACATCGAGGGTGCGCTCGAAAACTACAACGATGTCTTCCGCGGGTACTCCACCTTCCTGGCGATCAATCCCGCGAACGGTCGCTTCGACCTCGAGCGCAGCTTCCAGGTCGAACTCCCGCCCTATACCCAGGACCTCGCCGACTCCGGGAAGCTGGTAAGCGACGGCTGGGTGTTCATCAACAGCTACAACACCGAACGGGCCGTCGGCGGCAACCACGAAGGCCACGATCCCCTCGAAGTCGGCGCCTCCCAGAACGACTACGACTACCTGCACGTCATCAACTGGAAGCGGGCGGAAGAAGTCGCGTTCAACGGCGGCTCCGTGGAGCTCAACGGCATGCGGGTTATCCCGCTCGAGGTTGCCGCGAAGGAAGGCGTCCTCTACTTGGTGCCCGAACCGCGCAGCCCCCACGGCGTCGACGTCGCCCCGAACGGCAACTACATCACCGTCGCGGGAAAGCTCGACCCGCACGTCACCGTCTACTCCTTCGAAAAACTGAAGGCCGCCATCGACGCCGAAGACTTTGAGACTTTCGATGACTACGGCGTGCCGGTCGTTCGCTTCGATTCAGTGGTCGCCGGCCGCGTCGAAGTCGGGGCGGGCCCGCTCCATACGCAGTACGACGCCGACGGATATGGCTACACCAGCCTCTTCATTGAAAGCGCCGTCGCGAAGTGGTCGCTCGGCGAGCCCTACCACAGCGGCGAAGCCGCCTTCCAGCTCGTCGACAAGCTGCCGGTGCACTACAACATCGGCCACCTCTGCACCATGGAGGGCGACACCACCACGCCCAGCGGGAAGTACCTTGTCTCGCTGAACAAGTGGTCCGTCGACCGCTTCCCGGTCATCGGCACGCTCAAGCCACAGAACTTCCAGCTCGTCGACCTCAGCGGCGAGAAGATGAACCTGCTGAGCGACTGCCCCATCGGCATCGGCGAGCCCCACTACGTCCAGGCCATCCGCGCCGACCGCATCAACGCCTGGGAGACGTACCCGCCGGGCACGAACCCCGCGACCATGGAGGTCGACCCGAATGCCGTCGCGCTCGGCGAAGAGCGCATCGAGCGGAACGGCAACCACGTCGAGGTCTGGGGCACCGTTCGCCGCAGCCAGATCACGCCGGACATCATCCGCGCGAAGAAGGGCGACCGGGTCACCCTCCACCTCACGAACACGGAGACGACGCCCGACGCAACGCACGGGTTCGCCATCCCTCGCTACAACATCAACGTCAGCCTCGATGCCGGCGAAGCGACCACCATCGAGTTCGTCGCCGACGCCGAGGGCGCCTTCGCCTTCTACTGCACCGAGTTCTGCTCGGCCCTCCATCTCGAGATGCAGGGCTGGCTGCTCGTGTCCTGAACGTACCGACCCGGGAGGGAGTTCGCTCCCTCCCCCACCCACCGGGAGGAGACGACATGCTTACCCGACGACGATTCCTGGTGCTGGTGGGCGGCGCAGCACCCGTCGCGGCGGGGCTGGCCCTTGGCGTCAGACTCCTCCCCGGCGAGTCCGGTGGCGGCGAACTGCCGTCCATCCGCTGGGGCGAAGCAACCTGCGCCCACTGCCGCATGATCATCAGCGATAGCCGCTTCGCCGCCGCATGGATCGAACCCGGCGGGCGCGAGCAGCACTTCGACGACATCGGCTGCCTCGTGTCGGCGCTGCGTTCGCACGAGCCCCCGCACCACACCCGCTACTTCGTCCGCGACTTCGAAGCCGACGCCTGGCTCGACGCGACGACCGCTCACTACGCACAGAGCGACGGTTTTCACACGCCGATGGCCTCCGGCCTCGCTGCCTTCAACCGCCGTGAGGCCGCCCACGAGCACAGCCACGATGGGCACGCGCAGGCGTGGGACGAACTCGTCGCTCACTTCGAAGGGGGGCACTGAGATGGGCACCATGGAGCACGTTGTACGAGCCCCCGCGACCGAGACCCGGAGCCGCATCCGTCTCCGCGTCGACTGGCCCTGGACGATCAGCCTCGTGCTTGCGGCAGGAGCCCTGTTGTTGGCGTTCTTCCTGCCGCTTTGGTCGATGACGCTGCTCGCCCCGCAATACCCGGGCGGCCTCGACCTCACCGCCTATGGCACGCGGATGGAGGGCGACCTGCCCGAGATCAACACACTCAACCACTACATCGGCGTCGCCGCCATCGAGCCCGATTCGGTGCTCGAACTGAAGCTGTTCCCCTTCGTGCTCTTCCCGATGGTCGCCGCGCTCGCCGTCGCTGCGTTCCTGCAGGTCGGACGCTGGGTTCACGTCGCCCTCGCCGCGGCCGTCTGGATGTTCCCGATCGGCCTCCTGGTCGACATGCAGTACTGGCTCTACGTCTACGGCCACGATCTCGCCCCCGACGCCCCCATGCGCATCGACCCCTTCACTCCAAAGGTCGTCGGCACCACGAAGGTCATCAACTTCGAAAGCCAGACCATGGTCTCGTCGGGCTTCTGGGCGATGTTCGCCGCCGCCCTGCTGGTGACGCTCGGCCCGTGGTTCATTCGCTTCATCCGCGAAAGCTGGGCCAACACCGGCGAGACCCGGGTCGGTGCCATCGCCGCGCTCGTCATGACCGCCGGGTTGGGTGGCGCGGCACTGCTGCCCGCACAAACCGCCGGCGCCGCCGAACCCCCCGACCTGGCCGAGCTGGTCGCCCGCGCCGAACCGGGCGATACCATCGTCGTTCCGCCGGGCACCTACGAGGGGCCTCTTGTCATCGACAAACCGCTTACGCTCGTCGGCGAAGGACGCCCGGTCATCGACGGCGGCGGTTCGGGGACGGTCGTCACTATCGCCGCGGAGGGGGTCACCCTCCGCGGTTTCGCTATCCGGAACTCCGGCCGCGACGTTTCCGGCGAACCGGCCGGCATCCGCGTCACCGCCGGCGGCGCTGTGATCGAAGACAACGTCCTCCGCGAGGTGCTCTACGGCATCGTCCTCCAGGACAGCGGCGGCCATCTCGTTCGCAACAACGACATCTCGAGCCGCATGGAGTTTTCCGCCGAGCGCCGCGGCCACGCCATCTACCTCTGGCACACCAGCGACAACGTGGTCACGGGCAACCGTGTCGATGGCGCCAAAGACGGCGTCTTCATCGGCTTCGGCACCGACACGCTGGTCGAAGGCAACACCATCACCCACGTCCGCTACGGCATCCACTACATGTACGCGGACCGCAACGTGTTCCGGGCCAACGTGTTCCGCCACAACATCGCCGGCGCCGCCCTCATGTATTCGCGGGTGCTCACACTCGAAGACAACGAGTTCTCGCACAACGCTTCGGCTGCCTCCGGCTACGGCCTGCTCATGAAGGATGTCGACGACGTAGAGATGCGTGGCAACCGCGTCTTCCAGAACCGCGTCGGGATCACCATGGAGGGCGCGCCGCACACGCCGGGTTCCACCGTCGTCATCGAAGACAACTTCATCGGGCACAACCAGGTCGCGATTGAACTCTTCACGAACACCGACGCCTCGTTCAGCGGCAACAGCTTCGTCGGCAACCTGCGACAGGTGGAAAGCCGTGGCGGTGTGCTCGCCGGGCGTAACGACTGGTCGCCCGGCGGCCGCGGAAACTACTGGGACGACTACCGCGGCTACGACGCCGACGGCGATGGCATCGGCGACCGCCCCTACAGCTACGCCACCGCGTTCAACGACCTCGCCCGCGACGAGCCTGCGCTCCGCGCCTTCGCGTTCACACCCGCACAGGCGGCGCTCGACCTGGCTGCGAACTGGTTCGCTGGCTACAAGCCCGAACCGGCCGTCACCGACGACCACCCGCTGATCTCGCCCGCCGTCTCGCTCGGCGAGACACGTTCCTGGTCCGACGCAGCCTGGGTCGTCGCAGCGATGGCGCCGCTGGTGGCGCTGCCGCTGGCCGCGTTCCGGATCAGCCGGCGGACCTTCTCCAGGAGGTGGGCACGATGCTTCGCGTGACTTCGGTGACCAGGCGCTTTGGCCACCTCACGGCGCTCGATGATGTCTCGTTCGAACTGCACCGCGGGCAGGTGCTCGCCGTCATCGGACCGAACGGCGCCGGCAAATCGACGCTCATCAAGTGCATCGTTGGACTGCTCAAGTTCGAAGGCAGCGCCGAGGTCGATGGCATCGACATCGGGAAGAAGCCGAAGGCCGCCCGCGCGCGCATCGGCTACCTCCCGCAGCAGCCCGCGTTCCACGGCGACATGACCGTGCTCGAGACGATGACCTTCTACGCCGAACTCCGCCGCGCACCCCTGCAGCAGGCGCGAACGAACCTCGAAGTCGTGGGTCTCGATGCCCGAAGCGACGCGCGCGTGAGCGAACTCTCCGGTGGCATGCGCCAGCGGCTCGCGCTCGCGGTCGCCCTCCTCGGCGATCCCGCACTGCTCGTCCTCGACGAGCCGGCCACCGGCCTCGATATCTCCGCCCGGCTCGATCTCCGCCGGCTGGTCAACGAACAACGCCAGGCCGGCAAGTCGATCCTGCTCTCGACCCACTGGCTCGAAGACGTGCCACACATCGCCGACGACGCGCTCCTCTTGGACCACGGGAAGGTCGCGTACTATGGCGCCGCGGCAACGCTCGCAGCCGGCGATGCAGCTGCAAGCCGCGTTTACCTGCGCCTCAATGGGCACAGTCGCGACGCCATTCCCCTCATCGCGGAATTTAGCGGCGAACACCCAGATCGCTCCGGCGACTGGCTCATCGCGCGCTGCCCCGCCTCGCAGAAGGCCCGCCTCGTCGAGGCGTTGCTCGCGGCCGGCATCCACATCCTCGATTTCCGCATCGAGGAGGCGCCCGTCGACGAAGCGGTCATGCGGCTGCAGAACGGAGGTCTGAACTGATGCATGCAACGATGGTCATCCTCCGTAAGGAACTCCGCGACGCCGTTGCCGGGCGCTGGCTGATCGCGTTCGCAGCCACGTTCGCCCTCGTCGCCTTTGCCATTTCACAGGTGCAGGGGACGGGCGGCAGTCTCGGCGAACAGGGCTTCAACCGGACCACCGCCGGGCTGATCAACCTGTGCATGCTCCTCGTGCCCCTGCTGGCGCTGGTGCTCGGAGCCGCCTCCATCGCCGCCGAGCGCGAACGCGGAACACTCGCGACGCTCCTTTCGCAGCCCATTTCCACCACCGAGTTGCTCCTCGGGAAGTTCGCCGGGCTGGTGCTCGCCACCACCCTCGCGATCGTCCTCGGTTTCGGCGCCGGCGGCCTCCTGATCGCGCTGTTCGGCCCGCTCACCGACGCCGGTCACTACCTGCTGTTCATGCTCCTCGCGACCGGTCTCGCGGTCGCCATGCTCAGCGTCGGCATCCTCATCTCGGTGCTCAGCGATTCGCGCCTCAAGGCGATGTCGATCGCCATCCTCGCCTGGTTCGCGTTCGTGTTCTTCTACGACCTCGGCGCGATTGGCTTCATCCTCTCGGTCTCGTCCTCCAGCGAAACGCTGCTGCTCGCCATCCTCGGCAACCCGGTAGAAAGCGTGCGGGTGCTCGCGGTGATGAGCCTCGAGCCCGACATGGACGTCCTCGGACCACTCGGCAGCTACCTGTCCGATCGCTTCGGCGTCGGCGCGAGCGTCGGCGTCCTCCTCGGAGCGCTCGCCGCATGGACAGCCATCCCACTGGTCGCCGCGGCCGTGCTTTTCGCGGGCGACGACGCCTCGTGAAGCCGAACCTGCCTCGCTGGATTCGTCGTGACGAAAGTCGCAGCGGCCTGCCCGCCGCTGGCCGAGCCTAGGGGCATGGGCAGTCAGCAACACTCGATTCACTCCGAAGTCCGCGTTCGCGTCGTGAGCGTCGCGCCGCCGCACCGCCACGTCGCGGCCTCCATACAGCACCAGTGGCTCTTCGCCGGGTGGATGGCTGCTGCCGCCGCCGTTGCTGTCGTCGCCGGGGTCGTGCTCGGCATCCTCGCCGTCCTCGAAGTCTCGGTCGGCGGCGAACGCTGGACCCAGGCGGTGCAGGCGCACGGACGACTGCAGTTCTTCGGGTTCGTCGCCACCTTCGTGGTCGCCCTTGCCCTCGAGTTCCTTCCCCGGTTGAACCAGCGCCCGATGTTCCCCGCCGCGGTGCGCTTCGGACTCCCTGCGCTCCTGCTCGCCGGATCGCTGTTGATCGCCGTGGGCCAGGTCTGGTTCGAAACCCTGGCCTTCCTCGCGTGGCCGGGAGCCGTTCTCTTCGTGGCCGGATCCGTTGGGTTCGCCGTGCTGGCGTTTCGAGTCCGCCGCCCCTTCCCGCTACGCCTGAACCCGCAGCCCCTCTTTCTGCAGGCCTCCGCCGCATGGCTCGCCGTCGCGTCGCTGCTCTCGCTCTGGTCCATCGCCAACGCCGACTCCGGCGTCATCCCCCTCGACGATTCCCGGCTCGTGATCGAAGTCTTCCTGCGCGGGTTCGTGATGCTCGCGATCGTCGGTGCCGCCCTCCGCGCGTTCGTCGGGCACCTTCGCCTCGAGCCGGTTTCGCCATCCCGCCAGTTCATCCTGCTCGCGCTGCTCACAGCGTGCCAAGGCGACAGCGGGAACAGCAC
>CAZWBW010000063.1:11458-17152 GCA_964632355.1 uncultured Anaerolineaceae bacterium | reverse complement strand
GTCTACCCCGACCGCTTCGAAGCGCGCATCGTCTTCATCGCGGTCAACACGCCCGAAGCAGCCGATGGCGCGGCCGATATCCGCGGCGTTCGCGACGCGGTGGCTACGGTCGCTGCCCGCCTGCAGCCCGGCTCGATCATCGTGAACAAGAGCACCGTGCCCATAGGCACCGGCGAACTGGTCGCGGGCATGGCCGAGCGCGCGGGCGCGGAGCAATTCGCCGTGGTTTCGAATCCCGAGTTCCTCCGCGAAGGCTCCGCGATTCACGACTTCATGAACCCCGACCGCATCGTGCTCGGTTCCGACGACCCTTCGGCCATCGAACGCGTCGCGGAACTCTACGCGCCGTTGAACCCCATCATCCAGCGCACTGACATCCGCACCGCCGAGATGATCAAGTACGCCTCGAACGCCTTCCTCGCCACCAAGATCTCGTTCATCAACCAGATCGCCTCTATCTGCGAAGCGCTCGGGGCCGATGTGGAACAGGTGGCCCGGGGAATGGGCCTCGACCATCGGATCGGCCCGCAGTTCCTCCGGGCTGGCCTCGGCTGGGGCGGGAGTTGCTTCCCGAAGGACGTGAAGGCGCTCGTTCACATGGCCGCCATCCATGGGGCGCACCCGGGGCTTCTGCGGTCTGTCGTCGAAATCAACTCCGACCAGCGTCTCCGAGTCCTCCGGAAACTACGGCAGTCGGTTGGCTCGCTCGAAGGGGCGCGGGTTGCCCTCTTCGGCGCAGCCTTCAAGGCCAACACGGACGACATCCGCCATTCGCCCGCCCTCGAACTGGCCCGCCTCCTAGTTCTCGAAGGCGCCGACGTCCATGTGTACGACCCGGTGGTGCCCGAGTCTCGCATCCTCGCGGCGGCACCCGGCGTCACTGTTAGCAAAAGCGCACTCGACGCCGCACGCGGCGCTCGCGCTGTCGTCGTCGCCACCGACTGGGACGAGTTTCGCTGCATGGACCTCGGCGCGCTGGCGTCCGTCATGGCCGAGCCGCTCCTCGTCGATACGAGAAACTGCCTCGACCCGGGCGCTGCGCGGAATGCCGGGTTCGAATACCGCTGTATTGGCCGGCCCGCCGAAGAGGCACCTCGAACGCGCACTGCTCCCGTGTTCGCATCGAGCAGCGCCGCAGGAGGCCAGTGATGAGCCTCTCCGCGATCTCCCGCGAGGAGTTCATCTCCGGAGGCCCGGCGTTCGACGAGCTCAACGTCCGCCATCTGCTCGCGGACGAAGTCATCCCGATGCCCGCATGGAAGCGCACGATCGACGTCATCGGCGCCACGATTGGGCTGATCATCACCGCGCCGCTGCTCATCGTCCTGGCGATTGCCATCGTGCTCGATAGCCGCGGTGGCCCGATCTTTCGCCAGGTTCGCGTCGGTCACGGCGGAAAGCTCTTCGTGTGCTGGAAGTTCCGCTCCATGTACCGCGATGCCGAGCTCATGAAACAGCAGCTCATGGACCAGAACGAGGCGAACGGGTTCATCTTCAAGATGAAGGAGGACCCGCGCCGGACCCGCGTCGGCAAGTTCCTGCGGAAAACGAGCCTGGACGAATTGCCCCAGCTCTGGAACGTTCTTCGCGGCGATATGAGCCTCGTCGGACCGCGGCCCCCGCTCCCGTCAGAGGTCGTCCGCTACGACGAAGCTCACCTCCGGCGCCTGCTTGTTACGCCCGGCATTACCGGCCTCTGGCAGGTCACCCTCCGAGGGCGGCACGACTTCGCGGACATGGTGGCGCTGGACATCGAATACGCCGAGAACCTCTCCCTGTGGCTCGACATCAAGATCCTTTTTCGAACCATCGGGACGGTGCTCCGCGGGACGGGCTCCTACTGAGCCGACCGCTCCCTACTCGCTCCCGACGCCGTAACAACACTCCTGCTCCACCGTGTCACGCGGAGAATCGATATGCGTATCCTCGTTGCCGGCGGCGCCGGGTTCATCGGGTCGCACCTGTGTGAACGGCTGCTCGCCGAAGGTCACCACGTCCTCTGCATCGACAACATGGTCACGGGCCGGCTGGCGAACATCTCGCCGTTCCTCGACCATTCGCGGTTCGAACTGATCCAGCACGACATCATCGAACCGCTGCCCGAGCTCCCTCGCGTCGACGAGGTGTATCACCTCGCGAGCCCCGCGAGCCCGCCCGGGTACCAGCAGCACCCCATCGAAACCCTTCGCGTCAACAGCGAAGGCACCCTGCGGCTCCTCGACGTGGCTGTCGCCTCCCGGGCGAAGTTCCTCTACGCAAGCACGTCGGAAGCTTACGGCGATCCGCTCGAACACCCGCAGCACGAGGACTATCGCGGCAACGTCAGCTCCACCGGGCCCCGCTCGATGTACGACGAGGCGAAACGCTATGGCGAAGCGCTGACCATGGCCTACATCCGCTCCCGTGGCGCCGACGCCCGCATCGTGCGCATCTTCAACACCTATGGGCCCAACTCCGATCCCGACGACGGCCGTCTTGTGCCCAACTTCATCACACAGGCGCTTCGCAACGAACCGCTCACCGTGTACGGCGACGGCTCGCAGACGCGCTCGCTCTGTTTCGTGTCGGACCTTGTCGAAGGGCTCGTTCGGGCCATGCGGACCATGGGTACCCGTGGGCAGGTGTTCAACCTCGGCAACCCCGAAGAGCACACTGTCCTCGACTACGCCGAGCGCATTCGCGACCTCACCGGCTCCCGGTCGCCGATCGTATTCACCGAACCAGCGGTCGGGGATGATCCGCAGCGCCGGCGTCCCGACATCACACGAGCCCGGCGCGTCCTCGGGTGGGAGCCCCTGGTACCGCTCGACACTGGCCTCCGGGACACCATCGCCTACTTCCGTCGAGAGCTTGCACTCGAACCCATCCCGAGCGAGGTCCGCTGATGCGCGTGCTCGTTACCGGCGGGGCCGGGTTCATCGGCAGCCATCTCGCGCACGCGCTGGTCGCCCTGGGACACGACGTGGTTGTCCTGGACAACCTGCGGCGTGGCCACCGGACCGTAGTCCCACCGGCCGCCGAGTTCGTCGAAGGCGACATCCGCGACGCAGCGACGGCTCGCGAAGCCGCACGGGGCTGCGAGGTCGTGTTTCACCTCGCCGCCCAGTCGAACGTGATGGGCGCTATGGACGACGTCGAGTATTCGTTCACCACGAACGTCGCCGGCACCCTGAACGTGCTGCAGGCTGCCGCCGAGGCGGGCGCTCGGCGGGTTATCTTCGCTTCTTCGCGCGAAGCCTACGGCGAACCCGAATGCGTGCCCGTCTCCGAAAACGCGCCGCTGACCGCCCGGAACCTCTACGGGGCGAGCAAAGTCGCCGCCGAGGCATACTGCCAGGCATGGCGCGCCACCGCCGGGCTCGACACTGTGGTGCTGCGCTTCGCGAACGTCTATGGGCCGGGCGATTCCGGGCGGGTCATCCCGCTCTGGCTTGCCCGCGCCGTCCGCGGCGAGGATCTCGAGCTCTACGGTGGCGCACAGGTGCTCGATTTCGTCCACGTCGACATCGCTGTCCAGGCCCTTCTTGCGGCGATGGCTCCCGGCGTCGAGGGGCCAATCAACGTTGGATCGGGACAGGGCACCGCGCTACGCGACCTCGCCGCGCGCATCATCGGGATGACCAGCCGCCGCTCCCGCCTCGTAGTCCGTCCCCCGCGCGGGCCCGAGGTCGTGCGGTTTGTGGCCGACGTTCGCCGGATGCGAGCCGTGCTCGGCGTCGAACCCCCGGCGGACTCCCTCGCGGGCCTCGAGGCAATGGTCGCTGAGCTCGTCCACTCGTAGCCGCTCGGAACGGGTACCCGTTGTCAACCCGCACTCAACGACGCAGAGCCACAGTGATGCCCGCCGTCCTCGCCCCGGGAATGCCGCGGCCGGGTCTCGCCATGCTCTTCAGATCCCTCACCCATCGCCACCACCGCGAGAGGAGCGCCCGATGACGTCCCCACGCGTCGCCCTCTGCCTCGAACAGACGCTCGGCCATCGCGCACACGGGCAAAACGTCGAGGCGGCTGCCCACACCTACGACCCTCTCGATGTCCGGGTTTACCGCGTCGAGTACACGCCCTCTCGACTCCACGTGCCCTGGGCGCTTCGCGCCAGCCGCATCGCCCGGAACATGGTGCGGGAATCGGGCCAGCGTTACGACGCCCTCCTCTTCCACACGCAGACCGTCTCGCTGTTCGCACAAGCCGCCGCCCGGGGCGCGAAGTACGTCGTCAGCCTCGACGCCACTCCCCGGCAGGTCGATGACATGGGCCGCTGGTACCGCCACCGGCGCGGCCCCTCCGTGATTGAATCCGCGAAGGCTCGCTGGTACCGCCACGTTTTTCGCGATGCGTCGGCGTTTGTCACGTGGTCCCACTGGGCCGCCGAATCCCTCGCCGCTGACTACGGCGTTTCGGAGAAACCAATCCTTGTGGCCCATCCGGGTGCCGGTCGCCGCTTCTTCGAGATTCCGCGCCCACGCCCGGGCGCCGGCCGGCCACGCATCCTCTTCGTCGGCGGCGACTTCGAACGCAAGGGCGGCTACGACCTGCTCGCCGCCTTCGCCCCGCTTGCGTCGCGGGCCGAACTCGTGCTTGTAACCCCAACGCCGCTGCCCGAGACCGCCGGCGTCACCGTCCTGCGTGACGTCCATCCTGGCAGCGATGCGCTCATCCGCGCCTACGCCGAAGCCGACCTGTTCTGCCTGCCCACGTATGGCGACTGCACTTCGGTCGCCATCGGCGAAGCCCTCGCGGCCGGGTTGCCCGTGATCACCACCTCCGTGGGCTCGAACCGAGAGACCGTCCCGCCCGAAGCCGGGCGAATCGTCCCGGCTGGGGACGTTCCAGCGCTCCGGGCGGCGCTTTCCGAGTTGGTCGAAGACGGCGCGCTGCGCGACCGCATGTCGCTGGCGGCCCGGGAGCACGCGCACCAGCACATGGACGCAGCTGCGAACGCTCGCCGCATCCTCGAACTCCTGCGGGAGGTAGCGTGATGACCGTGCGGCTCGCGGTCAGCGCTACGGCCGAACAGGCGGCCGCCCTCACCGAGAACGGCCCCCGCCGCGACTTCATCGAGCTCGCGAACCGCACGAACGCCGAGGTGCTGTTCCAGTCCCGCGCCGCCGGGCGTGGCGGACTGGCGGCGAAGCTGTTCGGACCGCACCTTGCCCAGGCATGGACGCTCGCACGGCGAACCCGGTCGGGCGACCGGCTCTTCGCCGACGGCGAACACATAGGCCTGCCGTTGCTCCTCTTGCTCGCATTCCGCCGGCGCTCTCAGCCAGCGAGCGTCGTCGTGCTCGGTCACTTCCTCACTCGCTGGTGGAAGCTGCTCCTCGTCTGGATCGCTACGCGCATCGGACCGCCGGGTGTGCTGGTTCTCCACAGCACCGCGCAGGCGGAGCGCGTTCGGCGGTGGCTCGGCGGCCGCTGGACGGTCGAGCTCGTCCCCTACCAGGTAGACACCGCCTTCTGGACTCGAACCAGCCCGCTGCCGGTGCCGGCGGGCGACGAACCCCCGCTGGTGCTTGCCGTCGGCTCAGAGAACCGCGACTACGAGACGCTGGTTCGAGCCGCACGTGGGCTGCACGCCCGTGTGTTCATCGCCGCCGGGAGCCACTGGGCCCGCCGTATTGCCGGCAGTGGTTCTCTTCCCGACAACGTCGAGTATTCCAGCGAAGCTCGCTCGTTCGCGGAACTGCGTAGCCT
>CAZWBW010000063.1:0-11448 GCA_964632355.1 uncultured Anaerolineaceae bacterium | reverse complement strand
CCAGTCCGGCGTGACGACCATTCTCGAAGCGCTCAGCATGGGCACACCCGTCATCGTGACCGCCACCGAAGGCCAGCGGGAGTACGTCGCCGGCCCGCTGGTGACCACTCGCTTCGTCGATGCCGTAGGCACGGAAGACCGCGGCCCCCACCTCTTCGATGCCACCGAACCGGCGGGCGAGATGACCGGCCTCTACGTGCCGCCGCGGGACTCTCTCGCGCTTCGCCACGCCATCGAACGCGTGCTGCTCGATACCGGCCTCGCGCGCCAACTCGGCGAAGCCGCTCGCCGGAGTGCTGTCGCCCACTTCGATATCGAGCGCTACACGGCGCGCCTCGCGAGTCTGCTCCAGCCTGCGCCGCAAAGCGTCATACCCCCCGAGACGGCAGTCACAGCGTGAACGCGCTCCAGTTCGCCACGGCCCTGCCCGCAGCCATCGTGCTCGCACACGGGGCCTGGTGGACGCTGCTCGGGCTCCTGGCGACTTCCCCGCCCCGCTCCCGATCCGCGGCTACCCGGCCGGGGTTCCGGATCGCCGTCATCGTGCCTGCACATAACGAAGAACGCCTGCTCCCGCGGTGTCTCCGCAGCCTCCAGAACGCAGGTGCGTGCGACATCGTTGTCGTGGCCGATAACTGCACCGATGCCACAGCGGCCGTTGCGCTCGATCACGGCGTGACGGTCCTCGAACGCACATCCGAGCACGAGCGCGGAAAGGGGTATGCGCTGCGATTCGCGCTGGAGCACCTCGCGCGCCGCGAGGCTCCTCCCCACGCGGTCGCCGTCGTCGATGGCGACAGTCACGTCTGCCCGGACTTCATCGCAGCCCTCACCGGTGCGCTGCAGCGCGGCGCCCGGGCCGTGCAGGTGCATTACGCTGCGGACGACGAGCCCGGGACGCTGCCGGCGCTCCGGCGGCTGGCCCTCGGACTGGTGCATTACGCCCGCCCGCTCGGCGCAGCACGGCTGGGGTTTGGTACCAGCCTGAAGGGCAACGGCATGGGGTTCCGGATGGAGGTGGCCCCACTCGCGCTCGCCTCCGACGGCCTCGCCGAGGATGCCGCGGCCACACTCGCGCTCGCGAAGCAGGGTGTCCCCGTGACGTTCGAACCCGGGGCCACGGTCCGCGGCCCGATGGCTACGTCGTTCGAAAGCGCCCGCACACAGGACCGCCGCTGGGAGGGCGGACGTCTCGCCCTGCTTCCTCGTGCGTTCGCCATCGGCCTGCAGAACATCGTTCGCGGGCGCTTCGCCGCCGCGCACAGCGCGTTCGAAGTGGCCGGATTGCCGCTTTCGTTGCTCCTGGCGCTGGCGCTGGCAGCGCTGGGCGGCTCGTTCGCGACGGGAGCGCCAATCGCCCTCGCCGCGGCGGCCGTGGCGTCCCTCGCGACCTACATCGGAGCATCGCTGTTCGCCGTGCGTCCACCGCTGCGCGACCTGCTCGCCCTTCGCGCGGCGCCGCGCTTCTTCGCGTACAAGCTCGGGGTCTTCGCCGGGCTGGTGCGGAAGCGCCAGGCAACGTGGGACCGGACCGCCCGCTAAGCCAGCCGGCCGGGAAGGACACCAGCCAGGGATTACGTCACAAGCGAAAGCACACGACCCGACAGCACCGACGAAGTCACCGGCCGCTGGAGATAGCTGTCACACCAGCCCGTCTTCGCCTTCGCGTCGCCGCCGACAACCAGGAAGTAGGTGCTCGGGTTGGTTCGCCACGCGGCCTCGGCCAGCTCGTCCACCGCCACGGCGTCCTGGCAGGCGACCACGAGATTGATGTGCACCATGGCGAGCAAGTCCAGGGCGCGCGGCGCGTCGGGCGCCAAGAACACGAAACACCCCTCGCGTTCGAGCGTCGTGGTGAGTTCACGCTGCTCGCGCTCGAGGCCCTGCACGATGATGAGCACTGCCGGGTTCATGTGGGAATGCTCGCGTGTTGCTGTTGCTCGGTAGTGGAGTGTTCGTAAGTTGCTATCACAACTCTGTCTCAGCAGTCGGTCGAACGGGCGGCCGCGATCTCGCGCCCTGGACGGTTCCCGCGTGCCAGCGCCTGCAACAACGAGATGATTTCCCTGTCGTTGCGCTCGCCGTCGAATCGCTCCTCGGCGCGGCGCCGCCCACGTTCGCCCATCGCCGGCAGCACGTCCCGCTGCCGCCATGCACGTTCGAGCGCTGCAAGCAGATCGTCCGCAGCCGGACGTACCAGCCAGCCCGTCTCTCCATCTACGACGATGTCCCTTGCAGCGCCAACGTCGCCCATGATGACCGGGAGCCCGGCGGCCATCGCTTCGACCGCGGCGATCCCGAAGCAGTCCGCTCTTGTCGGCAGGACGAACAGGTCTGCCTCCGCGAACAGCTTCCTGAGTGCCGGGCTGTTCGGCTCTGCGCGGTGAACGCGCACCCCGGGTGGGGCCGGGATGCCCGCTTTCGTTACGATATCGAGTTCGAACCGGCCCGCGAGCGGTCCTCGTAGCAGCTCGAGGAGGAGGTCACCGCCCTTTCGTTCGAAATCCGCGCCAACGAACAGTAGTCGCAAGGGCCGCTCCTCGTTCCGCCGTTTGGTGGACACGGCCCAGGCGTCGAGGTCGACACCCGGCGGCAGAACGCGGATCCGCTCCTCGGGAATGCCCGCGCGCATGAGCGCCTGCGCCGCCCAGTTCGACCACGGCGCGAACACGGTCGTGGCGCCCCAGAGCAGCCGTTCCTGGCGCCGGGCGATCCACCGGGCGAACCCCGACTTTGGCAGCCGGGAGAAATACAGCTCCGCCATCTCCTCGAGCTGGTCGTCGGTGCAATCCAGGTCCAGCACCATCGGCCGTCGCAGTGGGCCCGCCTGCGCCCAGAGGAACGGCGTGAGCACCTCGGTGGCCGATGTCCAGATCACATCGGGCCGCCGGAGCGTCGCAAAGGGCGCTGCCTCGAGTGTGGGGCGCAATCGGCGTCGCACCGCCCGCGGCAGCGGCATGCGCTCAATGAGACCGCCGGCCTTCCGGCCGGTGATGGATACGAACCTGGCATCGAGGCTTCCTTCTCGTTCGACGGTTGCTCGTAAGTTAAGGAACCGCGTTTTGTGACCTGCGTATTCCGAGCCAACGAACAACGCGCGAACTCGCCGCTGAGGCTGCAGGGCGCCGCTTCCGCCCTCTCGGCCACTCGCCGAAAGGCCGTTTTCACCCATCCGTTTGGGCTTTTTGAACCTGTCCTGGTCCATTCGCGCCTCGTACAGACGTGTCCCCGCCATTGAGCAACGCCCCTATCGAAGAAAGGTCGAGGTGCAGTGGTTTGTTGCGAAGACGGCACCGAGGGTTTCCAAAGGGTGAAGTCACCGACGTTTGTCCACGAGCGCTCAACAAGCCCGCCGTAGCGTGCGGTTATCCGCTATCCCGGGGTGTGCCTGTGATTCCCAGGAAGCTCGTGGAGATTGCCTTTCGGAGCAAGCTGGCGCTGATCGCGCCTATCGTGCTCGTTCCGATCCTCGTGCTCGCCTTCACGTCGTCGGAGCCCAAGTACCAGTCGGTCGCCACCGTCTGGGTTACAAAGGCGCCCGAAGACCAGCCATCGCTCGGACATGCCGATCCGTGGCGAACGCCAGCCCAGAACCGCGCCGTTGCGCTCAACGACCTGCTCGCGACGCGCGCCTTCAAGCTGGCGGTGTTCCAGCGTGCAGGCGTCATCCCGGAAGAAGCGGATCCCGACGTGCGGCTCGACCCTCGGATCCGCCTCTGGGCCGGGTCGACCGGCGTCAACCTGCTGCAGATCGGCGCGATCTCCGGCTCGGGCGAACTCTCCGCACGGCTTGTGCAGGCCGTCATCGACGAGTACCTCGATCGGGCGACCGCGGAAAGCGAACGTGGCATCAACGCCACCGCCGAGTACCTGGGTCGCCAGCTCGAATCGGCGCGGCGTGAACTCGATGAACGCCGTTCGCGGCTCAACGAGTACGTCGCACAACACCCCGAGCTCACCGACCCGCGCAACGCCGCCGCCGATATCGACTACCAGGCGTTGATCACCGCGGTCGACACCCAGTCCGGCGTCGTTCAGAACCTCGAGAACCAGTTGCAGGCGACCGAACTCCAGCGCGCGGCTGGCCCGGACGCCCAGAACGCCGCGTTCTCCGTCCAGGACCCGCCGTCGCAGCCACGGGTGCCGCTGCCGGAGTCCAAGGCGAAGCGCTACGGGATGCCGCTCGCTGGCCTGGTGTTCGGCGCGCTCATCTCCGGTGCGTACCTGCTCGTTCGCTACCGCTCCGATCACACCATCCTTTCGAGCGAAGACCTCGCCGGTATGGAGGTGCCAACGCTGGGCGCTGTCCCCGAACTCACTCCGCCAGGTCTGCTCGCTCGTGTCCCGTTGGTCAGTGCGCTCGTGCGGCTACGAAGCCCCGGCTACGCGCGCTCGACCGCCCGGAACATTGGATCCACGCCTACTGAGGAAGCCACGTAATGCCCGTTCGACTGCGTCCGCGTTCCGATATTCAGCTCCAGGAAGCCCTCCGCGAAATCCACCTCATGTCCGGCCTTGTGCCGCCGGATGACCCTGCGAAGGGGATCGCGATTGGCGTTACAAGCCCCCACTTTGGCGACGGCAAGACCACCGTCTCCATCGGACTGGCCGCCTCGCTCGCATCGGACTTCAATGCCGACGTCACCCTCGTTGACAGCGATTTCCACACGACGTCGATCGCGAACGAATACGGGCTCGACACCGACGCCGGCCTCACGGATGTGCTGACAGGTCGCGAGGACCTCAAGAACGTCTCCCATCGCGTGAACGCGCACATCACCGTCATCCCCGCCGGCCAGACGAAAAGCGACCCGGCTCGAAGCGCCCGGTCGCAGAACCTCGTCACGCTCATCGAGAACATGAAGAAGGCGAGCCGGTTCGTGGTCATCGACCTGCCCGCCACGCTGCATTCGATGAATGCGCCCGTGCTCGCCCAGCGCTGCGACGGCGTCATCATCGTCGTTCGAGCGGGCCGCACCAGCCGCCGTGACCTCGAGCGCTCCCTCGAGCTGCTCAAGGACTCGAACGTCCTGGGCATCGTCGTGAACCGGCGCAAGTCCGCCGTCCCGCGGTGGATCGAAGACGCCCTGAACCTGAGGCGGTAGCAATGCTGCTCGTGTTCCTCGTTCTCGCGGTCGCGGTCATTCTCACGTCCGGCAGCCTGAGGCGGTTCCTTCCGTTCGAGTCGGTTATCGCCTGGGTGCTTACCGCGATCGTCCTCGGCGGCCTCTTCCAACTGGATCGGCTGGCCTAGCGATGCTCATTACCGCTCAGCCACGGACCGGGCTCACAGGCCTGAGGGACGCACTGGGATTCGTCCTCTGCGTCTTGCTGTCGGTCGCCTCGGGGCTGCTGTTCGCCCACATGGGATTCTGGGCGCTCGCCGTGCCCGTGTACGTCATCACGGTCATCGCCATCGCGCTCTACCCCGCGGCCGTGCTCACCGGGTTGCTGGCGCTCGCCATCGTGTTCGAACCGAACATGTTCGACTTCACGGAGCCGATCAGTAACCTCCTGTACTCGCTCCCGCCGGGCTGGGACATCGGTATCACTGTGTCGCCTCTCGAAGTGCTGCTGCTTGTTGCGGCCACTTCGCTCGTGCTGCGTCCCCGCGCCGATCGTGCAGAGCCGCTGCCGTACCTCGTGTGGGCGGTGCCGCTGGTTTTGCTTGCCGGGCTGGCCTACGGCCAGCGCCATGGCGCCCCCACTAACTTCGCGTACCACGAGATGCGGGGCCTCATCTTCGGCATGGTGATCTTCGTCGCCGTGTACAGGTTTCCCGCTGCGGCTGCCGGGCACGTGGTGCTCATCACGCTCGTTTCAACCATCGTTCTCGCCTTCATCGCCATCTCGCGCTACTACGAGTACCTGGTGACCCGGCAGGTCGGCTCGGAGTCGGCCTTCGCCCACGAGACGCCGGCGATGTTCGCCATCGGGATCGTCATCTCGGCCGCGTACATCCTGCGGGGCGCGACTGGCTGGCGGCGGATTCTGCTCTTCGGCATCATGCTGCTGCTCCTTGGCGCCATCCTCGCCACCGAGCGCCGGGCCGGCACCCTCGTGCTGATGGCGGGATGTGCTGCCACGCTGGTGCTCGCGTTCCGCGCCCGGCCGTGGCTTGTGCTGAGCCTGTCGCTGCTGCTCCTCTCGGCAACTTCCGTCTATGTAGCGGCCTACTGGAACACCGAATACGGCGCGCTCGCCCAGCCGGCTCGCGCCATCCGCTCGCAGATCAGCCCCAACGCGCGCGACGAATCGTCCGACACCTATCGCCAGATCGAGAAAGCCAACGTGATGGAGACCATCCGCCTGAACCGTGTGTTCGGCGTCGGCTTCGGGCGGCCCTTCATCCAGTTCCAGCCACTCCCCGACCTCACTTCGTTCTGGCCGCTCCAGAGCTACACGCCGCACCAGAACATCCTCTGGTTATGGCTCAAGGTCGGGTTCTTTGGCCTCGTGACGCTCCTTGCGGTCGTTGCGCTGGCGGTTCGACGCGTCTTCCAGATGCTCCGGGGCGACCTCTCGATGGACGACCCTGCGTGGATCGCGGGCATCGTCGCGGGAGCCGTCATCCTGATGTATCTCGCCTACTCCACTGTCGACCTGGCGCTCCTGTCGACCCGTGGGATCGCGCCGCTCGCCATTGGGCTCGGCGTGGCGTTCCGTCTCCCGCAATCCAAACCCGGGAGGGAGCGGTGACCGCAGCAGCCCTGCTCCAGGGAGGCCGACGCGAGTTTCGGCGCCGCGGGCTGCGCGGTGTCATCACGTCTGCCCTCGAACTGGTGAACGCCCGCTGGCAGCTCCGACGGGCGAGCCGAGTCGGCACAGTGCGCCTGCGTGGGCGAGCTCTCGTTTCCAACCGCGGCACGCTGGTGTTCGAAGACCGCGTGCGCCTGAACGGCCACGTCTACCCGCTTCAGTTCGCCTGCATGCGCAACGCCCACCTGCGTATCGGCGAAGGAACCTTCATCAACTACGGCGCCGACATTTCCGCCATCACCGCGGTCTCCATCGGCCGCGACTGCAACATCGGCCAGTTCGCAATCATCATCGATAGCGATTACCACGACCTCCACAACCATCACCTCCCCGGAAAGTCGGAGCCGGTGGTCATCGAAGACGACGTCTGGCTCGGTGCGCGCGTGACGGTGCTGCGTGGCTCCCGCATCGGCCGTGGCTCCGTCGTCGCCGCCCATGCCGTCGTCACTGGCGACATTCCTCCGTACTCACTCGCGGCCGGTGTTCCCGCCCGCGTAATCCGCTCATTGAAGGACGAACCGAATGCCTGAAGTCGATGTCGTCGTCGCGACGTTCAATCGGCACCGCCCGCTCACCCGGACTCTACGCGGCCTCGCACAGCAGACCTTTCGCGACTTCCGCGTCTTCGTGGTCGACGACGGAAGCACACCGCCGGTCGCCAGCACGCTGACCTGCGAAGACACCGCGGGTCTCGACCTGCGTCTCTTGCACCAGGAGAACGCCGGGCCCTCGGCGGCGCGCAACCGCGCCATCGCGGCAGGCGATTCCCCGCTCATCGCGTTCGTCGATGATGACGTCGTGCCCGACCCCCGGTGGCTCGAAGCGCACCTTGCCGTGCTCGACACCCCGAACACGGTGAGTATCGGCCCGCTGCTCGCACCTCCCGACTGGAAGCCCAGCCCCTGGACCCGGTGGGAGGCGGAACAACTCGAGGGCCAGTACCAGCAGATGCTCGCCGGCGTGTACCGGCCCACCTGGCGGCAGTTCTTCACCGGCAATGCCGTGCTCTCGCGTGAACTCCTCGAGGAGGCAGGCCCATTCCGGGTCGATTTTCTGCGCGGCGAGGATGTCGAGCTCGGCCTCCGCCTGCACAGGGTCGGTGCCAGGTTCGTATTCACACCGGAAGCCCGCGGCTGGCACTACGCCGAACGTCCGCTACGAAGCTGGCTTGCGCTCCCGCGCCTGTACGCCGAGCACGATCGTCTTCTCGACACGCTACACCCGGACGTGAGGCTCCTCAGTATGGTTCGCCGCGAACTCGATCAGCGGCACCCGGTAGCTCGGCACGCGGCCGCGGTCGCGCAGCGGTTTCCCCGGCTCCATGGGGTCCTGGTCCAGGCAGGCGTGCGAGCCGCAATCTGGTTCGATGCGCTGCGTCTCCGCGGCCTCGCATCCCGGGCGCTCAGCCTCGCGTACGACCTCGAATACCGGGCTAACCTCGCGTCCTGAATCGACTAGCGCGACGGCGCCCAGATGGTGATGTCGCGTGCGAGGAACGGCCCGGTGTACCAGTCGTCGTCCGAGAACCGGAAGAGTACCTGGTCGATTCCCTCGGGGATGGGCATCCAGTACGAGCTAAAGTGCTCTGCGTGGCGGCCCTCCTCCTGTTGACGCTGCGCGAGGCTCCAGCTCTCGCCCTGGTCGACGCTCACTTCAACCGTTCCGATAGCGGCGAACCGGAGCATCGCGTTCGCCGGCGCCGGTGCGTCGAAGGTGATCGTGTCGCTGTCGTTCGCCACCCGCTGCTGCGCCCGGATGATCGTGAACGGCTTCGCGGGGGCAATTTCGAACGTGTCCCAGTGCCACGTATTTGGCTCACCCGCGCCGTCCTTGGTCGGGTTATAGGAGTGGTGCCCGAACTGAACAACCGCCTGGTCCCAGTCCAGGTTGATGCGCAGGTCCTCCCACCAGAGGTCGTAGTCCGGCATCCCCACCCGGAGCCGGTTCTTGCTGATGCGGATTTCGAACGTGTCCCGGCGAGCCGGGTCGGGCGTCAACACCGAGTCGTAGCCCGGCGTGGAGTCGCACTCTGGCGCGACCACCTCCTGGTGGTTCCGGACGACCCGGGCGCACACCTGGAGATGGTCGTTGAGCTTGACATGGACCGCGTCCCTTGGCTCACCCTGTGCATCGGGCAACCAGTCTTCCAGCGGCAGCGCCTGGTTCGAATCCCACGGCGTGAGCCACACGTCCCACCAGTCGCGGGTGCTCAGGGCCAGGGTCGAAAGGTTGAACCGAATGACTGCTTCGCCGCCCGAGAAGTCCGCCATGTAGGGCGGCGTCAGGTAGATCATCCCGTAGCCCCCGGCGTTGATAGCGGTCATGAGGTGGTCGCGGCAGCGAAACACCGCCGCTTCGTAATCGCTCACCTCGTGGGTCATCGTTGGCGGTTCACAGCCGGGTCCGTGCTGCGCGTGTATGGTTTCGAGCTGTTCCCAGGTCTCGGCGTCGCGCGAGTGCACCTGGACATCCCAGCCGTCGATCCAGTAGTACGGTTCGGGGGTCGCCGGTGTGCCATCGAATGTGAAGCGCACCCCGCCGCCTTCCAACGGCTCCTCTCCCGGGTCGAGCCCTCGTGGGCCAGCAACTCCGCGCGGCGGGTTGTGACCGGGGGGATGTTCCGTGCTTTGTGGCGGAGTTTCTTCCGTTTCTCGTTGCAGCTGCGGGATGACGACCCGGTTGTCGTTGGTCGAACTTCCCTGGTACGCCAGCAACACGCCGCCCGTCATCAGCGACACACCCAGCGCCACCCCGCCCATCACCAACACGCGCTTCATCGTAAGCACCGTCCTTCGGGGCGCTGGAGGAATTGTAGAGAGCAAGTCAACGGGGAGTGCCGTAAACAGCACTCCCCGTCGAAAAAGTCCGCTCCAGGTGGAAGCTACACCGAGGTGGGATCCACACCGCACATCCAGGAGTCTGGCGTCGCGGCAAGGACCGCTTCACTCCCGCCCTGGATGGAATAGGTGGTCCGGCCTCCCCAGCCCCACCACGGCGACCGCGGCCAGCTGGGGCGCGTCGGCGTTGCCGTGGGCGACTTCGTCGGCGCCGGAGTCGGCGACTTCGTCGCGGTCGGGGTTGGAGTCGGCGATTTGGTTGCGGTTGCGGTTGGACTCGGCGTGGACGTCTTGGTCGGCGCAGGCGTTGCCGTCTGCGTTGGGCTCGGGGCAGGCGTCGAACCGCCACCGCTGCGCGGGCCAACGTCGCTGTGAGCGGACGTGAACCGCGAAGCAGCCTGCATGTCGATCACCATGCCGTCGTTCGTCCGGTTCGAGAACAGTGACCACGACCAGGCGCCGGCATAGCCCTTCTTGTAGAAGCTCTCGAGCCGGTCCTGCGCGTTGATGCTCGTGCCGGCGAAGAATTCGCCGATCACCAGCGGCGCATCGAGGCCGTAGCGCGCCCGCACTGTGTTGTAGTCCGTGCAGATCGCGCACCAGTTCCCGGAGGACATGTAGTCGTACCAGTGCGCCTGGTAGAAGTCGAGGCCCATGCCCGTCCACATCGGCAGGCCGTCAAGCATGGCCGAGCCGACCGTCACGTACGTCTGCGTCGCGCCGTTGATGGCGTTGGCGATGGCACGGACGGTGTCCTGCACCGGCTTCTGCTGGACCTTCCCGTTCCAGATGTCGAATTCCGGCTCGTTCACGATTTCCCACGCGAGGATCCGGTTCGAGTTCCGGTACCGGGCGGCGAGCTGCCCCAGCACATCCGCGAGCGCCTGCCGGTGCGTTGCGTTGTGCAGCCAGCTCGAAGGCATGGCCGTCGGGCTCGAGAAGAACACGAAGTTGTAGTAGACGTCGTGCTGCTCCGCGAGCTGCAGGGCCGCATCGATGTCCTGGTAGACGGCCGGGTTGATGCCCGTCGGCTTCCCGCTGCTATCGCGGGTGATCTGCCACGGGTCGCCCGGGAACATCCACCAGCGAATCGTCTTCAGACCCGACTTGCTGGCTTCGCCCAACTTGTTCCCGATGGCCGTCCGGTTGCTGTTCTTCGAAACGCCGTCGTTCGAACCGCAGCCGAAGTCACAGCTCCAGTTGTACCAGGGCAGATTCGCACCATTCAGGAACCAGCCCTGGCCGTTGACGTTGATGCGAGTGCCGGGCTGACTGTTCGAAGGCGGGGGCGTTGCCGTCTGGGTCGGGACAGGCGTCGCCGTCTTCGTGGGGGTCGGCGTTGCCGTCTTCGTGGGAGTCGGCGTTGCCGTTTGCGTGGGCCGCGGCGCGGCGGTCTGGGTCGGGCGCGGCGTCGACGTGCTGGTCGGCTGCGCCGTTGCCGTGCTGGTCGGCTGTGGCGTTGTCGTCTTCCCAGGCGCTGGTGCGACCGAAGAACCATCGAGCGACCAGAACGCGAAGTCCTTGGCCAGGAACGGCCCCTCGTACCAGCCATCCTTCGAGAAGCGGAACTTCACCTGCTGCGTACCAGCAGGAACCGGCGTCCAGTACGACGAGAAGTGCTCAGGAGCCCGGAGCTTCTCCTGGCTCTTCTGCGCCTTCTGCCACGTGTTACCGCCGTCGAAGCTCACTTCGACGGTACCGATGCCGCTGAAGCGAAGCCGTGCGTTCTGCGGGGCCGGCGCCGCGAAGGTCACCGTGCCGTTGTTCTGAACGTATCGCTGGTTCGCGCGGATGATGGTGAACGGCCGGGACGGAGAGATCTCCACGTTGTCCCAGTGCCAGGTGTTCGGAT
>CAZWBW010000062.1:0-17400 GCA_964632355.1 uncultured Anaerolineaceae bacterium | reverse complement strand
GAGGGCACGACAAAACGAAGAGGGCGGCTTTCGAGTTCGGTGCACATCGCAGGCTTGTGACATAGCCGCAATCGGGTGAGGGTCCCTGCCGACGCCGACATCGCACGCCGGGGACTACGCTGCCCGGTATTGCCTGGCAGCCGCTTTTGGGGCCACAAGGAGGTCACCCATGCTCTGGTACTGTCGATTCAGCTGGTACCCGGGAACGACGACCACAAAAGTTCGCGAGCGCGTGATGCAACAGGACGAGGCCGGCACGAACCACCCCGAAATGATCAAGGGGTGGTACAACCTCGCCGGCGGCGGCGCGGGATTCCTCATGATCGATACCGAGGATCCCCAGGTGTTAAACGAGATCCTCGAACCGTACATGGACCTGATGAGCTGGGACGTCCACGCGGTGTACGAGCTGAAGTACGAGGACGCAACCCAGCGCTTCCGGGAAGAGCAGCTCCCGGCGGGGTCTCGCTCCTAGCGAAACTCAGACCTGGGGAGCCGCCTGCTTCGGAACGCGCGGCTCCTCGCGAGCGGGCACGACAAGCACCGGCCGGTCGGCGGCGCGCATGACGGCGTCCGTCGTGCTGCCGAGCGCGAGACGGGTGATGCCGCCGCGCCCGTGCGTGCCCATCGCGATGACGTCGCATTCGTGCTCTTCGGCGTACTGGAGGATGGCGTCGAGCGGGCGCCCGTAGAGGACGTCCCACTTCTCGTCCCGGGTCGCGATCTGCTCCAGGTAGGCCTGCGCGGCTTCAGCAAACTGGCGCGTGATCTCTCCGAGGTCCGGGGCGGGGCCGATGCCGGTCCAGGCCACATCGGCGACCGGGTTCACAACGCGGAGGAGGTGCAGTTCGGCGCCGGTCGCCTTCGCCACTTCGCGGGCCACCGGCAGCGCGCGCTCGGAGATGTCCGAACCATCGAGGGTGACGAGCATACGCCGGAACTGGGCCGGGCGATCGCCGGGCCGGACCACCAGCACGGGAAGGTTGATCGTCCGTACGAGTTCGTCGGCGACAGAGCCCTGGATCCAGCGCTTCAGTCCACCGCGCCCGTGGGATGTGAGCGCGACGAGGCGCGTGTCCTCTTCGCTCGCCACGAACACGATCTGCTCGACAACGTTGCCGATGCGGGTTTCGTACGTGACGGTCAGGCCTTCGAGCGCAGGGTGGCGCGCCACGCGCTCCAGGTACTGGCCGAGCGCATCGGTGATCCTGGCATTGCCTTCTCCAGGGTCGATGCCGGCGCGCAACCAGACCCGCTCGTCGAGGGTCCAAACCGAGATGAGGTGAACGTCGGCACCGGTCGCACGGGCGAGCGCTGCTGCCCATGGCAGGGCCTGTTCGGCGAGGTCGGACTCATCGAGCGGAACGAGAATGCGGGCCATTACGTCTCCCCGTGGCGCAGTGGCGCCAGATTGTGCCCTTCATCCTGCATGTACCGCACGCAGTGGAGCAACTGTTAGGGGTCGCGTGTATCCCTGCACCGTTCCTGGAGCCGCTTGAGGCGCTCGGCTTCGAATTCGATCGGGGTCCGGACGAGCGCGAGCCTTCGGCGGCGTTCATGAAGTTCGTCGTCGTAGGTATAGATTCGTGCTGCCTCTCCCATGCCAGGATCGTCGGTCGGGTATGACAATTAGAACAGTCCCTGTGCAAAAGCAGATCGAACTCTTGCTCCGGATGGATACGTGCTTCAGAGTCCTGAGTCTGTGACCGATGCATTAGATACGAAGCGCGCGAGCGCAGCGGCCGGACCTACCGGGCACAATCGATTTAGCGTGGTGGCCGGGTCGCTGCGGGGAAGAACACGTTTGCCGGCTGCCTCATCGCCGGCCCTCCGCCCTGGCAAGCAGCGGTCTGGGGCCCATCGCACACACGCTTCGGCGGGGAGGGGAATGTCGCAGCAGAACGAGGGCGAGCACCTATTGCTGGAGCGGCTTCGCGAAACGACAGCCGGGGAGTCCTCGGTGCGTCAGCTTCGGCGGCGCTATGACCTGCTGCGGCGGGACTACGAAGTACTGCTCGACCGGCTGGCGGAACTCGAGGCGCGGCTGTCGCTTCCCGCATCGAGTGCCGACCCGGAGCCCGCGCAAGCGCCTCCGCAGCCTCCGCCGGCGCCGCAACCACCGCCCCGGGCACCGAGCCTCAGAGAGCAACTCCTGGCACCGTTGCTCCAGGTTCGGGATGAGTATGCGGAGTTGCTGGCTACCCTCCAGAGCATCGTGGGCGGCCTCGACCGGCTGACGCAGGGAACGATGAAAGGCCAGCGCGGCAGCGCAGCAGCGGAAGCAGCCGAACGCCCATCCGGGGAGCCTGCCACGCCCTATCGGCAGGTCGACGTGGAGGTGCGTGGGAGCGGTTTCGGGACGGTGCTCGATTTCCAGGAGCGGCTGGCGGCGCTTCCCGGCGTCGCGCGGGTTTCGATCCACTCGATCGACAGCGAGCACGCCACGTTCTCGGTGGAACTCGAACCCGAGGGGTAGGGCGAACGGCGGTTCGAACGGGCTTGCGGCACCCGGAACAGACAAGCGTAGAATCCCGGTCATGCCACAACCCCTCTCTGGCCTTCGCGTACTCGAACTCGGGACGTTTGTTTCGGCGCCTTTCTGCGGCAAGCTGTTCGCGGGATACGGGGCCGATGTCATCAAGGTCGAACCGCCGGGCGGCGACATCGCGCGAGCGCACGGGCCGTTCAAAGACGGCAAACCGAACCCGGAAACGAGCGCCCTTTTCCTGTACCTGAACACCGGCAAGCGATCGGTGGAACTGGACCCGCGCACTCCTGCCGGGCTCGATGCGCTGCTTCGCATCGCGGCAAAGTGCGACGTGGTGATCGAGAACTTTCGCCCGGCGGACCTGCGGGCGCTGGGCGTGACGTATGAGCGGCTGCGGGAGGTGAACCCGCGCATCACACTCGTTTCGATAACGGCGTTCGGGCAGGACGGGCCGTACGCGGACTACCGGTACAACAACCTGGTGGCGTTCGCGATGGGCGGACAGATGTTCATCACAGGAACACCCGACGGCGGGCCGCTGAAGAATGGCGGGTACCAGGCGGATTACCAGGGCGGGCTTAACGGGTTTTCGGCGGCAACACTGGCGCTGCTGGCTGCGGAGCGCGACGGGGAGGGACAGCACGTCGACGTGAGTGTCCAGCAATGCATGGCGCCGATCCTTGAAGCCGGCATCCCGTACTACAGTTACCTCGGTCGATGGAGCGGCGTGCGGCGCGGGAACCACATGGCGAGCTACATCGGCATCTATCCGTGCCAGGACGGCCACCTCGGCGTGCACATCATGCCGCGCAACTGGAAGCCGTTCACGGAAGCGATCGAACGGCCGGACCTGTTCGAGGACCCGCGGTTCGTGACGCAAGCAGACCGAACCGCGCACAACGATGAGCTGATGGCCGAGTTGTACGCGTGGGCCGCGGAGCAGAAGAAGCGGGAGATCTACGAGCGGGCGGGGAAGATGCGCGCGCCGATTAGCTTCGTGCACACCATGGCCGACCTTGTGGAGAGCCCGCAACTCAATGCACGGGGATACCTCCAGCGCATCGACCACCCGGTCGCGGGAGAGGCGACGTACCCTGGTCCGCCTTGGTGGATGGGGCCTGATGGATGGAGCACGGGCCGGGCTCCGCTCCTCGGGGAGCACACCGAAGAGGTGCTGCGCGACCTGGCGGGGCTCTCCGCAGACGAGGTAGCGCGGGTTCGAACGGGGGTGGAGGTATGACCAGGCGCGAGGACGTGGCGCGGGCAATGGCCTTCTTCGAGGGCACGGACGACGTGGCGTTGCTCTACGAAATGCTCGAGGAGGTGGCGCCGCGCGCGAAGCAGATGGTCGCGCAGTTCGTGCGCCGGGGCGGGGAGGATTCAATACCACCACCGGCGGACCTCCGCGCAGCCCGGGAACCGGCCACGCGCGAGGAAGCAATCAAGACGCTGCGGGCGACGAACGACTTCCCGCTGCTGCAGGTGCTGGCGCGGAGCATCGGGCAGCGCATCGAAACCATCGAAATCACGGCGTCGGCGGAGTTCCCGGAGGGGGCACGCGTATCGGTGCCGGAGCGAAGCAAGCACCCACCCTCGGGCCGATGGCTTGAGGGCACGGTGGAATCGACAGGAACGTCGCTGCGCGTGCTGCTGGACAACGGCGAGACGTGGCAGGGGCCGCCGAGCCTCGCCCGGAAAGCGGGAGGTGGGCGATGACGCTGCCGCTCGACGGGATTCGTATCGTTGACCTCACGATGGTGTGGGCCGGGCCGTTCGGCACGCGGCTGCTCGGCGACTACGGCGCGGAGGTCATCAAGATCGAGGCCCCGGGGCAGTGGGACCTGCTGCGGGGGCTGGGGCTCATCCCGCGCGACGAACCGCGCTGGTACAACAAGTCCGCATACTTCAACCACAACAACCGGAACAAGTACGGGTTCGCGCTCGACCTGCGGAAGCCGGAAGGCCGCGAGGTGCTCCTCGAACTCGTGAAGGTGAGCGATGTCATCGTCGAGAACTACCGCGCCGACGTCATGGACAACCTCGGGCTCACGTACGAGGCGGTGAAGGCAGTCAAGCCCGACATCATTTATGTCTCAATGCCCGGGCACGGGAAGACGGGGCCGGAGGCGCATTACGTCGCTTATGGTTCGAACGTTGAGCAACTCGCGGGGCTGGTTTCGGTCTCGGGATACGAAGACGGGGAGCCGATGAAGACCGGCTTCAGCTACGGCGACCCGATGGCGGGAACGTCGCTGGTGGCCGCGGTCGCGATGGCGATCCGGCATCGAAACCGCACGGGCGAAGGCATGTACGTCGAAATCGCGCAGCGGGAGAACCTGGGCACGTTCGTTGGCGAGTTCCTCGTGGACTACACGATGAATGGGAAACTGCCGCGGCCAATCGGGAACCGGCACCCGATGTTCGCGCCACACAACCGGGACCGCTGCGCGGGCGAGGACTCGTGGGTGGTGATCGCGTGCGAAAACGACGAGCAGTTCGCGAAGCTGTGCCAGGCAATCGACCGGCCGGAGCTGGCCACGGATGAGCGCTTCGCCACCAACGCTGCACGGAAGGCGAACGAGAAGGAACTCGACGCCATCATCGAAGCGTGGACGAGCCAGCGGGGACACTACGCGGCGATGTTCCACCTGCAGCGCTTCGGTGTGCCGGCGGGGGCGGTGCTCACCGTGCCGGAACTGATGGCGGACCCGCACCTGCGCTGGCGCGGACAGTGGGTCGAACACACGCACCCGGACGCAGGGACGTGGGAAGTTGAGGCGCCGCCGTGGAAGATGTCGCGAACGCCGGCGCACGTGCGCCTGCCGGCGCCGGGGTTCGGACAGCACAACAGCTACGTGCTCCGCGATATCCTTCGCCTGCCGGAGGAGCGAATCGCCGAACTCTACGCGAAGGGCGTGACTGCGGATGACCCGGACGAGAGCCTGCACGCCTAGGCGATAGCGCGAGGGCACCCCGCCAGGTGGTCGTTCACCATGCCGACGGCCTGCATGAAGGCGTAGCAGATGGTGGTACCGACGAACCGCATGCCCGCCTTCTTCAATGCCTTCGACATCGCGTCGGATTCGGGAGTGGATGCGGGGAGATCTTCGAACCGGAGCGGTGGCGCGCTGCGCGGAGCGGGTGCAAAGGACCAGATGTATGCGTCGAAGCTGCCGTGCTGCTCGCGGAGGCGGAGGTAGGCGCGAGCGTTGTCGATGGTGGCCGCGATCTTGAGGCGGTTGCGTACGATGCCGGGGTCGCCGAGGAGACGCGCGATGTCGTCCTCTCCATAGGCGGCGATGCGTTCGGCATCCCAGTTATCGAACGCGCGGCGGAAGTTTTCGCGTTTGTTCAGGATGGTCGACCACGAGAGGCCGGCCTGGAAGCCTTCGAGCACAAGCATTTCGAAGAGGCGCTGGTCGTCGTGGCAGGGGATGCCCCACTCGTTGTCGTGATACGCGGCCATGAGCGGGTCGACGAGTCCCCAGCAGGTCTGGACACGGCCTTCGGACGCCATTGAATCTCCTTGCCGGTGGGGCGGTGTTTCGCCAGAGGGTACCGCACGCGGCGCGGGAGCGAGTGTCACGCATCTGAGCACCAAGACGGGGGCTGGCGTCTCCACCAGCCCCCGACTGCAGGATTCGGGGAACCGTCAGGCCATGGCGCCGACGGGCTCCTGTTCGGGCGCGGGCTCGGGATCGTGGGCGGTGAAGGTGAACTTTCCGTCCACGAAGTCGACGACCACGCGCTGGCCATCCTTGACCTCGCCAGCGAGGACCCGCCGCGCGAGTTCGTTCTCGATGCGGCGCTGGAGCGTCCGGCGCAACGGCCGAGCACCGTAGGCCGGGTCGTAGCCTTCGCGAACGAGCTCGTCCTTGGCGGCCGGCGTGAGCTCGAAGTCGACGTCCCGGTCGGCCAGGCGCTCGCGGATTTCGTTCGCGAGCAGGTCGACGATCTGCTCGAGTTCCGCCTGGGTGAGCGGCTCGAAGACGATGATCTCGTCGATCCGGTTGAGGAACTCCGGCCGGAAGAACTCGCGGAGCGCCTTCTCGATGGACTCCTGGAGCTGTTCCTGCTCGTTGCGGTTGTTGCTGCGGCGAGTGAAGCCGAGCGTGGCCCGCTCCTGCACGCCGGTGCCGAGGTTGCTCGTCATGACGATGACGGTATTCCGGAAGTCGACGGTGCGGCCCTGCCCGTCGGTCAGGCGGCCGTCGTCGAGGATCTGGAGCAGCGTGTTGAAGACGTCCGGGTGTGCCTTCTCGATCTCATCGAAGAGGATGAGCCGGTAGGGGCGCCGCCGAACAGCCTCGGTGAGCCCGCCGCCCTCTTCGTAGCCCACGTAGCCCGGGGGCGAACCGATGAGGCGGCTGACCGTATGCCGCTCCTGGTACTCGGACATGTCGAGCCGGATCATCGCGTCCTCGTCGTCGAACAGGTACTCGGCGAGGGCCTTGGCGAGCTCCGTTTTCCCGACGCCGGTGGGCCCGAGGAAGATGAACGAGCCGATCGGGCGGGACGGGTCCTTCAGGCCGGCCCGAGCACGCCGCACGGCATCGGCGAGCGCGACAATGGCGCGGTCCTGCCCAATCACACGCTTGTGCAGGGCCTCCTCCATGCGGAGGAGCTTTTCGCCCTCGTTCTCTTCGAGCCGCGCGACCGGGATGCCGGTCATCTGGCCGACGAGCGAGGCGATGTCCTCGGCGGTAACGCGCAGGTCCACGTCGTGGTCCTTGGCCCACTGCTCGCGTTCCTTTGCGTACTGCTCCTGGATCTGCAGCACTTCCTGCCGAATCCGGGCTGCCGCCTCGTAGTCCTCCTTCTGGGCCGCGGCCTCGGCCTCGAGGGCGAGCTCATCGAGCCGCTCCTTCAGCTGGCGGATCGACTCGGGGAAGATCTGCGAGTCGATGACGTGCTTGGAGGCCGCCTCGTCGATGAGGTCGATCGCCTTGTCGGGCAGGTGCCGCTCGGTGATGTAGCGAGCGGAAAGCCGTGCCGCAGCGTCGAGCGCTTCGTCGGTGATCTCCACCTTGTGGTGCGCTTCGTAGCGCGGGCGGAGGCCCTTGAGGATCTCGATTGTGTCTTCGATCGAGGGCTCTTCGACGTACACGGGAGCGAACCGCCGCTCGAGCGCAGGGTCCTTCTCGATGCGCGTCCGGTACTCGTCAAGCGTCGTCGCACCGATCGCATGGAGCTCGCCGCGGGCGAGCGCCGGCTTCATCAGGTTCGAGGCGTCGATCGCACCGTCGGCGCCACCGGCTCCCATGACCGTGTGGAGCTCGTCGATGAAGAGGATGATCTCGCCTTCGGCCTGCTTGACCTCTTCCATGACGGCCTTGAGGCGCTCTTCGAATTCGCCGCGGAACTTGGACCCGGCGACGAGCGCACCCATGTCGAGGGCGAGCACGCGCTTGTCCTTCAGGTTCTCGGGAACGTCGCCGGCGACGATGCGCTGGGCGAGCCCTTCGACGATGGCCGTCTTGCCGACGCCGGCCTCACCGATGATGACCGGGTTGTTCTTGGTCCGCCGGTTCAGGATCTGCATGACACGGCGCACCTCGACATCGCGGCCGATCACCGGGTCGAGCTTGCCCTGGCGGGCGAGTTCGGTGAGGTCGGTCGTGTACTTTTCGAGGCTCTGGTAGCGGCTCTCGGCGGTGGGGCTGGTGACCCGCTGCTTGCCGCGAATCTCGGCGAGTGCGCGGTAGATGCCCTCCTTGCTCACGCCGAATTCCGCGAGCAGGCGGGTAGCGCCGCTCTCTTCGTTGTCGGCGATAGCGATGAGGAGGTGCTCGACGCCGACGTACTCGTCCTTCAGCCGCTCGGCTTCAGCGTTCGCGACTTCGAGCATGCGAACGACCTCGGGCGTGGTGTACACCTGCACGACGTCGTACTGGAGCCGCGGCATCTTCTGCAGCTCCTCGGCGACGCGCTGGCGCAGGCGGTTCATGTCGACACCGAGGCGCTGGAGGACCTGCTGAGCGAGGCCTCCCTGGAGCCCGATCAGTGCGGCGAGCACGTGGGGCACACCCCACTGGCTATTGCGCTGTTGGCGAACAATGTCCTGGCTTTGGGCGAGGACCTGTTGTGCCTGTTCGGTGAATCTATCCTGTCGCATCATGGTGCGTCCCTCCGGGACGAGAAGTTGAACGGCGCAGGGCCACCGGGCTTCTGCCCTGCGCCGCGGGTTGGTCTATCTGCTTCCAATGAGAGCAGTTCCCGCCGGTATTCGTAGCGGCGGACCGGCCCGTGAAGGTGCGGACGTTCGTCCTGCTCCCGCCGCATTAGTCGTGCCTCGTGCCTTCGTACGGCGCGGGAAGCCGGGTAGCGCGGAGCCGGTCGAGTTCGCGCTGGGTAGCTTCGAGGCGTTCCTGCAGACTGCGAAGCTGTTCGCTCATCCGCATGATGATTTCGACGCCGGCAAGGTTGACGCCAAGCTCATCGACCAGCCGCTGGGCCTGGCGGATTTTCTGGATGTCGCGATTGGAGTACATCCGGATGTTCCCGGCGGTGCGTTTCGGTTGGACCAGGCCGGCGCGCTCGTAGTACCGCAGCGTCTGCTGGTGAAGGCCAACAAGGCGGGCGGCGATGGAGATGACGTAGCACGGCTCGTCGTCGTCCAGCTCGCCGTCTTGCGGCTGCGTGCGTTCTCGGCCCATGTCGTCACCTCCTTTCGTTCGAATCGGTAGCTGGCACTAGGCGCCCACCCGTGCCTTTTCTTTCGCAAGCGCGCGAAGTGCTTCGAAGTGTTCGCGCTCCTCGGGCGTGAGCTTTTCGGGGAGTTGCACGCGAACCTTGACGAAGAGGTCGCCGCGCTTCCCACCGCCGAGCGCTGGCATACCCTTGCCGGCGAGCCGAATCTGACGCCCGTTCTGGGTCAGCTCGGGGATTCGCAGGGCGACGCGACCGTCGATCGTCTGGACTTCGACCTCGCCGCCGAGGACGGCGTCGAGCAGTGGGACGGGCTGCTCCAGGTAGAGGTCGTCGCCTTTGCGCTCGAAGCGCGGGTGCGGGAGCACGGTGACGACAAGGTAGAGGTCGCCGCTCGGGCCACCACCGATACCCGGCCGCCCTTCGCCGGCGATGCGAACGCGAGAGCCCGTCTTCACGCCCGGGGGCACCTTCACTTCGAGCCGGCGGTCGCGAAGGACCTGCCCGGTGCCGTCGCACGTGTGGCAGATGGCCCCAGCGACTTCGCCGGTACCGCCGCAGGTGCGGCAGAGTTCCGGAGTCTGCAGCCGGACGGTGCGGGTGGTACCGCGGAACGCCTCTTCGAGCGACACCTCGACGGGCGTTTCGACGTCCTGGCCGCGCCGGGCTGCGGGTGTACCGCGAGGACCACCTCGCTCGCGGCGGAAGAGGCTATCGAAGATCGAGCCGAAGTCGCCGAAGCCGGTGTCGAACATACTGGAGCCACCGGCCCGGCGCGCCCACCCGGCGGCGGACTGGCGCTTCTCCATCTCCTCGATCTGGTCGGCGTACTCCCACTTGTCGCCGTACTTGTCGTACTTACGGCGTTTCTCTGGATCCGAAAGCACCTCGTAGGCGGCGGTGATCTCCTTGAAGCGCTCTTCGGCCACACGATCGTTCGGTGTCACGTCCGGGTGGTACTTGCGGGCAAGTTTCCGGTACGCGGAGCGGATCTCCTTATCGGAGGCGTTCCGCGGGACACCCAGGATCGAGTAGAAGTCCTTCGCCATAGCCTCAGTCTAGCGCCGTCGTTACGCCGCTGCAATGTGTTTTGCAGCAACTCTAACAAAAAGATACTCAAGTACCCTTGCAACAGCTTATCACAGCCCCGTACCATCCGCGATAGAGACCATCACAAACCAGGAGGTCCGAAATGGCAGGCAGTCTCACCCGGTGGGACCCGATGACGGAAATGCAGAACATGCGCAACCTCATGGACCGGTTGTTCGAGCAGAGCTTCGGGCGCATCCCGATGTTCCGGGAGAGTGGCGACGAGATCGCCGCGGGCCTGAGCCTCGACGTATATGAGACGGGCAACGAGTACGTGGTGAAGGCCGAA
Organism: uncultured Anaerolineaceae bacterium; assembly: GCA_964632355.1. GTDB lineage: Bacteria > Chloroflexota > Dehalococcoidia > Tepidiformales > Tepidiformaceae > JALOAP01. Next base: position 6,886 of record CAZWBW010000062.1, on the reverse strand, counting down.
CTGCCAGGCGTCGATCCGAAGGACGTCGACATCACGATCGAGGACGACGTGCTGACGATTAAGGGCGAGTTCCAGAAGCAGGAGGAGGTGAGCCAGGAGCAGTACCTGCGCCGCGAGCTGCGCTACGGACGGTTCCAGCGCTCGCTGCGGCTCCCGCCGACGGTGGAGGCAGAAAAGGCGCAGGCGCACTTCGAACACGGCATGCTGAAGCTGACGCTGCCGAAGAAAGCGGAGGCGCGTTCGCGGAGCATCAAGATCACTCCGCAGGGCGTCATCGAGGGGCAGAGCAGCGGCCAGCAGATGCAGGAACAGCAACTGGGACAGCGCTAGGGCGCACCGGACACCACGACTCGCCCTTACGCCGGCGGGATTTCGCAACTCACACGCCGGCCCTCACGCGAGGGCCGGCGTTTTCGTTTGTGCACTTCGGAAATGGCGAGCGCATGGCGTGACGTAGAGCCCGATGCGCGAGCGGAAACGGCCAGGCTGCTTCGCGCCAATAGGGCCGCGCTGTCGCGAGAGAGTGGGCTGGAGTAGCATCCCAGAAGGACTGGAGGCACTCTTTGCGCGCAGACGTGGCTATGCGCACGCTCAACTACATTTTCTCGGTTATCTCGATCGTCCTGGGCGTCGCGCTCATCCTGTTCATGCTTACGCAAACGGTCTCGTGGAACATCGGCATTGCCATAGGGATCGTATTGGTACTGAACGGGCTGGTCCGGCTGTGGTTCGCGCAAGACGATTGAGAGGACCCAGTCACAGTACGTCCCTATACTGGCCTACCGAATGGCGAATCAGCACACCATCCTCGTTCCGGTCACCAACACGGCTGCAAGCATGGAGGCGATGAGCGCAGCCGTTCTGCTGGCGAAGCAGCGCAAGTCGAAAGTCATCGCGCTCCATGTGATCGAAGTCGGCCGGGCGCTCCCGCTGGATGCGGAACTGGACGCAGAGGCGCGCCGCGGTGAGCAGGTGCTTCGCCGTGCCGAGGAGATCGCGGCAGCGGCGGGGATCCACGTGAGCGGCGAGTTGATCCAGGCGCGGAAGGCAGGCCAGGCGATCGTCGATGAGGCGACCGATCGCGGGGTCGACACGATTATCATGGGAGTTGGCTACAAGCGGATGATCGGCGCCATCCAAATGGGCCGGACCGCGGAATACGTCCTGCGCAACGCGCCGTGCCAGGTATGGCTGGTGCGGCAAGCGCTGACCCAGGGGGGCACGCGCGAATAAGGGGGTGGTGTGATGAACGTACTCATCATGGGCTGCGGGCGCCTGGGGGCGCGGGTGGCCGGCGAACTCGATGCTGCCGGGCATCATGTCACCATCCTCGATACGAACCCGGCCGCCTTCCGGCGGCTACCGGAGGGGTTCCGGGGCGAACGCGCCGTGGGGAACGGGATGGACGGTCCGACACTCGAACGGGCGGGCATTCGAACGGCAGACGCATTCATGGCCGTGACCCAGGGCGACAACCGGAACTACTTCGCCAGCCAGCTGGCCCGCGAGATCTACGGCGTGAAGCGGGTGATCTGCCGGATCTACGACCCGGTGCGGGAACAAATCTTTCGCGAGATGGGGCTTGAGACGTTCAGCCCGACCAGCATCGGCGCGCGGATCATGGTCGACATGCTGCTCAACGAAAAGGCTCCCGGGAGGCCGTGATGTACGTAATCGTGGCGGGCGGAGGCAAGGTCGGCTACTACCTTGCGCAGGAGCTGCTGAACGATAACCACGAGGTGCTCGTCATCGAGCGCGACCCCATCCGGGCGGCCGCCATCTCGGAGGACCTGGGGGAAGCGGTGATGAACGGCGACGGCTGCGAAGCCACAACGCTGGACGCTGCGGGTGTCGCTCGCGCCGACCTGGTCGCCGCAGTGACGGGTGACGACGAAGACAACCTGGTGGTGTGCGAAATCGCGCGGCGCCGCGGCGTTCCGCGCACCATCGCCCGCATCAACAACCCAAAGAACGAGCTGCTGTTCAAGCGCAGGGGCATCGAGACAACGATCTCGGCGACGCAGGCGATCCTGGCGCAGATTGAACAAGAACTGCCGACCCACGACATGATCCCGCTGCTGCAGCTCCATAGCGGCCTCGAGCTGGTCGAGATCAAGCTTCCCGAAACCTCGCCCGTGGCGGGGCGATCGGTGCGGGAGGTGCTGTTGCCGCCGGAATCCATCATCTCGCTGGTGGTGGACCCGGGCGGGGTTCCACGGATCCCCAGCGGCGACACGAGGCTCAACCCGGGCGACGCACTCGTGGTGGTGACGCAACGCGAGAGCACGGAACTGCTGCGGGAAGCGCTGATCGGCTCAACCCACGGGCTGGATACGTAGCCCATGCGGGTGGCGTACCTCGGGCCAGAAGGAACGTTCGGCGAAGAAGCGGCGATGCGCTTCGCGCCCGATGCTGAACGGCTTCCGTTCCCGTCGCACGCGGCGGTCGCGGCCGCGGTCGAATCCGGGATGGCCGACGTCGGCATCGTGGCGATCGAGAACTCGATCAACGGGTCGGTGGCCGAGACACTCGACGTGCTGATCCATGAAACCGAGTTGCGAATCCAGGCCGAACTGGTGCTCCCAATCGTCCACAACCTGGTAGTGAAGCCGGGGACAAGCGCGGACGCCGTCAAGGTCATCTATTCGCACCCGCAGGCGCTCGGGCAGTGCCGGAAGTTCATCGAGCGGTGCTTCCCCAAGGCGCAACTCGAGGCGGCGCTTTCGACCACGGAGGCGGTCCAGCTGGCACTGCGGCGAGACGGCGACGGCGCGGCCATCGCAACCGTCCGGGCGGCCGACCTGTATGGGGCAGAAGTTCTCGCGAAGAACATCCAGGACGCTGCGAACAACGTGACCCGGTTCCTGGCGCTCGGTCATGGGTCGCCGCCACCGAGCGGGCGCGACCGCACCTCGATCGCGTTCACGTTAGGGGAAGACCGGCCGGGGGCGCTGGCGGGCGTGCTCAACGAGTTCGCAAACCTCGGGGTGAACTGCACAAAAATCGAGAGCCGGCCGACGCGGGAGGTGTTCGGCGAGTACGTCTTCCTCATCGACTTCGAAGGGCACCAGGACGAACCGGCGACAGCGGAGTTGCTCGACAAGGTTCGCAGGCATTGCGAGTGGCTGAAGGTGTTCGGCAGCTACCCACGCTGGAAGTAAGGCTTGCGAGGGCCCTCCCCGGCTGCCACCATTCGCGGTATGGAACAGGAGATCTACCGGGAAATCAGCCGGGCGATCGAATCGGGCGAACCGATCGTGTTGGCGACCGTCGCGCGGACACGCGGGTCCACCCCGCGGAAGCCGGGCGCGAAGATGGTCGTGCGGCGCGACGGCAGCTTCTTCGGCACCATCGGCGGTGGCTGCGGCGAAGCGGAGGTGTGGCAGGAGGCGATGGATGCCTTCGAGGATGGCCGCGCTCGCATCGTGACCGTGGACCTGACCGAGCCGACGGACGGCGAGGACAAGATCTGCGGCGGCGTCATGGATGTGTTCGTCGAGCGGCTCGGGGGCGCCGAAACCCGTTCGTAGCACCGCACGGGCCACACTCGGCCCATGGCCGGACGCGCAGGGCACGGGCAGTGCCCTCGATCTCTTCCCTGGCACCGTCGACCTCGGATCGCTGCGGGCGGCTGCACGTGGCTGTCAGCGATTCCCGCCTGGTGCTCCCCTTCGCATGCGAGAGCGGCTTGGCTGACGCTGGCGTGGCGTTCTCGGCGAACACAAGCCGTGGTAAACAATTGGCGAGAGTTGGGTCGAGTAGTCGCAGCGTATATCCTGTAGCATGAGGATGTCCCGGGAGACCCGGGGCGGAAGGAACGCATATGTTTGGCAGTCTGGGGGCACCCGAGCTCATCATCATCGCCGTCGTGCTGATCCTGCTGTTTGGCGTTGGCAAGGTCAGCGGACTGGGCCGTGAACTTGGCACGTCGATCAAGGAATTCCGGCGCGCCGTGAAGGACGACGAAGACCAGCAGCAGGCCCAGGTGCAGCAAAGCACGACGCAGGCGCCACCCCCTGTGCAGGCACCGCCCGCGCAGCAGCAGTACACGCCGCCGCCGGCGCAGCAACAGCAGCCGCCGCAGCAGCAGGGCGAACACAAGAACCCGAACGTTTTCTAAGTCGACGAAGCAACCCGGGCCCTCACACGAGGGCCCGTTCCTTTTGTGGTGCTCAGTGACCGGTGCCCAGCGCTCAGTTCAGAGCGGAGTGCAAGTGGGAGCGAATGCCGTCGAGGCTGCACACAGATCAAGTCGGCGTGGGCAGGGTGCTGGATGGTGTTGCGACGGCGTTTCCGGGGCGCCGCCCATTCACGTTATGACAAGCCTTCTCCTTAACACTTGACAGCTTCTTACGGATTGGAAGTTCCCGACGCGCAAAACCGGGCGGAATCCGGCTCGGCGTCCGGGAATTTGCCGATGCAGCGAAGCGAGCCGCGAACCCTACCCTCAGGCCGTGGACTCGCACCCGACCGATCGCCCGAACCAGACCTCGAACACCATCGCCCAGCTCTTTCGCAAGCCCCAGTTCCTGCTGCCCGCAGTGATCGTCGCGGGGATGCTGGGCGTGGCGTTTGGTATCCAGCCGGGAGGCGGCGGTGCGGGGATAGCTGCCGACGAACTGAGCGCCGGTGCAGACACGGCAACGACTGCGGCGGCGACGCCTACCCCGACGCCGTCGCCCACGCCTTCACCGACCGCGTCACCAACGAACATGAGTTCGCCGGCGGACGCGGAAACCATCGCGAGCCCGACGAGCGAAGTCGCGGGCGTCCAGGAGACAGCCGAACCGGAGCACATCGACGAGCCGGACCTGACGCGCCAGGCGACTGAGTGCGGCGCTATCCAGGAGACGTCGATGGCGCTCGGCGTGGAGCAGAACATCGCGAACGTCTCGGTGCGGGCGCAGGGTGTTGCGGTCTACCCGGCGGAATACTTCCGCTGCATCCTGCTGGCGACCGGCGGGCGGGAGGCCGTGGCGCTGTCGACCGCCGTGGGGGAGGCGCTGGCGCAGGGTTCGACGCATGTGGTGCTGGTCGACCTGTGGATCACGAACGGGGCCGGGGACTTCGCCCAGGTGAACCTGAAGCAGGCGATCATCGCGGCGGCAGGGCAGACGTTTTCGCCCATCGCAACGCTTGGAGGCCGGGCGGAGGTGGTCGTTTCGAGCGGCCAGGGCAGAAACGTGACGCTCGTGGGTGTGCTCACGAACCAGGTCGGCGCAACCACGGGCCCGATCACCGTCTCCATTGACGCACCGCTGATCGGGGGGCACGCGACGCCGGGGAAGTACCAGCTCTTCCTTCCCACTCCCTGACGGCAGCGGGGCGGGCCGGCATTTTTGCCCGTGCAAAAGCGTCGTGGGAAGCTGTGAACCGGCGGGGGAAACGCCGGCACTCGTACCGGCGGCTGGAGGCACCGATGGCATTTCGAACCCGCTGGGTCGCGCTGGCGGTAGCAGGCGCAACGCTCGTTGCGTTGCCGGCCTGCGGCGGCGACGACGATGAGGACGCAACCCCGACGCAAGCACCCACACAGGCGGTCACAGTAACGGCAACTGCGACGGCAACGCCCACCGCAACGGAAACGCCGACATCCGACGACACGCCGAGCGCTACACCGACGACCGGCCAGTCGACGCGTGCCGCCGAACTCGCGCAGTCGCCGCGGTACTTCATTTACGTCGCCGGCGAAGGCGACACCGTGGAGTTGGTGGCGAACGCCTTCGACGCGAACCCGGCGCCGGTAAGCAGCGAATTCGTGCAGCGAATCATGGACGAAAACGGGCTCACGTCGGGCGACCTGCAGCCGGGCCAGGAGATCGCCATCCCGGTCATCCTCCCGGGTGACCTGGCGATGTTCGCCGAGAACTCGATCGAGGAAGTGCTGGCCGTGGGGCAGCCACAAAGCGGTGGGCTCGTGCTGCTGCAGCCCAGCCTTACGATGCGCGAAGGCTTCCTCGGGCGGCTGGCACTGCATCGCGTCCGGCTCGCAACAGGGACACCGGCAGATGAGGGCTACGGGTACGTGATGGAGTACTGGACGGCGGACCGCCCGCCAATGAAGGGCGGCGAGGTAGACCCCGAGGCACGCATCTCCGATGCGGCGTTCGTGGTTGCGGCCGGTTCGCTGGCCGGCGAAATCACCGGCACCGGGAACGATGTGTACCGGTGGGAGCGCGATGGCGTGCAGTACGCCCTCCAGGCGTTCACCGACGTCCAGACGGCGCAGCAGCTCGCCCAGATGTTGGAGACGGCGTCGGAGCGTCACTAGACGCGCCCAAGTGGCACGAAGCCAACAGGGGCGGCCGCTTCGGCCGCCCTCTTCGCGTAGCCCGGCACCACCGGCGTGCCTACTCCCGCTTGTGGCGCTGAGATTGCGCCCGGCCCGACGGCGCTTCAGCATGGGCCCGTGACTCCGACGCTTTCGCCCGCATTGATCGACGCGCTACGTGCTGTCGTCGGCAGCGAGCACGTACTGCTCGACGACGACCGGCGGGCACCGTACGAAACCGACTGGACTCGCCGGTTCAGCGGCCGGGCGGCCGCGGTAGTCCGACCGGCAAGCACCGAAGAAACGGCGCAGGTCGTGCGCCTCTGCCACGACGCCGGGGTCGCCATCGTGCCGCAAGGGGGCAACACCGGGCTCGTCGGCGGGAGTGTGCCGCGTGGCGGCGAAGTCGTGTTGTCGCTACGGCGGCTGCAGGAACTCCGCATCGATGCGGAGCATCGCCAGGCACTCGCCGGCGCAGGCGTCACGCTCGAACGGCTCCAGCAGGAGGCCATCGGGCAGGGACTGACGTTCGGCGTCGACATGGCGTCGCGAGGAAGCGCGACGCTCGGCGGGATGGTGGCGACGAACGCCGGCGGGGTGCATGTGCTGCGGTAC
>CAZWBW010000061.1:0-17486 GCA_964632355.1 uncultured Anaerolineaceae bacterium | reverse complement strand
CGTCCGTCGTCCGCAGGTAGAACTGCGGCCGGTACCCGTTGAAGAACGGCGTGTGGCGGCCACCCTCTTCCTTCGAAAGCACGTACACCTGCGCCGAGAACTTCGTGTGCGGCGTGATCGACCCCGGCTTCGCAAGCACCTGGCCGCGCTGCACCTCGTCCCGCTCGATGCCACGCAGCAGGCAACCAACGTTGTCGCCCGCCTGCCCCTCCTCGAGCAGCTTCTTGAACATCTCGACGCCCGTCACCGTCGTCTTGCGCGTCTCCGTGAGCCCCACAATCTCCACTTCGTCGCCCGGCTTCACCGTCCCGCGCTCGATCCGGCCCGTCACCACCGTGCCGCGACCCTTGATGCCGAACACGTCCTCAACCGGCATCAGGAACGGCTTGTCCAGCGGCCGCTCCGGCGTCGGAATGTAGTTGTCCACCGCATCCATCAGGTCGAGGATGCACTTGTACTCCGGCGCGTTCGGGTCCGTCGAGGTCGACTCCAGCGCCTTCAGCGCCGAACCGCGAATGATCGGCACCTCGTCGCCCGGGAACTCGTAGCTCGAAAGCAGCTCGCGCAGCTCGAGCTCCACCAGCTCCAGGAGCTCCTCGTCCTCCATCATGTCGACCTTGTTCAGGAAGACCACCAGCGCCGGCACTTCCACCTGGCGCGCAAGGAGAATGTGCTCCCGCGTCTGCGGCATCGGCCCGTCCGGCGCCGCCACCACCAGGATGGCGCCGTCCATCTGCGCCGCGCCTGTAATCATGTTCTTGATGTAGTCGGCGTGGCCGGGGCAGTCGACGTGCGCGTAGTGGCGCTTGTCCGTCTCGTACTCCACGTGCGAAATCGCAATCGTAATCCCGCGCTGCCGCTCCTCCGGCGCATTGTCGATCTGCTCGAACGCCCGGAACTCCGCCTCGCCCTTGAGGGCCAGCACTTTCGTGATCGCCGCCGTCGTTGTCGTCTTCCCGTGGTCGACGTGGCCGATCGTGCCAACGTTTACGTGTGGCTTCGTGCGCTCGAACTTTGCCTTCGCCATCGCTGATGATCCTCCGTGGAAAGCTCTTCTGGTTTAGCTGACGCCGGCCTGCTTAGTCAGCGAGGCGGCAATGTTCTTGGGAACTTCTTCGTAGTGGTCGAACTCCATGCTGTAGCTGGCGCGACCCTGGGTGAGGGAGCGGAGCTCGGTGGAGTACCCGAACGTCTCGGCGAGCGGGATATGCGCCTTGACAATCTGGGTCTTCCCGGCAGCCTCGGACCCGAGGATCATGCCGCGGCGGGAGTTGACGTCGCCAACGACGGCGCCGAAGTACTCCTCGGGGCAGCGGATCTCGACCTTCATGATGGGCTCGAGAATGATGACGCCCGCCTTCTTCGCGGCCTCCTTGACGCCGATCGAGCCGGCGTTCTTGAAGGCCATTTCGGACGAGTCGACGGGGTGATAGGAACCGTCGACCAGCGTGACCTTGACATCGAGCACCGGGTAGCCGGCGAGGACGCCACCTTCGAGGGCTTCCTTCGCGCCGGCCTGGACGGCTGGGATGTACTCCTTGGGCACCGCGCCGCCGACGATCTTGTTTTCGAACACGAAGCCGGCGCCGCGCTCGAGCGGCTCGATTTCGAGTTCGACCACACCGTACTGGCCACGCCCACCGGTCTGGCGGACGAAGCGCCCCTCGGCCCGTGCCGGGCGGGTGATGGCTTCGCGGTAGCTCACCTGTGGCCGGCCGACGTTGGCCGCGACCTTATGTTCGCGGAGCATGCGGTCGACGATGACTTCCAGGTGGAGCTCGCCCATGCCGGAGATGAGGGTCTGGCCGCTCTCCTCATCGAAGGTCCAGTGGAAGGTGGGGTCTTCCTCGGAGAGCTTCATGAGGGCATCGCCCATCTTGTCCTGGTCTTCCTTGCTCTTGGGCTCGAGGGCCACGCGGATGACCGGCTCGGGGAACTGGATGCTCTCGAGGACGATCGGGTGGTCGGCGTCGCAGAGGGTGTCGCCGGTGGAGGTGCGCTTCAGGCCGACAGCGGCGGCAATACCGCCGGCGTGGACCTCGGACACCTCCTCGCGCTGGTTCGAGTGCATGCGCAGGAGGCGGCCGATGCGCTCCCGTTCTCCCTTGGTGGAGTTGAAGATGCTATCGCCGGCCTTGAGCACGCCGCTGTAAACGCGGAAATACGCGAGGCGGCCAACGTAGGGGTCGGAGACAATCTTGAAGGCGAGCGCCGAGAGGGGCTCGTCGTCGGCAGACTTGCGCTCTTCTTCCTCGCCGGTCTTGGGGTTCACACCCTTGACCGGGGGGATGTCGACCGGGCTCGGGAGGTAGTCGACGACGGCGTCGAGCAGCTTCTGGACGCCCTTGTTGCGCAGAGCGGTACCACAGAGCACGGGAGTCGCGAGGTTCGCGAGGGTAGCACGGCGGATGCCGGCCTTGAGCTCGTGCTCGGTGATCTCGTGCCCTTCGATGTAGCTGATCATGATCTGGTCGTCGACGCCGCCAATGGCTTCGATCAGCTTGTCGCGGGCGGCCTGAGCGGCTTCGCGCAGGTGCTCGGGAATCTCGCGGCGCTCGGGCTTGTCGCCCTTTTCGCCACCGAACCACCACCAGGCCATGTCGACGAGGTCGATGACGCCGTCGAACTCGTTTTCAGCACCGACGGGAATCTGGATCGCAACGGGATTCGCGCCGAGCCGGTCGACCATCATGTCCATGGTCCGCTGGAAGTCGGCGCCGGTGCGGTCCATTTTGTTGACGAAGCAAATGCGCGGGACCGAGTACTTGTCGGCCTGGCGCCACACCGTCTCGGACTGGGGCTCGACACCGGCGACGGCGTCGAAGATGACCACGCCACCGTCGAGGACCCGGAGGCTGCGTTCGACTTCAGCGGTGAAGTCGACGTGGCCGGGTGTGTCGATGAGGTTGATGATGTGGTCGTTCCAGGTCGCGGTGGTAGCGGCGGAGGTGATGGTGATACCGCGCTCGCGCTCCTGCTCCATCCAGTCCATGACGGCCGTGCCCTCGTGGGTTTCGCCGAGCTTGTAGGACAGGCCGGTGTAGAAGAGGATGCGCTCGGACACGGTGGTCTTCCCCGCGTCGATGTGGGCGATGATCCCGATGTTCCGAATGCGCTCGATTTCGATCGGACGAGACATGAACTTCCTGAACCTTCCGCGTTACCAGCGGTAATGGACAAAGGCGCGGTTCGCCTCCGCCATACGGTGGGTGTCGTCTCGGCGCTTGATGGCGGCGCCGGTGTTGTTAGCAGCGTCGAGGAGCTCGGCGGCGAGGCGCTCGGACATCGAGCGTCCGCTGCGAGCCCGGGCAGCGTTGAGGAGCCAGCGCATCGCGAGTGCGAGGCGCCGGTCGGGCCGGATCTCCACAGGGACCTGGTAGGTGGCGCCACCGACGCGGCGAGGCTTGACCTCGAGGACGGGGGTGGCATTGCGCACGGCCTGCTGGAAGACATCCAGCGGGTCGCGGCCCGTCTGCGTCGCGATCCGATCGAACGCGCTGTAGACGATGCGCTCTGCGGTGCTCTTCTTGCCGCGCTTCATGAGCTTGTTGATGAGCACCTGGACATTGACGCTGTTGTAGCGCGGATCGGGGGAAATGGGGCGCCGTTCAGGGCGGTTGCGTCGGGCCATCTCTCAGCTCTCCCGGGAATCGACTGGTCTAGCGGCGGCCTGTGGCCTGGGCATCCTTGCGAGTGCCGTACTTGCTGCGGCCCTGCTTCCGGTTGTTGACGCCGGTCGCATCGAGGGCGCCGCGGACGATGTGATAGCGAACACCCGGCAGGTCCTTCACGCGGCCACCGCGGACGAGCACGACGGAGTGCTCCTGGAGGCTGTGGCCTTCGCCGGGGATGTAGGCTGTCACCTCAATGCCGTTCGAGAGGCGGACACGCGCAACCTTCCGAAGCGCGGAGTTCGGCTTCTTCGGCGTCTGCGTTCGCACCTGGGTGCACACGCCTCGCTTTTGAGGCGAGCCCTTGCCACTCGCCTTGATGAGGCGATTGGTCTGCGCGTTATAGCGATAAAGCAGCGCCGGAGCACTCGACTTGCGTGCCTTCGGCCTGCGGCCCTTGCGGACCAGCTGGTTGATGGTCGGCATTCCTGCTTCCCTCGTTACTAAATGAGGCCGTGCGGGCGGCCGCCCGCCGACCGGGGAAGGTGACAAACCTTCGAAGTGTTCTGGGCACAGAAACAGGCCGAAAAGCCTGCTCATGAACAGCGCCCCTGCCCAATGGGCCTGGGCCGTCTTCAGGACTCAGCTTCGCGACCTACCAAGACGCCACGAAAGCGAACCGTCAGAAAGCGCCGAAAACTGAGGTTAGCACAAGGGGTAACAGTGTCAACTCGAAGACGCCATGCCTCCTCCTGGAGGCAGCACCGAATCGCCACCGAACCGTCTTTGGCTTTCCCTGAAGTTCATCGTAGCAGCATCCGTAGCTAATGACAGGCGGCCTCCTGACCAAAGGCAGCCAGGCGACATTGTCCTCCCCGTCGCACCGGGGGCGGCGCCACTGTGGTGTCCGCCCCCACCCCCTCTCTCACTCGCTTCGATACCAGGAGAACCGAGGCCGTCAGGCGCCGGGCGCCGGGACCGCGAGAAGGTCCGAGGGCGGGAGCTCGAGATACCACCGCCGCCGCTGCGCGACACCGAGCACGTCGTAGGGCCGCGATGCCAGTTCGACTTCGAGCCGCGGCCCGGGCCCGATGGGTTCGAAGTGCAGAGTGTGGGAGTTGCCGTAGGCGAACTCCTCGGTAATCGCCGCCTCCAGGACGTTCGGCAGGCCGGGTGGGGGCTCGCGGCGGAGGTTCACTCGCTCGGCGCGGATCATCAGGTCCAGGTCGCAGGCGTCGGTACCGTTGACGGGCGTGGCAAGCAGTTCGAGGCCCGCCGCGTGGACCCGCACCAGGCCGCGGTCGTGGCCGGTGCGGCGACCGGGGAAGATGTTGGCGACGCCGGTCAGTTCGCCGATGCGGCGGGAGGCCGGGCGCCGGAACACCTCTTCGCGTGGGCCGAACTGCAGGATGCGCCCGCCGTCGAACACGGCGAGACGGTCGCCGAGGAGATGCGCTTCGCGCAGGTCGTGGGTCACGAAGATGATGGTGAGTCCGAGCTCGGCACGGAGGCGCAGGAGTTCGCGGCGCAAGGAGGCCCGCAGCGACTCATCGAGCGCGCTGAACGGTTCATCGCGCAGGAGGAGCTCGCCCTCGCGGGCCAGCGCTCGCGCGAGTGCGACGCGCTGCTGCTGCCCGCCGGACAGGGTTTCTGGTTTGCGGTCTTCGAAGCCGGTAAGCCCGAGCAGCTCGAGGAGCTCGCGAACACGGGCCCGGCGGTCACGCCCGCGCGGGATGCCGAACGCCACGTTTTCGAACACGCTGAGGTGGCGGAAGAGCGCAAGGTCCTGCACCACGTAGCCGACGGCGCGGGCCTGCGGCGGGAGGTTGATTCGGCGCTCGGAGTCGAAGACGGTGCGGCCGCCGATTTCGATCCGGCCCTCGTCCGGGGTGAGCAGCCCGGCGATGAACTGGAGGCTGACGCTCTTGCCCGCACCCGAGTGACCGAACAGGACCACGATCTCCTGGTCGGCGTCGAAGGCGGCGTCGAACGAGAACGACCTCAGTGTCTTTCGGGCGGTGAGCTTGAGTGTCATGAGGCCCCGGGCGCGACGCGTAGAACGAGACGGAAGACCACCAGCGCCGCCAGCGCGACGACGAGAAGGATGAGCGAGAGCGCGATGGCGCCAGCGAGTCCGAGCGCGGTGCCTTCAAACGCGGAGATGATGGCGAGCGGCATAGTCTGGGTTTCGCCCCGGAGGTTGCCGGCGAAGATGAGCGTTGCGCCGAGTTCTCCGATGGCGCGCGCCCAGCAGAGCACGACGCCCGCAACCAGCGCGGGCCACGCCTGGGGCAACGCGATCCGGAAGAAGGTCCGGGTGCGCGACGCGCCGAGGGTGTAGGCCACCCGCTCCTGTTGGATGTCGATGCGTTCGAAGCCGCTGGCCGCGGCGCGAACGTAGAACGGCGCGCTCACGAGGAGTTGCGCGAGCACGACCGCGGTGGTCGTGAAGCTGATCGTGATACCAGTGAGTTCTTCGATCGGTTCGCCGAGGATGCCGCGCCGGCCGAAGGCTGTGAGAAGCGCGACACCCGCAACGGTCGGGGGCAGAACGATTGGGAGGTCGACGAGCGCGTCGACGAGCGGTTTCCCCGGGAAGCGGCTGCGGGCGAGCGCGTAGGCGACGGGCGTGCCCACCGTGACAGCGATGAGCGTCGTCAGCGTCGCGGTTATAAGGGATAGGCGCAGCGCGCTTCGCGCGGTGGAGCCCGTCATCACCTCCCATGTGCGGTCGTCGGCGAAGGCGCGGTCGAGGAGGCCGACGAACGGCAGCACAAAGAACAACGTGAACGCGCCGACCAATAGGGCGAGCAGCGCGAACATCGCGCGGTCGACGCGGCTGGTGCTGGCGCTACCTGCCTTCGAAGCCATAGGACTCGAGCACCTCCTGGCCCTGCGATGAAAGCAGGAATTCGACGAAGGCGATGGCGACAGGGTTTTCGCCGCCGCGGCGGGTGAGCGCGACCGGGTATTCGGCGACGACGTTGAACTCCGTGGGGACCTGGATGACATCGACCTCGCCGGCGGCAGCGGCCACGTCGGTGGCGTAGACGAATCCTGCGTCGGCTTCGCCGAGCTGGACCTTGGCGAGCACGGCACGCACGTTCGCCTCCTCGCTGCGGAGGTTCGCCAGCACGCGAGATTCGAAATCGGCGCCAAAGGCGCCGCTGGCGGAGGCATTCGCGATGACCTGGCGGGCGTACCTCCCGGCGGGGACTTCCGGGCCGGCGAGAACGAGGCGAACGCCCTCGTTCGCGAGATCTGCGAAAGAGGCCACGGATGCCGAGCCGCGCGGAACGACGAGCACGAGAGCATTCTTCGCGAACACGGCAGGCGGGTGTATGTGCCCGTTCTGCAGAAGCCTGTCGGCCTGCGCGAGGTCAGCGGAAGCGAAAGCGTCGGCGGGGGCCCCTTCCTCTATCTGGGTGGCGAGCCCGGACGAGGAGCCGAAATTGAATCTCACGCGGGTGCCCGGGTTCGCGGCTTCGAACCTGCTCCCGGCTTCTTCGAACACGTCGGTGAGCGACGAGGCGGCGAACAGAGTTATGTCGCCAGAAAGTGCCGACCTTGCCGTGTGCCCGGGCGTCGTGCCCGGCAATGCCCCGGATTCGCTCCCACACGCGCCGGCAAGGAAGAGCACCGCGAAGAGCCCAGGGAGTGCCGCGAGTGACCGGGCAACGCGAAGCATCAGCCGGACTCCGTGGCGAGCTGGCGGGAGTAGGTTCGCAGCCAGTCGAGGGTGGCAATTGCGGCGGAACGCCGGGAGGTAAGGACGACCTCGTGGAAATCGCTGACCGGCTCGGTCGCTTCGACGGTGCGGAGATACTCCTCGCAGGCGCGGAGCTGGTCTTCGACGAGGCGGGCGGCGGCTGCCTGGTCGCGGCGCCGCAGGAAGAAGAGCTTGAGCAGGAAGTCGAGGCGGACTTCGCGCATACGGTGAACGCTGTCGCGGAGCCAGCGTTCGACGTGCTCGCGGCCGCATGGGGTGAGTTCGAACATCTTCCGCGGAGGGCGCGCTCCAACGCGCCGCTCGTGCCACTCGACGAACCCGCGTGCTTCGAGGTTGCGAAGGTAGGTGTAGAGCGAGCTCTGTTCGATCGGACAGATGAGCTGTAGTTCGGGAGCCTCGAAGGCACGGGCCATTTCGTAGCCGTGCATGGGCCCATCGAGGAGCATCGCGAGGAGGGCGAACTCGCCGGGAAGTAACGGGCGTTCCACGCGGGCGATGCTATTGGCCGCCCAATTACTCGTCAACCAAGTATTTGAACGACGGCCATCCGGGCTGATTGATGCATGAGTGTGTTGGGTCTGGTAGATTCCCGGGAACCAATCGAGAGGGCGCATTCCAGCAATGGTCCAGGAGAATCCTGGACGCCTGAGCAGAGGGGGGAATAGCCGATGCAGGCATCGAATGGTTCGAGCGGGCAGGCCCTCGACGACGTCGTGGTGCTGGACCTGACTCACCACATCGCAGGGCCATACGCGACCAAGCTGCTGGCCGATTTCGGCGCCGACGTCATCAAGATCGAGCGGCCGGAGGGCGATATCGCGCGGCGGTTCGGGCCGTTCCAGGGCGACGAACCGCACATCGAGAAGAGCGGTCTCTTCTTCTACCTGAACACGAACAAGCGCTCCGTGGTGCTCGACCTGCGGACGGACGCCGCGAAGACGGCGCTGGAGGCGCTCATCCGGCGAGCCGACCTGGTGGTCGAAAGCTTTCGGCCGGGCGTGATGGCGAACCTGGGGTTCAGCTGGGAGCGCGTCCACGAGCTGAACCCAAAGGCGTCGATGGTCTCAATTTCGAACTTCGGGCAGGACGGGCCGTACCGGGATTACCGGCTCACCGAGCTGGTGCTGTACGGGTTCGCCGGCGAGATGTACTCGATGGGCGAGACGCACCGGGAACCGGTGAAGATGGCCGGGACCGCGGCGCTGTTCGAGTCCGGGGCGTCCATCGGCGCGGCGTTGATGGGCCTGCTCTGGGCGAACAAGCGAAACGGCGTGGGCCAGTACGCCGACATTGCCCTCACGGAGACCCACTTCGGCGGCGTGGACCGCCGGCACGCGACGGCGATCGGCTACCAGTACAGCGGCCGGAAGACGCTGCGCACCGCGGGTGCGGGGAGCGGCATGCCACAGGGGATTTACCCGTGCGCGGACGGGTATGTCGACTTCACGAATGCGGGGCTTCGGCCCGACCGAATCCTCGACATGCTGAACTACCCGGACTGGGCAACGGACCCCAAGTACCAGGACCCGATGGCGCGGCTGAACGCGGAACTCATCGACGAGTGGAACGCACACTTCATCGCGTGGTGCCTGGAGCGGACGAAGCGGGAGATCTGGGAGGAAGCGCGCCGCGCCAAGGTGATGTGCGGCCCGCTGTTCAGCATGGAGGACCTGTACGAGGACGAGCATTTCCGCAATCGCGGGTTCTGGACGAAGGTCGAGCACCCAGTGATGGGCGAGGTGGAGATGCCGGGACGGCCGCTGATCATGCCGGAAGGCGGCTGGGCCCTGCGCCGCCCGGCGCCGCTGCTGGGGCAACACACCGAAGAGGTCCTGCGGGAAGCCGGCCTGGGCGATGACATCATCGCGGCCGTGAAGGAGGGGGCGAAATGAAGAAGCCGTTGGAAGGCGTTCGCGTCATCGACCTTTGTGTGGTCTGGGCCGGGCCATTCGCGACGATGATCCTCGGCGACCTGGGCGCGGAGGTCATCAAGCCCGAAAACCCGTTCGTGTTCCAGCCGATGACCCGGGGCGCACTCGCACGGCCACCACGGGAGCTGTTGCTGGCGAACCTGGCGTGGGCCGGCGGCTACCCGAACAACGAACCGGGCGAGCGCCCGTGGAACCACTGCCCGACGTTCGTAAGCCTCTACCGCAACAAGAAGAGCTTCACGGTGGACCTGCGGCGCCCCGAGGGGATGGACATTCTTCGGCGGCTCGTCGAGAAGTCGGACGTGGTGTACGAGAACAACGCCACCGGGACGATGGAGAAGCTCGGCATCACCTACGACTGGCTGAAGAGCATCAAGGAAGACATCATCTTCGTCCGCGTCCCGGCGTACGGCTCGACGGGCCCCTACTCGACCGCACGGGCCCTGGGTGTCCACCTCGAAGCGGTGATGGGCCACACGCTCCTGCGCGGGTACGACGACGCCGATCCTTCAAGCAACACGGCGATCTACTCGGGCGACTACCTGGCGGGCGCGCAGGGCGCCTTCGCGGTGATGGCCGCGCTGTGGCATCGCGAAAAGACCGGTAAGGGCCAGCTCATCGAGGTGGCGCAGGCCGAGAACGCCTCCGCGATGTTCACGCAGGCGATCATGGACTACACCATGAACCGGCGCGTGCAGCAGGCGATCGGCAACCGGGACATCCACGGACGGTACCCGTGCGGTGTGTACCCGGCGAAGTCGCCCGGGACACCGGAGGACCAGGGCGACCACTGGATCGCGATCCACATCGAGGACGACGAGCAGTGGAAGGCGTTCGGGAAGGCGATCGGCAGCCCGGACTGGGCGCTCGATCCGCGGTTCGCGACGAACGAAGGGCGCGCCGAACACTTCCGGGAGATCGACCAGCGCATCGCCGAGTACACGAAGGAGCACGACGACTACGAGCTGATGCACCGGCTGCAGGCGGCGGGCATCGCGGCGGCGCCCGTACTCGAAGCGTCGCGCATGTTCGACGACCCACACCTTCGCGCACGGAACTTCTTCCGCAAGCAGACTGTCGAGGGCGCGGGCACAAAGGAATACGTGGGGCCGATGTGGCAGTTCACCGAGACCCCTATCGAATTCCTTCAGCCACCGGTACTCTTCGGCGAGCACAACGAGTACGTGTACAAAGAGGTGCTCGGCGTGAGCGACGAAGAGTATGAGTCGCTCAAGGCGGCCGGGCACATCACCATGGACTTCGACGCGAGCGTGCCCTGACGGACGGGAGTTCGAAGCTGGGAATGCACGAACCAGGCGGCCAGCAGGCGCTCTACGGCGAGCTGGCCGCCTGGTTTCACGTCATGACGGCGCCGGAGGACTACGCCGAGGAGGCGGAGGTCTTCCGGCGGCTGATACTCGAGAACGCTCGGGGCCCGGTACGGGAAGTTCTCGAACTGGGTTCCGGGGGCGGGAACAACGCGTCGCACCTAAAGCATGCGTTCGAGATGACGCTGGTGGACCCGGCGCCCGGCATGCTCGAGGTGAGCCGTGCGTTGAACCCGGAATGTGAGCACGTGCAGGGCGACATGCGGAGCGTCCGGCTTGGCCGCACGTTCGACGCCGTGTTCATCCACGACGCCATCGTGTACATGACGACCGAGGAGGACCTCCGGCTGGCGTTCGAAACCGCGTACGTCCACCTGCGCCCGGGCGGGGTGGGGCTTTTCGTGCCCGACGCGACGCGCGAGACCTTCCGGGAAGCGACGTTCCACGGCGGGCACGACCGGGAGGGCCGGTCGCTCCGGTACCTCGAGTGGCGTCACGATCCCGACCCGTCAGACAACACGTACCTGATGGAGTTCGTGTTCCTGCTGGGCGAGAAGCACGGTCCTTCACGCGTAGTCCACGATGTGCACGAATGCGGGCTGTTCTCTCGCCGGGCGTGGCTTCGGGTGCTGTCGGAGGTGGGGTTCGCGGCGTTCGCCGCGCCGTTGGAACTGGAAGCTGCGCACGAGGAGGAGTTGGAGCTGTTCGTGGGCGTGAAGCCGGAGGCGTAAGCGGGCCACGAGCGGGGGCGGCTACCGCCCGGTATACTGCCCCGCATCCGCGAAAACTGGCGTTCTTGCGCCGACCGGCGCTGCAGGGAGTGGTTGTGGCACGAGTGAACGTGGCAGAAGCTCGCAAGAAGCAGATTATCGACGCGACGATTCGCGTAATGGCCGAGAAGGGCTGGAACGAGACGTCGATCGACGAGATCACCCGTGAAGCCGGCGTGAGCCGCGGCCTGGTCTCGTACCACTTCAAGGACAAGTCTGCGCTGCTTTCGGGCGTGCTGGCGCGCTGCCAGGAGATGTTCAACGAGGCCATCTTCAAGGCCATCCGGGAGACAGACGACCGCATCGAGCAGGCACGGCTGGCGCTTCGCCACGCGCTGGCCTACACGGTCGAAGACCCGACGGTGTACCAGGTATTCGTCTACTTCGCGGCGAATGGGCGTTCGAACCCGGAAC
The DNA here is from genome assembly GCA_964632355.1 of uncultured Anaerolineaceae bacterium. Taxonomy (GTDB): domain Bacteria; phylum Chloroflexota; class Dehalococcoidia; order Tepidiformales; family Tepidiformaceae; genus JALOAP01. The sequence continues at coordinate 5,702 of CAZWBW010000061.1, read as the reverse complement.
TCGGCGATCAGATCCGCGAGCTATGGGCGAACTTCCGGCAGATTGCCGCGGCTGGCATCCGGCGCGGGCAGCTCCGGGGCGTGTACCGGAATGACATCGACCCTGAGGCAGCAGCGGCACGGCAGATCGGCGCGATCACCGGGCTGGCGCTGCAGTGGATCGTCGACCCGGACGCATTCCCGTTCGAAGAGGCCGCGAAGCAGTGCGAGGACATGCTCATCGAGTACCTGACGAACGGGCCGAAGAACGAACCGGTCGGCGAGTCGCAGGCGGAGGCCGCGACCGCTTAGAAACGGTTGGTGGCGAGCTTCCCGATGAGGATTTCGAGCGCGAGGTCTTCTTTGACCTCGTTCTTCTTGTACGAGCGCTCGGCCTCGACCATTGCTTCGTAAGCGCGGCGAAGACCGGTCATCCCGATGCGGCGGGCGCGGCGAATGGTGTCGCGGCGGAGGCCCGCGTATTGGCCCGAACGGCCGGGCATCGCCTTCGCAATCTCGTCCTCCGATGCGCCCTGTTCCACCAGTTCGATGATCGGGGCGAGGCCCCGGTAGGCCGAGACGAGCTGGGTGAGGACGTAGCGCTCGGAGAACGATGACTCGGTGCGCAGGAGCTGGAGGGTCGTGAGCGCATCGCGCAGCCGGCCGTCGAGAACCGCGTCGCGCAGGGCGAACTGCCCGGCTTCGCTGTCGCCGGCGCACGCTTCGTAGACGTCATCGACGGTGACCTCGCCGCCGCGGTCGAGGGTGAAGAGGGCGAGCTTATCGAGCTCGTTCGAGATCGCCATGGTGTCGCCGCGGGTGATGGCGGCGAGCACCGCGACGGGGTCGCTCGATTCGCCACGCAGCCACTCTTCGCTGCCCGGGTGTGGGCGCTTCGGCGGGCCCTTCCGGAACTTTAGTCCGCGGGCCGCGGCCTCCATGGAGATGTAGCGCGGCAGGTCCTTCGCGCTGATCTCGGGGTGGTGCTCGTCGACGACGCCGTCGATTTTCTTGAGCGCCTCGATAAGCGCGTTTCGCTCAGGGCGGCCAGGCATCAGGAAGACGAGCGTGGTTGTCTCGGGGATGCCGTTCTTCAGGCCCTCGATTAGCGGTTCGAGCGGCCCGAGAGCGCGTGGGGAACGAACGTCGCCACGGGGCTGCTGGAACCGCTCGAGGAGGTGCTCGACGACGACGAGTCGCTTCGGCGCGAGAAACGGCGGCGAGAGCGCGGCGCCGAGGATGTCACCCGGTTTCGCTTCGCGGCCATCGAGCTGGATGTAGTTGGTCGCGAGCATGCCAGTGCCGCCGTCGGCCTCGTCCTTCAATTGCTGCAGACGTCGGCGGATGGCAAGGGTGTCGGCCCCGTAGAGCAGCAGGATCACGGCGTCAGTGTAGTGGGCGAAGGGTCGAAGGTCTTAGTCGGAGACGAAACAGGCCTGGATTGCGTTCGCGAGTTCGACGGAGCCGATGAGCTCACCGCACTCGGTAGCCGGGGCCCGGGCGTGAATGAACCGGAAGAAGCCTTCGGTGGTGGTACGGAGGAGGAGGTCGGCACCTTCGCGCGCCTGGCGACGGGGCTGGATATGGCCCCCCTGGATCTCGAAGGTCCAGGTGTTGCAATCGTCGCAGTCGGAAATCTCGACGACCATACGGGCTTCGAGATCGCGGGCCTTCTCGGGGTTGAAGGAGAAGGTGGGCACAACACGGACGGCGAAGTCGGTGTTGACGCTCTTGGTGTCGAATTCGCCAATGTGTTCGCGGCCCCATTCGAGCAGCGAAACCAGGATTGGGCGTACGGAGCGGCCTTTTTCGGTAAGACGGTATTCGACGCGGGGAGGTAGGCCGCGCTCGCGGCGGCGCTCTACGAGGCCCTCGGCTTCGAGACGCTTCAGCCGGTCGGAGAGCACGTTGGGCGACATCCCGCCGCAGTTTTCGAGGATGTCGGTGTAGCGGTGGAGCCCGGACATCAGGTCGCGAAGGATGAGGAGCGTCCAGCGGTCGCCAAGGACGTCGAGGGTCCGGGCGATAAGGCAGGGATGGTTATAGGACTTCCGTGCCGATGGGGCTGAAGGCGGAAGGGCGTCCCGTTGAGGAGATCTTCCGCTGTTTAAGTTTCTACCCATCGGCTAGCACCATGACTATTGACTTGATAGCAATGCGAACGTAAGATGCGGTGAGTGGCGCACTATCGACATAGTAGTGCCACTACTCATCCCTCGCTAGCCTAGTGGAGCGCCGCGAAGCGAGTCAACCAAACGGAGGAACAGCATGGCACGAGCAAGCGTTGCACCGAAGCCCGAAACGCAGGCCGACCATTTCCACCGCTGGCGGATCGAAGAGCCGAACGGCCCGACGAGCAAGGGCATCTGCAAGATCTGCGGCGCGGAAAAGGTCTTCAAGAACTGGCTTAGCGACACGGACTTCATCACGAACGAAGAGCACCGCGTGGCTGCCTAAGCAGCCGCGTCAGCTTCTGGAACGGACCGCCGCTATCCCCTGGGCCGTGGGATGCGGCGGTTCTTCTTTTGCCCGCGATCTAGAACATTTGTGTTGACACTCGAACATCCGTTTCGATAGGATTTGCCGACCACTAGAACGGATGTGCTGAGATGGTCAATCCGCTCCTCACCATCATGTTTGACATCTTCCTGGTCGGGTCCGCGCTCGTGATCCTGGGCGGGATGGTCGCCGAGTACCGCGCGGCAAAGCAGCCCTCGGTCGGCGGGCAGCACGTGGTGCCATTCCGTGCGCGCGCTGTGCGGCGGCACCGGCGATACGCGGGTTCGGTTGGTACGGGAACGGTACGGCGGCGGCTGGCTGCCTGAGCTACTGCTGCGCGCGAGCGGCCACAGCGTCGGCAGGCTGGGTTTTCTGTCGCTTCCGTTCGATGGCGCGCTCCACGCTGCGGACGCCGCGTATGGCTTCGATACGCGAGAGGAGCCGGGAGAGTTGCTCGATGCCCGTCGTCTCGAGGGTGGCGAGGATGCTGACTGAGCCGTCGCCGTTCTCGATGGTCCGAACGCCCATCATGTTGACCTTGTCCTCGGTGACGACGGTGGTGATGTCGCGGAGCAGGCCGACGCGGTCCCATGCTTCGATGCGGATAGCGGCCGGGTAGAGCCGGGTGGCGGTGCCCCATTCGACTTCGACAAGGCGTTCCGGCTCGTCGGTGTTGAGGATATTGTGGCAGTCGGCGCGATGAACCGTGACGCCGCGGGTCCGCGTGACGTAGCCGACGATTTGATCGCCGGGCACGGGATTGCAACAGCGGGCCATCGTGGTGAGGAGGTTCCCGACGCCGAGCACACGCATGCTCGGGCTTCCGAGCGCTGCGGGTGCGGGCTTCTCGGGCTCGGGCGCGGGCTGTTCGGCCTCGGCTTCCTCTTCCTGGATGAGTTGGGCGAGCTTCCGGGCAATGGCCTGGGTGCTGATGCCCCCGTAGCCGAGCGCCGCGAGGAAATCGTCCATGTTCGTGTAGTTGAACATCTGCAGGATCTGGTCCTGCCGTTCGTTCAGGTCGAGGCCTAGGCGGCGCATCTCCTTATCGAGCAGGTTGCGCCCATGGACGATGTTGTCGGCGCGCTCCTGCTTCCGGAACCACTGCCGGATCTTCTCGCGCGAGTGGCTGGTGCGGACGTAGCCGAGATTCGGGTTCAGCCAGTCGCGCGAAGGGCCCTTGCTCGTGCGGCTCCGCATGATTTCGACGCGGTCGCCGGTGCGGAGCGTGGAGTTCAGCGGGACCATGCGCCCGTTGACCTTCGCGCCGACGGTCTGGTGCCCCAGGTCGGTGTGGATGCGGTACGCGAAGTCCAGGGGCGTCGCGCCGGCGGGGAGGTCGAGCACCTCGCCCTTCGGCGTATACACGAACACCTGGTCGTGGAAGATGTCGGTCTTGACGCTCTCAACGAACTCTTCGGCGCCCGCGAGTTCGCGCTGCCAATCGAGCAACTGGCGGAGCCAGGCGATGCGCTCTTCGTCGCGGCCCTGCTGCCGCGTGCCTTCCTTGTACCGCCAGTGGGCCGCAACGCCGTACTCGGCGACGCGGTGCATCTCGTGGGTGCGAATCTGGATTTCGAGCGGACGGCCACCAAGCGCTACCACGGTGGTGTGGAGCGACTGGTACATGCTGTCCTTGGGGTTGGCGATGTAGTCGTCGAACTGGCCGGGAATCGGCCGCCAGAGCGAGTGGACGACGCCGAGCGCGTGGTAGCACTCCGCCACGTTGTCGACGAAGATGCGAACCGCCAGGAGGTCGTAGATCTGGTCGAAGGTCTTCGACATCTCCCGGTAGCGCTGCATCTTCTGGTAGATGCTGTAGATGTGCTTCGCGCGCCCGGTGACCTCCGCGCGGATTCCGGCCTCCTCGAGCGCTTTCTTGAGGGCCTCCGTCGCATCGTGGATGTAGCGCTCGCGCGCGGCCCGCTTCGAGGCGAGCAGGTCAGCAATCTCCCGATACTTCTCTGGCTCGAGATAGCGGAAGGCGAGGTCTTCGAGTTCCCACTTGATCTGCCAGACGCCGAGACGGTTCGCCAGGGGAGCGAAAATCTCCATCGTCTCCCGCGCGATGCGACGCTGCTTCTCGGGCTGGAACGCCCAGAGCGTGCGCATGTTGTGCAGGCGGTCGCAGAGCTTGATGAGCACGACGCGGATGTCCTCGGCCATGGCGAGGAACATCTTCCGGAGGTTCTGTGCCTGGACACCGTCACGGGCGGCCTGGTCGGTGGGCTCGAAACGAATCGGGAGCTTTTCGAGTTTGGTGAGGCCGTCGACAAGGCGAGCGACATCGGGGCCGAACTTCTCGGCGAGGACGGAGTTCGGGACGTGACAGTCTTCCTGGACGTCGTGCAGGAGGGCCGCCGCGAGGGCGTTCTGGTCGAGTTCGAGGCCGACGACAAGTTCGGTGACGGCGAGCGGATGGGTTATGTACGGGTCGCCGGTGCGGCGGAACTGGCCGTCGTGGGCCTTGGCAGCGAACTCATAGGCTTCGCGCACGATCTCGAGGCGCTCGGGCGGCAGGTACTGCGCGGCCCGCGCGACCAAGCCTTCGATGTCGAGACTGCTACCGGACGCTTCCTGTACGCGTGCCTGCAATGAGCCCTCTTTTGCTCCGGATCGGATAGTCCCTCTATTCTACCACCGGTAGAAACCCCGCCACTACGGTTGGACAATGCCCCGATTCCAGGCCCCTCGCGGCACCCAGGACATCCTCCCCGACATGCAGCCGTACTGGACGGCTGTGAACAACGCGATCCTCGAAGTCACCCGCCTGTTCGGGTTCAAGCGTATCGACACGCCGGCGTTCGAGGACGCGGCGCTGTTCGAAAAAGGCAGCGGCGACACGACCGACGTCGTCGAGAAAGAGATGTACGTGTTCCAGGACCGGGGTGGCGACCTGCTGGCGCTGACGCCCGAGGGCACGCCGGCGATCTGCCGGGCATACCTGGAGCACGGCATGGCGAGCTGGCCGCAGCCTGTCCGGCTGTACACCACGCACGCGATGTTCCGGTATGACCGGCCGCAGAAGGGGCGCTACCGCCAGCACACGCAGTTCGACTGCGAGGTCATCGGCTCGGCCGACCCGCTGGTGGACGCGGAGGTCATCCAGCTCCTCTACCGAACGCTGGAACTCCTGGGGATCAAGACCGGGGTGGTGCACCTGGGGTCGATCGACGACCCGGGGCCGCGGCGGGCGTACATCCAGCAGCTCAAGGAGTACTACCGGCC
>CAZWBW010000060.1:0-17997 GCA_964632355.1 uncultured Anaerolineaceae bacterium | reverse complement strand
TTCGCGCTCGGTGAGCTGCTGCGCGAGGCGGTCTTCCTCCGAGATGACGTTGCCGCGGCGAATCTGTTCGATCACAGCCGCCGACGACGTGGGGTCGAGGATCTTGCCGCCGCGGCCGACGGTGCGCATCGCTTCGAGCAGTTCCTGCGTCTGTACTTCCTTGAGCATGAAGCCGCTGGCGCCGGCGACGATCGAGGCCATGACCGCGCGTTCGTCGGCGTAGGAGGTGAGCATCAGGATGTTCGTTTCGGGCCGGGCGGAGCGAATCTCGCGGCAGGCTTCGATCCCCGAAAGGCGCGGCATACGGACGTCCATCACGATGAGGTCGGGCGCGAGTTCTTTCGCCTTGCGAACAGCCTCTTCGCCGTCGCGCGCTTCACCGACGACGTTGAAGTCGGGCTGGGAGCGGAGTGCTGCTTTGAGCCCGGTGCGGACGATGTCGTGATCGTCGGCGAGGAGCACGCTGATGGTCTCATTCGTTTGGTTCGTCATGGTCGAATCTCCTGGGGATGGCCACACGGACGGTAGTCCCCATGCCGGGGATGCCGAGCACTTGCAGGCTGCCGCCGAGCCGTTCGGCGCGGGTGCGCATGGTAACGGTGCCGAGGCCCTGCCGGGCGTTGGCGGTGTCGAAGCCGATGCCGTTGTCCTGGATGGTGAGCCAGGTTTCGTCGGGCGTCTGGCGAAGGTCGATGGCGACCTTCGTGGGGTTGCCGTGGCGGATCGCGTTGCTCAGCGCTTCGCGCGCTATATAGAGAAGGTCTTCCGCTTCGCGTGCGGTGATCTCCTGGAGGGCCGCCGCGGTGATGTTCACGACGGTATCGACGCCCGAGGGAACGAGCTGGCGAACCACGTACGGCAGGTCGCGCGAGAGGTCGGGTGACGTCTCGGGAGCGCTCGCCTCGAGCATCTGGATGTAGGCGCGGATGTCGCCGATGAGCTGGTTGATGCGTTCGACGGCGAGCACGAGCGCTTCGCGCACTTCTTCCGGGTAGTTCTGCTGCTGCGAAAGCGCATCGAATTCGAGGCCGAGCGCATAGAGCGACTGGATGGTGCCGTCGTGGAGGTCGTGGGCGATGCGTTCGCGCTCTTCGAGGAGGAAGAGGCGGCCGGTGCGGTCGCGCGCGATGGCGCTCGAAACGGAGATGGCGGCCTGCATCGCGAGGATGACTGCGGCGGCCTCGTCTTCGTCGCTAAAGGGCGGTTGGCCGGCCGTTCGCGTCATATAAAGGGAGCCGATGGTGCGCCCCGCTGCGCGAATGGGCACGCCCAGGAAGACGGTCATATCGGGGTGGCCAGGTGGCCAGCCGACGGACTTGGGGTGCTTGGTCAGGTCGTCGAGGCGGATGGGCCTGTCGCAGCGTGCGAGTTCGCCGAGGAGCCCCCGGCCTGCGGGCGGGTTGCCCAGCCGGCGAGCAATGTCTTCATCGATACCGGTATAGACAAATCGAGTAAGCCGGCCTTCTTCGTCGAAAGTAGAAATAGCTGAGTATTCTGCGTTCGTTACTTCCTTCGCGCGAAGTGCGAGGCGCTGGAGGATTTCGGACAGATCAGAGGAGCTGCTGAGCAGATCACTCGTGACCGCCATCTGGGCGAGGCGGCGTGCGAGTCCGGATTCGGCTTCCGCAGACTGTGCGGCTCCCATATCCCAATCATAACGCGTCGAGCGGCAAGTGGAGATGAGGGCGCCTTCCCGAACCAATCATCGAATTGGTGAGCCATAGGTCGCCCATTCTTTACGCGGTATTGCCGAAAAGCACTTGTCTGGAACGCATCTCCCTCTAGCGTGTGACGAAATGCGTGAGTATCATCCGCGCAGTTTGCTCGGTGCCGGTTTCTCTACGCGAGGACTAGGTACACCGGGACACCTCCACGAGGGATAGGCAATCTACCCGGTTTCCCCTAGGGGGTAGCTCGATGGGCTATGGGCGAAACCCGGGATAGCCGAAGAAGGAGGATGGGAGCACGGTTCTAGGGGCGATGCTCTGCCCCTCGCGCTCGATGAGTGGTTCACGAGCGCGGCCTGCGAGGATTATGGGAACTGAGGGAACCCGTGCGCGCTCGCACGCGCATGCTCTACGCCGAGGTCGTCTGACCGTACATTTCGTCGTGGTGGCGCTGGCCATGTTGGCGGTCACGTTCGCCGCGCGATTCCCGGACGCCTCCCGAGCATCTACCAATCTCCAGGTCACGCCGAGTGTGTCGCTTTCGGGTGTGACCGGTGGCAAGTCGGTACACCGCGCCGCGTTCTTCCGCCCCGATGCAAGTCTCCAGACGCGCGAATCCGTCGCGAAGCTCACGGCGCAGTCGAACGTGGCCTCGGTGCGGGCGGCGGGCGCCGTTTCGCCGCAGTCGTCCTTCACGACGGGCGTTTCGGCGGCGGCCGCGACCACAGGCGCCGAAGGTGCGGGTGTCGAACCGCTGGCCGACATCGTTGACCCGCGCCAGCCGTTCATCCTCTATGAAGTGAAGGAAGGCGATACGGCGAGCGTGCTTGCCGAGCGGTTCGGCATCGCGCTGCGAACGCTGCTCGAGAACAACCCGACCTCGGGTGGCGAAGAGGACCTGCTCCTCGTTGGGCAGCTGCTCATCATTCCGCGCGCCGACGGCATCCTGCACAAGGTGTCGCACGGCGAGACGGTGGAATCGATCGTCGCGCAGTACGACAACATCACCGTCGATACGGTGATTTCGTACCGGCCGAACGCCATCGTGGACCCGAACCACCTCGAGCCGGGCTCGTACGTGCTGCTGCCGGGCGCGACGGTGAAGCCGCCTCCACCGCCTCCGCCTCCGGTGACCGAGCCGGACCCGGCGCCGGGTGGTGGCGGTGGTAACAGCGGCGGCGGCGGTAGCTCCGGTGGCGGACCGCTCCCGGGCGGCAGTGGCCGGTTCCGGATGCCGGTGGGCTGGTACCTGGCGGTGAGTGACCCGTTCGGCGTCTACCGCGGCGGTGGCACCTACCACACGGGTATCGACCTCGACCTGTACGGTGCGAACGGCGCGCCCATCTACTCGGCCTGCGATGGCACGGTCATTCGGACCGAGTGGCTGACCTACAGCTACGGCTACCACGTCATCGTCGACTGTGGCGACGGCTGGACGACGCTCTACGCGCACCTGAGCCGGATCGACGTGGCGGTGGGCCAGTGGGTGAGCGCGGGTACGCAGCTCGGCCTTTCGGGCAGTACCGGCTTCTCGACGGGCGAACACCTGCACTTCGAGATTCGCCTGCACGGCCAGCCCCTGAACCCGGCGGACTACCTGCCGTTCTAGGCTCCAGCCGAAGTTCCGACGACAACGGGCCGGTCCCCCAGTGGACCGGCCCTTCTTCTTCCCGGCGGCGGGCAGGTGTCCGGGGCACCCGCTTGCACCGAACCGCGCAACTGGTAGCTAATAGCCCCCAACAGCCCACCGCAGAACGGAGAGACTATGGACAGGCTCACTATCGGGGTGCACGTCATCGCGCCCACCGTGCAAGAGGTGATCGGCCGCATCAAACTCGCCGAGGAGGCGGGGGTGGATGTGGCGTGGATGACGAAGGGCGGCGCGCACTTCGATCCGCTGGCCGTGTTCGCCGCGGCGGCCACGCAGACCAGCCGCATCCGCTTCGGGACGTCGATTGTGCCGACGTTCCCCATCCACCCGATGGCGCTGGCGCAGTCGGCGGTGGTGGTCGACCAGCTGGCGCCCGGGCGGCTTCGGCTCGGGGTTGGCCCAAGCCACAAGCCAGCGATGGAAGGCGCGTGGGGCATCCCGTTCGAACGGCCGCTCGAACACCTGCGCGAATACCTCACCATCCTCAAGACGCTGCTTTCCGAAGGGCGGGTGTCGTTCGAAGGCAAGCGGCTGGCCGCGAAGGGACAGCTCCCCGCGCCGACGCAGGTGACCGTAATGGCTTCGGCGTTGCGCACGAACGGCTTCCGCGTGTGTGGCGAACTGGCGGATGGGGCGATTTCGTGGATGTGTCCGCTGCCGTACCTGCGCGATGTGGCGATCCCGGCGCTGCGCGAAGGCGCCGAAAAGGCGGGCCGGACGCCGCCGCCGCTCGTCGCGCACATCCCGGTCGCGGTTTCGGAGGACGCGGAGGCCGTGCGGGAGGCTGCGCGGCGGCAGATCGGGTTCTACCCGCGTGTGCCGTTCTATTCGCAGATGCTCCAGGATGCCGGCTATCCGGAGGCGAAGGACGGCGAGCTCAGCGACCGGATGATCGATGCGCTGGTGGTGCACGGCAGCGCGAGCGAGGTGCAGGCGCGGCTCCGGGAGGCGACGAATTATGGCGCCGCGGAGGTACTGGCGATGCCGCTCAGCCCTGCGAACGACCCGGGTGCCTTCGAACGCACGGTGCGGGCGCTCGGGGAACTTGCGGGTTCGCTGTAGGCGTCAGATCTCGGGCTCGGGCCGCTCCGCGTGGCGGAGGGGGTCGCCGGCTTCGCGTGGGCTTTCCGGCCAGGTGACGACGTACCCGTCGCGCTCCGAGAGGGGGATGCCTTCGCGGCGGCAGAACCGTTCGAGGCTCTCGAGCTGCGCAAAGTAGCCCTGCTGGGGCTTTGGCTCCTCCTCCTGGAGTACATCGACGCGCCCGTCGGCGAGGTCGACAATCCATTCGCCGGCACGCACGTTGGGCGCGAAGTAGACCTGGACACCGCGGTCCTGGAGTTCGTGCGGGTCGTGAGCGTCGAGGTTGTTTTCGGCCCACTCGAAACCTTTCATCCGGGCCTCCTGCGCGCGTGATCGGCCCTATGCTGCCAGCGCCGGCCGGGGGTTCGAGCCACCGGTTGGGCCACCGACACGAATTGGCGAGGACGGGCCGCAGTCTGTTGCGGCCCGGTCACGCAGGCAGGGGCTTCGCGGACACCCGGGCTCCGCTATGAGCCCTGGTGCTCTTGCTGGGCGCCCTGTTGCCACGCGCCCATCGCCGCCTGCTCGGCTTCTTCGGCGACACCGGGCTGCATCGGTACAGACTCGCGCTGGAGTTCCATCGTGACGATTCGCGGCATGGCGTCGCTGATGCGAACGACAAGCGGGGTCGTCTGTTCCATGCAGAGCTGTGCGGCGTCGGCGAGCGTCTGGCTGCCGAGCGTGAGCGCGGTGGTCTGGAGCATCGAATAACTGATGCTGACGGCGCTGAGTGCGATGTAGTCGTCGCGCAACATGCGCGAGACGGGCTCGGAACGGAAGCGGTCGGCCATGCCGGCGATGGCGCCTGTCAGGCCGCCCATCATCGCGCGGAAGCCCGACGGTCCACCGCCGCCGAGGGCATCGAGCTCTTCGTTGAGGCGAATGACGTGCCCTTCGAGCACCCGTTCGATCTCCTCGAGGATTTCGCGGGCTTCGGCCATGCCTTCGACGTGCTTGTCGCGAAGCTGGCGGCGAACGGCGCCGAGAACGTGGTTATCGAGCGCGATCACGTCGATCAGGTTTCGGCGCAGGTAGCTCATGCGCTGTTCGGCGCCGGTTTCGTCGGTTTCGGAGCGCATCATGCGGGCGGCGACAGCACCCGCCGCGGCCGTGCCGGCAATCCCGGCGATGACCGTTCTCGTCTTCATCGAATCCTCCGTTCATCCCACTGCCGGCCGGGCGGCCGGCCGCGCTCATGCTAGGAAGTGGTCGATAAGGAGGAGACTCGCGTCTGCGAGGTCAATGTTGCAGGGGCGTTGCAGTGCGCCCCTGTCGACATGCTCCACGCGGAGCCGACGCACACACCAGGACCCTCGCCGCCCCCGGGTCCCTCCGGTGGGGACACCCCGACGGTGACTCCAGAGGCACCAGCCACCGGGACGGGCGTCGGCGATTCGGATGGGAATGGGATCGCCTGGTTCGGCACGGTGCTGCTGTCCGTGGCGTGGCGGCACTCGCTTCGAGACGCGCCAGGTCGCGGACTCATGACTGATCACTGAGCACTCAGCACTGAGCACTCAGCACTGAGCACTGCGCTACGCGCGGTTGGGCTTCGATCCACGCCAGAGCCACGTGGCCGACTGGCGGCGGGCGTCGTCCTGGAGGCGGTCGATCTCCGCGCGAAGCCGGTCGCGTTCAGCCTGCAGGTCGCGGATGTGGTCGCGGAGGGCGGCGACGAGGAGGTCGACTTCGGTGTAACGGCGGCGGGCGTCGAGTTGCAGCGCGCGAATCTCCGCCGCGACCTGGTCGCGCGAAGGGCGGTGGCGCGGAAGGGTGTGGTGGCGCCGTATCACGGCAGGCGAGCGGGGCCGCCGGGTTCGGCGAGTGCGTCGGGCCGTTCGACCACAGGGGGCCGGGGCGCTTCGAGCTGATGGCTATCCCGGTGCAGGCGGAGGTCCTGCAGGTTCGCGTGGAGCGCGGCGATGACGTCGTCGAGTGTCTGGAGGCGGCCGCGGGACCACGCACACTCCTGCTCGAGCTCGCGCACGCGGTTCTCGAGTTCATCGATCCGCTTGCGGCGCTCTTCGAGTTGCCGTTCGAGCGTCGCGTTTCGTTCGTGCTGGTCGACGAGGGCGCGAACGAGCAGTTGGGGCGGCAGCTTCGCGGCGGCCTCCGGGTCCTTCGCGACGGCGTCGAGGTCGAGGACGGTCAGGTCGGTCGGCGGCGGGCGCATGGTGCCCAGCGCTTCGCGGAGTTCGGCGACTTCGTTCTGTACCTGCCGTACGAGCCGCTCGGCGCGGGCATCGCCGCCGGTGGCTTGCGACTTCATCGGGGCGTGGCCGCCTGCGAGCCGCCGTTCGAGCAGCGCGACGTCGGATGCTGGCGGGGTGCCGTTCGCAACCGGGGCTTCGACCTGTGCCGAAGGGGCTGGCTCGCTGGAAGGTTTGTGGCCGCCATTGTGCCGCACGCGGAACCGCATCGGGAACTTCCTCACGGTGGGCATTCTACGCTCCGCGTGGCAGCGATAGCCGCTATTACGGGGCGCGGGCTCTATGGTGAGGATCGGCAGCCCGCGCTGCAAGGACAGGGGCGGGCTGAAGGCTGTGGGGAGTCCCGGCGGCGGTCAGTCGGCCTGCCAGTGGCCGGACTTGCCGCCGATCTTTTCGAGCAGCCGGATGCCTTCGATGCGCATGCCCTTTTCGACCGCCTTGCACATGTCGTAGACGGTGAGCGCCGCGACGGAGACGGCGGTGAGCGCCTCCATTTCGACGCCGGTCTTGCCGGTGGTCTTCACGCGCGCGGTGATGCGCAGCCGGTCGTTGCCCCGGGGTTCGAAATCGACAACCACGCCGCTGATGGGCAGCGGGTGGCACATGGGGATGAGGTCGCTGGTGCGCTTGGTGGCCATGATCCCGGCGACGCGCGCCACGGCCAGCACGTCGCCCTTCGGGAGGCCGCCCTGCTGGATGAGCGCGAGGGTTTCGGGCCGCATGGCGACGAACGCTTCGGCGGTGGCTTCGCGCGCGGTGTCGGCCTTTTCGGAGACGTCGACCATGCGGGCGGCGCCCCGTTCGTCGATGTGCGAGAGCCGGGGTTCGTCAGCCATGGTGTTTCCGCCACATGAGGGTTTCGTAGAGGTAGGTGACGCCATAGGCGAACCCACCGACGGCCACGCCGCCGAGCACGCCGGACCACGTTGCGATCCAGGTGTCGAAGGCGATGATGCCGATGCCCATGCCCGCGAGGAACGAGAGGAAGGCGGAACGGCGCCGCTCGACTTCGAACTGTTCGCGGAGCGGGTGCTTGCGGGGAGTCATCGCCACGAATTGTCGAGTCTTGCCGGGAGATTGTCGATTTCGCGACAGGAAGAGGGCGTTGGCGGTTGGCCGCGCGCGAGTAAGACTATTGGGCGTGACCGAACCCGGACCGCTTGAAAAACTCCTACACCGTCTCGACCTCGAACAGCTAGACCGCGACCTGTTCCTGGGCCACCCGGGGAACGGCCGAGGGCGGCTGTTCGGCGGAATGGTGGCCGCGCAGGCGGTCGTTGCCTCGTCGCGCACCGTCGAGGAGGGCGAGATTCACTCGCTGCACGCGTATTTCCTTCGCCCCGGGCGGCACGGCGTGCCCATCCAGTACGTAGTGCACCGCATCCGCGACGGCCGAACGTACACAACGCGGCGGGTGGTGGCGCACCAGGGCGGTGAGGCGATTTTCAGCCTCGAAGCGAGCTACACGAAGCCGGAGGCGGGCATTTCGCACCAGGACCCGATGCCCGAGGCGCCGCCGCCGGACGGCCTGCCGCCCTGGGACCTTGTCCGGGCGGATCGGCGGGAGAACGCCGAACGCCTGGTGGAGGACTTCCCCATCGACATCCGTGCGTGCGACCCGGAACGCGCGTCGAGCCCGGAGCCGCAGCCGCCGTTCCGGCAGGTCTGGATGAAGCCCAAGGGCATACTGCCGGAGGACCCGGTGATCCATGCGGCGGTGTTCGTGTACGCGAGTGACCGGGGAATGATCAGCACGGTCTCGCGAATGCACGGGATCCAGCGGAGCCGTACCGCCTCCGCCAGCCTGGACCACGCGATGTGGTTCCACCGGCTTCCGCGCTGGGACGACTGGGTGCTCTACACGACGTCGTCGCACGCCGCACACAACGCCCGCGCGCTCATTCTCGGGACGATGTACCGCCGCAGCGGCGAACTGCTCATTTCGACGGCGCAAGAAGGGTTGTTCCGGGCGGGGTTGCCGAACCCGTAGCGCGCGGACGCGCGCTACGGGTTGTGCACAGTGCGCAGTGCACAGTGCCCAGTGCCCAGTGCGCAGTTGTAAGTGCCGGGAGGGCCGTGACTGCGGCTCGACCGCGGCATCCGCAGCGCGGGTAACGCCCGCCGCTCCCTCACGGTCGCGGTACTGGTAAGGCTCTCGGCTGTCGGCCTTCGGCTCTCGGGTCGGAGCGCAGCGCGTGGGCGCGAACCCGCTTGTTCGCCTCTGGGAACCGGGATCTAGGAACCCCACTGCGCACTGAGCACTGAGCACTGCGCATGCGCACCGCGCATTGCGCACCCGGCACTGCGGCGGCAGCCGCTACCGGCTGGCGCCGCGTGGCGCCGCCCAGCGGAAGAGCAGCGTGAGGAGCCACATCGCGAAGGAGCGGCGAACGCGGATGAACCATGGTTCGGACTTCGTACTGGTCATAACGGGAGGCTAGCACGCCCGGGGTAAAGGACTCAGGACTGAAGACTCAGCACTGCGCACTGCGGCACTGGGTATCGTTTCCCCGCAGAGCACGAGGCACGCTACGCGCACCAGGAGGCTTCCTCGGCCACCTGATGGAACTACGCATTGTGTCCGTCAAATCGGGGCAACCGCACTGGGCACTGCGCACCGAGCACTGAACGCCGGGCACTCTCACGGCGGACCTGTGGTACGCTCGCCTCGTTCCCGCCGGTGGTGCCGCGCCGGCCACATCTCGCAGGAGCACGTACGCGTATGGCATTCGAACAGATCCTCTTCGAGAAGCGCGGCCGCGTCGGCCTCATCACCCTGAACCGGCCCGAAAAGCTCAACGCCTGGACGCCGAAGATGATGGCGGAGATGCGCCAGGCGATGGACGACTGCGTCGCCGACCGCAACATCGCGGCTATCGTCGTCACCGGGGCGGGCCGGGCGTTCTGCGCCGGCGCCGACGTGAGCGCTGTCTTCAAGGCGCAGGCCGACGCCGCCGATAAGGGCGACCAGCAGCAAGAACAGCAGCAGTCCGATCAGCCCCCCGCGACGAACTGGGTGAGCTACATCCACAACCTGCCGAAGCCGACGATCGCGGCGATCAACGGGACGGCCGTGGGCATCGGCATCACGCAGATCCTGCCGTTCGACATCCGCATCGCCAGCACGGAGGCGAAGATCGGTATGTTCTTCGTGCGCATGGGCCTTGTGCCCGAACTGGCGAGCTCGGCGCTGCTGCCGCAGATGATCGGCGCTTCCCGTGCGCTCGAGTGGTGCATGACCGGCCGGCTGGTCGATGCGCAGGAAGCGCACCAGGCTGGCCTCGTGAGCGAAGTCGTCGAACCGGACAAGCTGGTCGACCGGGCGATCGAACTGGGCGAGCACTTCGGCGGCCTGTCGGCGCTTTCGATGGCGCTCATCCGCAAGCTGGTGCGGGAAGGCGTGAACGCGAGCGACTACGAAGCCGTGATGCGGGCCGAGGGCGAGGCGCTGCAGCAGGCGTACGCGTCGTGGGAGCACCGCGAGGCGATCTCGGCGTTCCTGGAGAAGCGCCCGGCGGACTTCACGAAGCAGGAGCCGACTCTCCCGCGGTAACCGCGGCATCGCATGACGACGGAGGCCGCCGAGCCCGCATTTCGCGAATCGTTCCGGCGTGGCGTGCGGGACGCAATCCCGCTCGCCATCGCCGTTGGGCTGTTCGGCGTGTCGTACGGCGTGCTGGCCGAAAGCACCGGGTTCGGTTCGTGGCCGGCGATCGTCATGACCCTGACGACCTTTTCGGGGGCGGCGCAGTTTGCGTCGCTCTCGATCATTCGTGACGGTGGCGGCGCGGCTGCGGCGATCACGGCTGCCGCGCTGTTGAGCGCCCGGTTCGTGCCCATCGGGCTTTCCGTAGCGCCGGTGCTGCGGGGCTCGCTGCCGCTTCGGTTCGCGAAGGCGCAGCTCATCATCGACGAGTCGTGGGCGGTGGCTGCTCGGGGGGGCGGCAGGTTCGATGCTGGAGCGCTCATCGGTGCCGGGCTGCTGCTGTACGCGGCATGGCTCGTTGGCACGCTGGCCGGCGTAACCGGTGGCGGCTTCCTCACCGACCCGGAGGCGCTGGGGCTCGATGCGGCGTTCCCGGCGTTGTTCCTCGCGTTGCTCGCGCCGAACGTTCGCAAGCGGCGGCTGTTGGTGGCGGCGTTGCTGGGCGCCGGGATTGCGCTGGCGCTGGTGCCGCTCGTGCGGCCGGGTCTCCCGGTGGTCGCAGCGAGCCTCGCCTGTCTCGTGGGGTGGAGCCGCCGGTGAGCGACCAGTGGTCGGTGGTCCTGTTCGTTGGGTTGGCAACGGCGCTGCTGAAGGCAAGCGGGCCGGTCGCTATCGGCGGTCGCGACCTGCCTCCTCGGTTCCTGCGGCTGGTCGAAGCGCTCGCTCCGGCGCTGTTGGCGGCGCTCGTGGCCACGCAGACCTTCGCCAGCGAACGCGACCTCGTGCTGGACGAACGGGCGCTCGGGGTGGGCGCGGCGCTCATCGCGGTGCTGCTGCGCGCGCCGGTGCTGGTGACGATCGTGGTGGCGGCGGTGGTGACGGCGGTGGCGCGTCTTTAAGTGCCAGGTGCTCAGTGCTCAGTGCGCAGTGCGGCCACCCCCCGGCCCCTTTGCGCACAGGGCTTGGGACCCAGGACTCAGCACCGGGCACCGGGCACTGAGCACCGGGCACCGGTGGCGGGGTCCCGGCGCGGGGCTACGCGAACAACACGTACTGGCGCAGGAAGCGCTCGCACTTGGTGTAGAAGTCTTCGATGGTTTCGGATTTGCGCCAGCCGTGGCCTTCGCCTTCATAGACGTGGTATTCGTGCGGGACGCCGCGGGCGCGAAGGGAGGCGACGATGGCGTCGCTCTGTTCGCGCGGAACCACGCGGTCGATGTCGCCCTGGAAGATGCAGATGGGGTCGACGATCCGGTCGGCGTGGAACAGCGGCGAGCGGTCGCGGTAGCGCGCGGCGGCTTCGGGGAGCGGGCCGAGCAGCGAATCGAGGTAGCGCGCTTCGAACTTGTGGGTGTCGCTCGCGAGCGTGAACTGGTTCGAGATGCCGTAGAGGCAGATGGCGGCCTTGTAGAAGCCGGGCAGGTCGACGAGCGACTGGAGGACGGTGTAGCCGCCGGCGCTGCCGCCCATGATGACCAGCCGCGAACGGTCGGCGAGGCCGCGTTCGGCGAGCGCTTCGGCGCCGGTCTTGGCGTCCTGGACGTCGTAGATGCCCCAGCTATCGCGCAGCTTGAGCATGTACTCGCGGCCGTATCCGGTGCTGCCGCGGTAGTTCGGGAGGAGCACGGCGTAGCCACGGGTGGCGAAGAACTGCGCCCGCGCGTCCCAGGCAGCCTGCACCTGGCTGGTTGGGCCGCCGTGCATCATGACGATGAGCGGCGGGGCGCCGTCGGATTCGAACCGTTCGCTCGCGGGCGGGTAGTAGAGCCCATGGGCCTGCTCGCCATCGAACGACGTCCACGAGACCGGTTCCGGCTTCGACAGCGCCGTTGCCGGGACGAGCTCGGTCTCGCTGCGGCGCCGAACTTGCGCCGGGGCCTTGCCGGCGAAATCGATGGTGATGATGCGGGCGGGCTGCTGGCCACCGCTGGCGACGAACGCCACGGTTTCGTGGGCGCCGGAAGCCGCGGGGTAGGCGAGCGCCGTGTAGCCCTCGTGACGGGCGCTTTCGTCGCGAAGTTCGCCGTCGGGACCGATGCTCACGAGGGTGTTGAACCCGTCCTTGTTGCGGATGGCGACGATGCGCCCGCTCGCGGTGACGGCGTAGCGGCGCATGCCCTGCTGCCAGGCGGGTTCGGCGAACTCGGCTTCGCCGTTCGTGAGCTGAGTGGTGACCCCTGCCGCGAGGTCGCGCCGGAAGAGGTGCCACCAGCCCGGTTCGTCGCAGGCGTAGATGAGCCCCTGCCCGTCGCGCGTGAAGACGGGGCCGTATGTCGCCGCCTCCCTGCCGCCAGCGATGGTTTCGGCGGACTCGAGCGCCGGTGGGCCGTCCGCGGGGAAGGTGAGTTTCCCGAGCCGGAGTTCGGTGCCGTCCCACGGCATGTTCGGATGGTCCCATTCGACCCACGCGAGCTGCTGGCCGGAGGGGTGCCACGCGGGCTGCATGTAGAAGTCGCGGCCGGATGCCAGCTTCGAGGGCCAGTACCGGCCTTCGGTGTCGACGATGGCGATCGAATCGATGTCTTCGTAGGTGTGGACGAAGACGAGCCAGCGGCCGTCGGGCGACACGGTGGGGCTGGACGCGGCGCCGAAGGCCGGCGTGATCGGCCGCGGGAGCCCTCCTGCGAGTTCCTGCCGGTAGATGCGCTGGTCGGACTGGTTCACGAAGTACGCGACGCCGTGCGAGAGCGTGTAGTCGCCACCGCCGTAGCCGACCATCGCGCGGACGGACATGCCACCGGGCGTGAGGTCGCGGTCGGCGCCACCGTTTTCCTGTACAACGATGAGCCCGCGGTCGCTGCGGCCTTCGAGCCATGCGAGCGTCTTCCCATCGGTGTCCCAGCAGGGGTCGCCGAGCCGGAGTGTGGCGGCGAGGCTCTTGGGCGAAACAGGGCTGGACCACAGCCCGAACATTCGGCGTTCTTTCACAGCATCCTCCCGCGGGGATCGTAGCGGCCCGCTGGCGCGGGGGCACGCGGGCTGCGACAGAGCTGATAGTCGCGGTGCAGTGCCGGTGGCGCGAACCGCGGTGGCCGCTCCCTACCGTGTGCGCAGATGAAGAACGAGAACGACGATCCGCGCCGCGACCTGTTGCGCTACTACACCCGGTACCACCGGCCGGGAATCACTGACCTGTCGAGTTCGAATCCAGCCCCGCCGATCCTGGACTGCCGCCTGGGCCGGCTCGAACCGGACGAGCTTTCGTACGTTCCGCCGACCGGGGCGGAGGAGCTCCGCGAAGCCATCGCTCGCCGCTACGAAACCGTTGCGCCCGACGGCGTGCTGCTGACCGCGGGCGCTTCGGAAGGGCTGGCCGCGCTCGCGTTCGTGCTCGTCGAACCGGGCAACACCGTCGTGGCCGACCGCGGCACCTACCCGAGCTTCCTCGAGGCGGCGAAGACGGCCGGCGGCTGTGTGACGGTGTCGTGTGTGCCGGTGGCGGGCGCGGCGGTCGCAATCGCCTGCAACCCAACGGTGCCGAACGGGCAGGTCGCCGATGTCGAGCGGTATGTGCGGACGGCCGAGCGCGCCGGGGCGGTCGCGGTGATCGACGAGGTGTACCGGGACCTGGTGCACACCGGTTCGCCGGCGCCCGCTGCCGCCGACGTGAGTACCTCCGCGGTGAGCGTCGGGGGACTTTCGAAGCCGCTCGGGATGGGCGGGCTGCGGATCGGGTGGATTGCGACGCACGACGTGGCCCTCCGCGAGCGGCTCGACCGGCAGCTTCAGCTCCTTTCGGGCGGCCCGGCCAGCCTCTCGGTGATTGCGGCAGGGCAGGCTTTCGACCAGTACGACCGGTTCGTCGCCGAGACCCTCGAGGCGGTTCGCACGCGTGGCCCGGGGGTGCTGGCGGTGCTCGACGCTGCGGGCTGGCGGTACGAGCGGCCGGCCGCCGGCCTCACGGTCGAGGCGCGGCCCCCGTGGCCCGTGGGAGCGGATGGGGAAGCGAAGGTCCGCGAGGCCGGGATGTTCCTGGTCCCGTGCGACATGTACGGGGCGCCCGGGGCCTATCGCATCAGCCTGCTCGCGGATCCGGTGGCGCTGCGCGCGGCGGTGGCGCTGCTCGCAGAATCGTCTCCGGGCCGGGGCTGCGGATCGTCGAAGCATTTCCATCACTGGCCCTGAAATCAGTTTGCGAGGCAACCACCGCGACACGTGATCGATCGGGTGCCGGGTGCGCCGGATGCTACCGGCGGCGGACCGCCCGATGGGGACTTGCTGGTTCCGACTAAAGACCGAATACGGGAGGGACAAATGCCCGTGATGGTTCTGTTGATCGGTCGGTAGAGTACCGACAACAAGCAATGGGCATGGTCCCGGGAACAAGGAGCAGATTAATGAAGACAGAAGCAGGCACTACCGCTGTCGTTGAACAGGAGCAGACGCATGCGCACCGCTGGCGCATCGATGAGGCGCAGGGGCCGAAGAGCCGCGGCGTCTGCAAGATTTGCGGTGAAGAGCGGTACTTCAAGAACTGGCTGGAAGACTCCGACTTCATTACCAACGAGGAGCACCGACAGGCCGCCTGACCGGGGGCATATTGCCGGTACGACCGGCGCTGGTTCCCGGAGAGCCCAGGTATATACGAAAGGGGCAGCAACAGGGGAGCTGCCCCTTTTTCGTGCCCGGCGCATCTGCCGCACGATCGAGCCCATGCCTGTTACAGTGTCCCGCGATGCTCGAACCACCGATTGAACCGATGCTCGCGAAACTGGCGAGCGAGATCCCGAACGACGGCCACTGGATCTATGAGCCGAAATGGGACGGGTTCCGCTGCCTCGTCTTCTTCGATGGCAACTCGGCGTACCTCCAGAGCCGCGATAGCCGCCCGCTGGCACGGTACTTCCCGGAGGTCGAACGGGGGCTGGTGGAGGTGCTGCCGGGGCCGATGGTGCTCGACGGCGAGATCGTGATCATGAGCGAGCACGGGCTCGACTTCGAAGCGCTGCAGATGCGGCTGCACCCGGCGGAATCGCGCGTTCGAAAGCTTGCCGCCGAGACTCCCGCAGCGTTCGTGGCCTTCGACCTGCTCGCGGCCGGCGGCGAAGACTTGCGGTCCGCGCCGTTTGCCGAACGGCGCCAGCGGCTCGAGGGGCTGTTCGAACAGGTTGGGCCGCCGGCGTACCTGACACCCGCGACCACCGATCCCGAGGTCGCGCGCGACTGGTTCGAGCGGTTCGAGGGCGCAGGGTTCGATGGCATCATCGCGAAGCCGGCGAACGGTACGTACCAGCCGGGCATTCGCGCGATGGCCAAGATCAAGCACCTGCGCGAGGCGGATTGCGTCGTCGGCGGGTTCCGCTGGGCGAAGAACGCCGAGGGCGAGGCGGTCGGGTCGCTGCTGCTCGGGCTGTACGACGCCGAGGGCGTGCTGCACCACGTGGGCCACACGTCGAGCTTCAAGGCGAAGGAGAAGCGGGAGTTGGTGGCGGTGCTCGAACCGTATCGGACTGACGACGAGAGCATCGGGTTTGGGTTCGGGCGGACGCCCGGCGCACCGAGCCGCTGGAACCAGTCGAGGGACACGTCGTGGGAGCGGCTGCGGCCCGAGCTGGTGTGCCAGGTGACGTTCGACTATCTGCAGGGGCAGCGGTTCCGGCACGCCGCGACGTTCCAGCGCTGGCGCCCCGACAAGCCTCCGCACGAGTGCACGTTCGACCAGCTCGAAGCGACGGTGCCGTTCGAACTGAAGCAGGTGTTCGAATCGCGGTAGCAGTGCTTCGTTGACCGGCGAGTGCGGCTGGCGCAGGATGTCGCCGCGATGGGCGCCAGTCCGAAGCGCGCGATGGGGATGGGCCGCGGGAAGATCTACCCGGCGCGGCATGCCGGGCAGCTCCGTAACCCGTTGCGGCGGCTCATCCAGTCGCCCCCACGGCTGGTCGCAAGCCTCGATCTCGAACCGGACGCGGTCGTGCTCGAACTCGGTTGCGGCCCCGGGTTTTTCAGCCAGGCGCTGGCGAAGGCGATCCCGCGCGGGCGGCTGCACCTCTTCGACTTCCAGCGCGAGATGCTGCGCATGGCGCGCGAACGGATGGGGCGCGAACGCGCGGCGAGCTTCGCGTGCGTACAGGGCGACGGCCTCGCGCTGCCGTACCGGGATGGGACCTTCGACCTCGTGCTGCTCGTGACGGTGCTCGGCGAGCTGCCCGACCGCGAGGCGTGCCTGGCCGAGGCGATGCGGGTGCTGAAGCCGGGCGGCCGGCTGGCGATCAGCGAAGCCCGCAACGACGCGGACTTCACGGGGCCGGGCGAAGTGCGGGCACTCGCGGAGGGCGTGGGGTTCGAATTCCTGTCGCGCCGAGGCCTGCGGTGGAGCTACACGGCTCTCTTTCGCAAGCCGGTCGAGGCGCGCTAGGCGGCGCGATCGAGCGTCTCGCGCTGGCCCTTCATCCCGCGAATCATGCTGAGTTCGGTCCGCCGCGCCGCGACCAGGAGGGCCGGGCGTGCAGGCTCCGGGGCCACGATGCGCGCGAGGTATGCGAGAACCCCCCCGAGCAACGCACCCGTCCACGTCAGCGCGGGGTCGAAGGCGCCGGTGGCTGCGGTTGCAGTGCTCGCGAGACAGAGCGCCAGCCCACCGATGCGGAGTGCCCGGAGTATGAACCTGCTCACATGCCGATAATCGACATGCCGTAAGAGTTCGGCAGGGGATGGGCAAGATACTGCCGTTTCGAGTGTCAATGTGACATACTGAACCTGCCATCCGCGGGGTTACAGCAGTCGAAATGACAGAAATGGCGGGTTTGCAAGATGTCCCGGTTCAGTCCTCGAGCCGCCTGACGCGAATCGTCCTGCGGATCGTGGGCGGGTTGCTGGTTGGCCTGGGCGTGCTGGGGATGTTTCTCCCGCTTCTCCCGACGACCATCTTCCTGCTGGGCGCCGCCGCCTGTTTCGGCAAGAGCTCGCCGGGCGCGTACCGGTGGCTCACGACGAACCGGGTGTTCGGCCGCCACCTCCGTGACTACCGGGAAGAGCGTGGTGCAACCATCGGCACGAAGGTGTTCTCGATCTCGTCGCTCTGGATCGGGATTGGCGCAGCGGTCTACCTGGTGCGCGACATGCCGTGGTTGGAAGTGGTGCTCATCGCTATTGCCATGGCCGTGACGGTCCATCTGCTGTCGCTTCGAACCATCCACAAGTAGCACCGGGCCGCTCCCCGGGCTTGCGTGCGCTCACCGAGAACGGGTACAGAGCTGCGCGGACGATCTCCTGGACGCGCTGACGCCGCGAACGACGGAACCCGAAGCATAGAAAAGGGGAGGCGCGAGGCCTCCCCTTCGCGTATGGCCGTGCCTCATGCCCGGGCGCTGCTCCCACGGCAGGTGGGTGAAGTGCCCTCTCCCGCAAGGCGGGAGCGGGTTGGGATGAGGGCGAGCGTCGCCGTTGATGTGCGATGTCCGTATCCGCCGAGGCCGCAGTGGGCCTCGACTACCGTTTGCAGCCGCGGTGGGGGCAGCACCTGTGGCGACCCCCCGGGGGGAGCGGTGGGACGCTCCCTCCCGGCCGCGGTACTGATGGGTTCGCGTACCCTCTCACCTCCCCGCTCGCGCCGCCTACTGGTTTCGGCGGACGACGAGCACGACCCGGGTGCCTTCGAGGTCGTGCTCCGCGCGGTGGGCGTCGGCCGGGGGTTCGCCGTCGATGAGCTCGGTGCTCAGCGTTTCGCCCTTGATGTAGTCCGCGTGCGAGGCCATGACGCGGGCGACGGCGACATCGCCCTGGTACCACGTCGTGATGCGG
>CAZWBW010000059.1:10192-18054 GCA_964632355.1 uncultured Anaerolineaceae bacterium | reverse complement strand
GCTGGCGCGGGCGTTGCTAAGGAGCATGTCGCCGGCGGCCGAGACGATGATGACGCCGGCGTGCATCTGGTCGAACACGGCGGCGAGCCGCAGGCGCTCACCTTCGAGTTCGGAGAGGAGCTGCGACTTCTCGATGGTGGTGGCTGCGAAGCGGGCGAGTTGTTCGACAACGGCCTGGTCGGTCTCGTCGAACTCGCCTTCGAAGCGGTTCGTTAAGAGCATGAACCCGAGCACCTGGCCGGTCTCGCTCTTGAGTGGCACGGCGAGAACGCCATCGGCGGTGGCGGCCTCGGGGTTGCCGTTGTTTGCGAACGCGGGGTGGGTCGCGGCTTCGGCACGCGTGAGCCGAATGGGGTGGCCTTCCAGGATGAGGTCGCAAACCGCGGGCCGGGAACCGAGCTCCTCCCAGTTCTGCCCCTCGGCCTCGGGCGAAGTGGAGACGGCCGTAATCGGGTTCGACCAGTTGCCGCCAACCGCGAGCGTGGTGATCGCAGCGTGTGCGCCGATGACGCGCCGCGCGCGCTTGGTGAGGCCCGAAAGGATGTGGCGGATGTCGGCGCGGCTGTTGATCTCCGTCGCGGCTTCGGCCATGGCGCGAAGCTGCCCGGCGTGGCGGCGGACGGTGTCTTCGGCGATCTTGCGGTCGTGGATGTCGATGGCGAGCGCGGTCCAGTAGGTGAGCTCGTCCTGGGGGACGCGGACCGGCTGGGAACGAATCCAGTGCCAGCGGTAGGTGCCATCGCGGCGGCGAATGCGGACTTCTGCCTCGTCGGGTTCGTGGCGGCGTTGCGCCTCGGCCATGCGGCGCATCGCGGGCTGGTCGTCGGGGTGGAAGAGCGAGAGGGCGTCTTCGGGCGCGGAGATCTGGTCGAGCGGGACTCCGGTGTATTCGGACCAGCGCGGACTGAGGTAGACGATTTCCTGGTTGGAGTCGCTCACCGCGACGAGGACGGGGAGGGCATCGGCGAGCTGGCGGACGAGGGTCGAGGCGCGTTCACGCGCGTCCTCAGCGACCTTGCGATCGTGGATGTCGATCGCTGTGCAGACCCACGTCTTCGTATCGCCGCGGTGGTAACCGCCCACGGCGCGGCCGAGGTGCCAGCGGTATTCGCCCGCGGCGTTGCGAAGCCGCACTTCGGCTGTCCACGGCGACTCGATGTCCTCGAGTGAGGCCGGGAATGTCTCAACGTCGTCGGGGTGGACGATTTGCATCCACCCGTGGCCGGAGAACTCCTGTTCGCTGAGCCCGGAGTAGGTGAGGAACGCTTTGTTGCACCAGAGGGCGGCGCCATCGGCAGTGGTCTCCATCACGAGGGCGGCCATGGCGTTGGCGAGCCGGCGGTGGCGCTCTTCGCTCCGGGCGAGCGCTTCGACCGCCTGCTTGCGGTCGTCGATATCGATGGCGGTGACAATCCAGGAGCGGAGCTTCCCGTTTTCGTCGCGGTCGCCGAAGCGGCGGCCGAGGTGCCAGCGGTACTCGCCATCGGCGCGGCGAAGCCGGAATTCGAACTCGACATCGCCGGTGAGTTCCCCGGCTTCGTGGGCTCGCTGCACCCGGGCGAGGTCTTCGGGGTGGACGGCGTTGCGCCAGCGTCCGAAGAACGATTCCTCGGGGGTGAGCCCGGTGTAGTCGTACCAGCGCTGGTTGAAGTAGAGGGCATCGCCGCGGGGTGTGGCCTCGGCGACGATGGCGGGCATGGCTTCGGTGCGAACACGCGCGCGGCGGCCGGCCTCGTTTTCGACGAGCTGGGCGATCGACGGTTCGGAGCCGTTCGGGCCGGCGCCGGACTCCTGCACGGCGAGCCCGAAGGCCTCGCCGTCGTTGATGGCGTAGATGAGCGCTTCGAGGTGGCGCTGGCGGCCGTCGCGTTCTTCGGCCACGTGTACGACGACACCCTCCGCAGAGGGGGTTCCTGCCGGGATGCCGGCCCACGCGGGCCCGAGCGCTTCTTCCATGGACTTGCCCGGGAACGCATCGGGGCCGGCGTGGAAGAAGCGGGCGAAGGCAGGGTTTACGCGGACGAAGCGGTAGTTGGCATCGAGGAGTGCGAGGGGGCATGGGGCGCCATGGAGGAGCGCTTCGAATGGTGCCGAAGTCAGCGCATGGCGCGAGTGTTCGCGCCCGCCCTGCGACTCATGTCCTGATGGCATCGCTCTGAAACAACTCCGCGGCGAGTGTACTCGCGGCTACGAAAGAGGCGTTCGTGGATGCGAGTGCGATGTGCACTTTGCAGCACACCGCACAGAATTGCCATAAGCGAGGCCGAGTCTAGCCTCCGTGCTGGTCCCGTCTCCTTTCCTGCTGATGTAAACAGATTACAGTCCCATTACAAAGCATAGCGATTCCGCGCATCACATATTTCGCAATGGGGTGAGTACGCCGGGGCAGGGGGGCTACTGGGGTTCGCCGCCTTCTTCGGATGCCTGGTGGTTCGCGGGGTCGAATTCGAAGCGGGCTTCGCCGCCCTGGAGCCGGTAGTTCTTCCCGGGGTTCATCTCGTCTTCGGACTTGAACTTGCGCTTTTTCGGTGGCTGTTCGTCTGCCGGGGTTGTGGCGCCCTGGTCGTCGGCGCGTGGCTCGCTCATGGCGTCCTCCTCGAGGGGGTGTGGGGCCAAGGGTGCCGCAGCGCGCCGTGCGTACGAACAAGCGGGGCGGGCGGCGGGTTGCAGGTGTGTGGCGCAGGTGACTGTCGGCTGCCGCCTTCGGCGTCGGGTGAGGCTGGCGCCTGAGACGCGCCGCTGCCCTAGAATTCCCGGGCAGTTGGAGGTGTGCGATGAAGGCAGCGGTCTATTACCACACGGGCGGACCGGAGGTATTGCGCTACGAAGACGTTCCCGACCCGGAGCTTCGGCCGGGCGGGATCATCATCGAAGTGAAGGCGATCGGCATCCAGGGCGGCGACACGCTGAACCGGAGCCGGGGGCAGCTGGCGTCGGTGCCGCACATCGTTGGGTACCAGGCGGCCGGCGTCGTGCGCGATGTGGGCGAGCGGGTGACGCAGTTCCGCCCGGGCCAGCCGGTGGTCGCGACGATGAGCCATGGTTCGCACGCCGAACTGGTTTCGGTGCCGGAACGCGCTGCCTATGCCATCCCGGAAGGGCTCACGATCGAGCAGGCGGCGGCGATCCCTATCGAGTTCGGAACGGCCGACGACTGCCTGTTCGAATTCGGCCACCTGAAGGCGGGCGAGACGGTGCTCATCCACGCGGGCGCGAGCGGCGTGGGCCTGGCGGCGGTGCAGCTGGCGAAGCGCGCGGGAGCGACGGTGCTGGCCACGGCTTCGAGCGATGAGCGGCTGGCGCGCCTGAAGGAGTTCGGCCTCGACCACGGCATCAACTACGTCGCGCGCGACTGGACGGACGCGGTGCGGGAGCTCACCGAGGGGCGCGGGCCGGACCTCATCGTCGATTCGGTGGGTGGGCCGGTGCTCCAGCAGTCGCTGGAGGCGGTGGCCTATCGCGGCCGCGTCATCAGCGTGGGGCGCGCAGGCCGCGACGATAGCCGGCAGGACACGTGGCCGCTGGTGATGAAGAACGCATCGCTGACGGGGGTGCTGCTGGCGGCGGAGTTCGCGACCAACAACGCGCGGTGCCGGGCGATGATCGAACGGCTGCTGAACGAAGCGGCGGCGGGCGAAATCCGGGCGGTAATCGATCGCACATTCCCGCTTGCCGAGGCGGCCGAAGCGCACCGGTATATCGAGAGCCGGAAGGCTTTCGGGAGAGTACTGCTTATCCCGTAAGTTTGCTGATCTTAACCCTGGAAGTGCCCGGGTAATGTGTTCGTTGTTGCTCCGTAACCGATAATCCCGGCGGGTTGATCCACTACGGAGATTTCGGTTACGGAGCAACAGTAAAATCGCATGAATTTCATTTCTCGATTCTTGCTGGTGCCGGGAGCGGCACTGGCGTTTTCTAGCCTCGTAGTAGCTTGTGGCGGCGGGGACGGCGACGCAGTGGAGATGGACCAGTGGGTCGCCGATGTGTGCGACCTCGCGCTGGATTACAAGCCGGAGCTTGATGCGCTCGACGCCGAATTCGACAGCGTCGAACCCGAAACGGACACGGTCGCGGGGCACGAGAAGCTCATCGAACTCCTCGAAAAGGCCCGGGACATCCAGGACGACCTGGTTGGCGAATTCAAGAAGCTGGGCAAGCCCGATATCGAGGACGGCGAGGCGGTCGTCGCTGCCTTCGTCGACAACTTCGAGGAAGAAGGGGCCGAACTCGACCGGATCATCGAGGAGATGAAGAAGCTCGATCCCGAGTCGGACGAGTACTTCTTCGCGCTGCTGGCTGTGTTCTTTAGCGCGCAGGAATCGGAATCGGTGCGCGACCGCCTGGACACGCTCGCGCAGGACAACCAGGACGTCGAGGACCTGGTCGCGGCGTTCGAAGCCGACCCGGAGTGCGCGCGCATTGTGTTCGACCTCGACGATGACCTCGGGGACTTCGAGGAGGACCTCGAGGACGACGTTGGGCAGGAGCAGTCCTCGGCTATCGCGACCGAGGAGTGGGTTGCCGGGTTCTGCACGGCGTTCGTCACGTTCGTCGACGACCTCATGGCCATCTCGGATGACCTCACCATGCAGGATGTGAACGACCTGGAGGCCGCGAAGGATGTGCTGGTTGCCGCGTTCGAGGATGCGCGGGACCGCTCAATGGACCTCGAACTCGACATCCTGCTGCTGGGGCAGCCGGACATCCCGGATGGGGCGCAAGTGCAGGCGGCCATCGAGCTCGGGGTGAGCGACATCGTGGCGATCTTCGATGCCGCTGTCGCCGACGCCGAGGCGCTGAGCACGACGGACCCGGCGGTGTTCCTCTCGGAAGTCGAGGACCTGGCGACGCGGTTCGAGGCGGCGTTCGACGAGATCGGGGCGTCGTTCGACGCGCTCGACATCTACGACACATCGGAGATCGACCAGATCGCCGATAGCCTTCCGGAGTGTGCGGCGCTCGGTTAGGCGCCGGGCTAACGAACCTGCATGCGCGGGGGCGCGGGCCGGGAGCCCGGGCCCCCGTTCGTTTCAGCTCCGGCGGCGAATCTTCTTGCGGAGCTTTTCGAGGCGCTCCTCGAGAGCATCGAGCCTGGCTTCGAGACCGTCGTCTTCGTCGTCATCGTCGAAGCCCGATTCGACGAGTGCCGCGACGGCCTGTTCGAGCCGCCGCACGCGCTCTTCGAGGGCGTCGAGGCGCCCGGCGAGGTCCGGGGGCGCCTCGCCGGTGGCGGATGCCGCTCCCTGGGCCCCGTTGGTTTCGGCCTTGCTGCGGTCGCCGGCGTTCGCATCGGCTCCGGAGCGCCCCGCAGGGCCCGAGGTAAAGGCCGCGGCGCCCATTTCGAGCGCTTCGCGGAAGGTGGCGAGATATTCGTCGCTGAGCCGCCGCCACGCGTTGATGAGCTCATCGAACGACTTTGGTTGGGTCACATGATCCTCCTGCCGCCCATCTGCCCCGATCGTAGCCCATGAGCTAGAATCAGCCGTCTGATAGCAGCACTCCTGCGACGGGAAGGGGAGCATGCCCTTCGCCACTGTCGGCGATGTCGAACTGTTCTATACCGAAGGCGGGACGGGCCAGGCGGTGCTGCTCGTGCACGACTGGGCGTGCGACGGCACGGACTGGTGCTACCAATCGCCGCTGCTCCTCGGAGACTACCGCAGTATCAACGTGGATCTCCGGGGCCACGGGCGGTCGTCGGTGCCGGCATCGGGGTACACCGTGCGGCAACTTGCGGCCGACCTTGCGGGGCTGCTGCGACAACTCGATGCGGAGCCGGCGACGATCGTCGGGCATTCGCTCGGCGGGGCGATCGGGCTGGCGTTGGGCGTCGAACACCCGGAGCTCGTGCGCTCGGTGGTGTCGATCGAAGGGTCGTACGGGTACCCGACGGAGTTCGCAAAGCCGACGGCGAAGTTCGTCGAACAGCTGAAGGAGCCGAACGGCCACGATGTGGCGCGGCAGTTCATCCTGAGCAGTTATTACACGAAGAATTCGCCGGCACACCTGAAGGCGTGGCATAGCCGGCGGCTGATGGGGACGCCCATCGAGGTGATCTGGAAGACAGTCGAAGGGGAGTTCTTCGTGCCGGACCAGTTCGCCTTGCGGCCCCAGGCGGAGGAGTACCTCGGGCGGTTGCAGGTCCCGCTGCTTGCGATTCGCTGTGGCGACACGGCCCACGCGATGGCGGGCTGGGAGGAATCGCACGCGGGGAACCGTCGATCGCGCGGGGTGGCCTGGCCCGAGACGGGGCACTGGCCGCACCAGGAGCGCGCGATCGCATTCAACGGGCTGCTCGTGGAGTGGCTCGACTCGGTGTAGTTCGACAGCGACCGGCCTGGCGGGGAGAATCGCAGCGGGAGTGGAAGGGATCCGGTGGTCCTCGCCGTCTTCAAAACGGTTGCCCCGTCGCCAGCGCGGCGGGGGGTGGGTTCGACTCCCATGCACTCCCGCCAGGAAGTGACGGTACGGCCGGGCGTTCGCCCGGCCGTTGTTGCATTGTGCGATTGGGGGCAGTTCGCTACTGCAGGCTGTCGGCGAGGTCGCGGAGGACGGCTTCGGCGCGGTCGAGGCGGTTTCGGATGCCCCACTGGCCGTGGATGTTGAGCGTCATGTTCTCGGCCTGGCCGCGCACGCCCGGCAGGCGGCCACGAGTGTTCACCGCCTCTTCGTAGCGCTCCATTTCGGGCGAATCCTTACCGAACAGCGCTTCGAGGATCTCCATGGTCCGCGCGTTCCACTGGTCGTAATCGAAGGGGTTGGGGCCTGTGCCCCGCAGCCAGTAGATGCGCTGGAGCTGCTGTTCGATGCGCTGCTTTGCGCGCGCCGGGTCCTTCACTGCCATACCGGGAATTGTAGGGGGGAGGAGTCTTGAGTGCTAAGTGCTCAGTTCTTCGTGCTAAGCACTGAGCACCGGGCGCCGGGCACAGGGGATGCCGCGGGGCGGGCGGCCCTACACCCACGGGTGGTCGTCGAAACGTTCGCCGCCGGTGAGGTGGATGAGCGAGGCCCACGCCGAAAGGAAGCTGCCGATGGCGAGGAGGGCGCTAACGGGCGCGAGCAGCCAGCTGGCGCGGAACGATGTAGCGGCGGCCCAGATGAGCGCGATGGCGAGCCCGGCGAGACCCAGCCCGCGCCAGAGCATTGCCCACTCGGGGATGAGCCGCGGCGGTTCGGCTTCGCCCGGCTTTGCCGGCCATTCGGGTGCTGCGTCGCTCATGCTTCGCGAAGCTCCGGCGGCAGCATGTTCGGGATGCCCTCTTCGATCGGGTAGGTCTCGTTGCAGTTGTCGCACCGCAGCGAGCCCGCCAGGATTTCGCCGTCGGTCTCGTGGTCGACGGTGAGCTGGAGGTCACCCTTACAGAGCGGGCAGACGAGGATCTCCATCAGGTCCGGCTTCATGGGGCAATTGTACGCTCCGCAGTCGCTACGCGGGCTGTTGGCTGTTGGCTCCTGGCTTCGGGTTCGCGTGGGTCACCGGCGTGGTGTACCCGGGCGCCGGTGGCCGGAGTACGGGTGGGCGCTCCCTTACGGTCGCGGTACTGGTTCGGCGCGCGATCTGCGCTCCGCAGTCGCTACGCGGGCTGTTGGCTCTTGGCTGTTGGTGGCCTTCATCCCCGGCCCCGTTGTGAGGGACAAGGCGAAGGATGAAGGGCGAAAGGAGCCCTCACCCCCGCCGCAAGACGGGACACGGGGTGTTGTCGTGTCGCGAGAAGGGTTCGGGTAGGAGGGTACGAGAGTACGCGGGGTGAAGTGGGACGCTCCCTAACGGTCGCGGTACTGGCTCGAGAGGGGTGCGGTGAGGGTGTCGCCGTTGATGGGGCTGTGAGCAGGCCGCCGAGGCCGCAGTGGGCCTCGACTAC
>CAZWBW010000059.1:0-10092 GCA_964632355.1 uncultured Anaerolineaceae bacterium | reverse complement strand
TCGCCGTTGATGGGGCTGTGAGCAGGCCGCCGAGGCCGCAGTGGGCCTCGACTACAGCGACTCGGGCCCCGAGTGTGGACCAAGAGCCAAGAGCCAAGAGCCAATAGCCAACAGCCCAGAGCCTACCCGACGTCCCTCGCCATCAGGTCCTCGACGGTTTCGCGGCGGAGGAGGAGGCGGGCCTGTCCGTCTTTCACGGCGACGACGGGCGGGCGCTGGGCCATGTTGTAGTTCGAGCTCATGGCGAGGTTGTAGGCGCCGCTGGCGGGGAGGGCGACAAGTTCGCCGGGCTGGAGCCGCGGCAGCCGCGCGTCCTGCACGAGGATGTCACCGCTTTCGCAGTACTTGCCGGCGATGGTCACCGTCTCTTCCTCGGGGGCGAAGGGGCGTTCGGCGGCGAACACTTCGTACTTCGACCCGTAGATCGCCGGGCGGATGTTGTCGGCCATGCCACCATCGACCGAGACGTAGGTGCGGACACCGGGGATGTCCTTGCGGGCGCCGACGGTGTAGATGGCGACCATCGCGCGGCCGATGAGCGATCGGCCGGGTTCGATGTGCATCGACGGTTCGGGCAGACTGTACTGGGCGAGCGCCTTCCGGAGGCTCGAGGCCACGATCTCGGCGTACTCGGCGATCGAGGGTGGGCGCTGGTCCCGGGTGTAGGCAAGCGCGAACCCGCCGCCGGGGCTGTATTCGCGGAATTCGAAGCCGTGGATGTCGCCCATCTGCGCTGCGAAGGCCGCGACGACGGCGTTGCCCTGCTCGTACGGTTCGGTTTCGAAGATGGGGGAGCCGAGGTGCACGTGCAGCCCGCGCAGGTCGAGGTGCTTCGATTCCATCGCCTGCTTCACCGCGCGTTCGGCGTCGCCGGTGGCGATGGCGAAGCCGAACTTGCTATCCAGCACGCCGGTGGTGGTCTTCGCGTGGGTGTGCGGGTCGACGTTCGGCGAGAGGCGCAGGAGGATGGGCTGGGTGACGTTCCGTTCGGCGGCGAGCTGCTCGAGGGTTTCGAGCTCGTAGAAGTTATCGACCACGATGCGCCCGATGCCCGCGTCGAGCGCTGCCGCGAGTTCGGCGGGGAGCTTGTTGTTGCCGTGGAAGTAGAGTTGCTCGGCCGGGAAGCCCGCCGCGAGCGCGATGGCGAGCTCGCCGCCGCTCACCACGTCCATCCCGAGGCCCTCTTCGGCGAGGATGCGGGCCACACCGCGCGAGAGGAACGCCTTGCCCGCGTAGGCCACGCGCAGGTTCGGCCAGCGCGATTCGAACTCCCGGCGGTACTCCTGGCAGGTCGCGCGGAAGTCGGCTTCGTCGAAGACGTAGAGCGGCGAACCGAACTCCTCGACGAGGTCGCGGACATCGCAGCCGCCGATGCTCAGGCGGCCGGCCGGCGAAACCGACGCGGTGTGCGGAAGGACGTGACGGAACGGCAGGGAATCGAGCGTCTCGGGCATGCGTTCAGGGTACCCGGCCCGGGGGTTTCGGTCGCCGCCGGAGTGCCCGGTGCGCGGTGCACAGTGTGCAGTGCGATTCGACAGGCGGGAGGTGCTCGCTGGACAATGGCGCGCGTGCTTCCACGCTTGCCCGATGACCCGCGGCCGGAGCGCTTCGCCGCGCGGTGCCGCTACCTGCGCGTCACGCTGGGCGACCGGCCCGGTGCGGGGCTGGTGAACCGCTGCCTCCATATCGTCCGCGAAGGGCGTGAATGTGTGGGGCCGTTCCTCGACGACACGGATACGGATTGCGGCCTGTGGGAGGGGCCGGGGGCGGAGGGCACGGGCGGCTGACCCGCCCACTGCTCGAACCGGGGGCTACCGTTCGAGCGCCAGTGCGATGGTCTCGGCGCCTTCGCGGAAGGCGTCGAGAGCCGCTTCGAAGCGGTCGGGGAGTATCGCCAGCAACAGCACGGCCCAGTCGAGCAGTGCCGTGGCGAGGGGCGAGGCCTCGATGGCGTTGCGGATATCGGGCTTCGGGAACACGACCAGGGCGATGAGCAGCACCTGGCAGAGGATGACCGCCTTGAGGAAGCCGAACAGCGCGCCCGCGAGCCGGTCGGCGAGGCCGAGGTTCAGCAGTTCGACGGCCTGTTTCAGCACGTGGGCGGCGACCTGCCCGGCGATGATGACGCCGGTGAAGAGCGCGAGGAACGAGATGAGGCTCGCCAGCGGCCGGCTATCCACGATCGGTTCGACCTTGGGGAACATGTCGTCGTAGAAGATGCCGGCGATGGGCACGGCAAGGATCATCGCCGAGAGCGAAACCAGCTCCCGCACGAAACCGTTCCGGTATGCCCGCCAGGTGAGCACGCCGATGATGCCGAGCAGGACGAAGGTTACCCAGTTCATCAACCAGCCTTCGAAGATGGCTCAAAGAGCCAGTCTCCAAGGCCTGCTCGTACGTTCAAATTCGCGGGTAATGCAGGGTATTCGCGAGCGGGGGTAACGCTACGGTTCGCTGGCGGGTTCGGGCCCGGGCTCGGGTGGCTGTGCTGGCTCTTCGGTTCTTTCGCCGCCTTCGCCGCCGGGCCTGCGGCGCGTTCGTGCGGCCGAAAGGGCCATGTTCACGACGGCGCCGGTGCCCCACGTGCCGAGCAGGACAAACACGACGAACCAGAGCCCCGGGATGAGTCCGATCGCCTGCAGGATGGCGAGGCCCAGCGCGGCTTCGCCGTAGGGGTGGTATCCCTCGCCGGCGCGCGACTGGCGGCCCAGGATGAGCATGCCGAACCACGTGCCCGCAACGATGTACCCGAGGAACCACAGCACGGGCACCAGGAACACCAGGATCCCGATGCCGATAGGGATGCCGACGATGGTGAACAGGAACGCGACCGCGATGATCGGCAGCACGATCGCCGCGAGGATGCCCATGAGGATGGTGCGCCCGGTCTGCTGGCCCATACTCGCAGCAGCAAGCGAGAGCTGCTTCCCGCCGACGGCCGCGAACAACAGACCCGCGGCGATTACGAACACTGTGAACGCGAGGTAGAACAGGAACCCGATCAGATAGCCGAAGCCCGGCGAGAACCACCAGTTCGTCTTTTCGACATCGCCGAGGATCGTCGCACCGGGTTGCTCCGTGATGTCGCTGCGAATGAGCGAAACGTCGTTCACGGTGCCGGTCGACTCGACGATGAGGTCCCCGCGAATGACGACGACGTCCTCTTCGACCGTGCCCCGGACGGTGGCGGTGCCATTGATGATGAGGAGGGTGTCGGTGATGGTGCCCTCGATGAGGGCGTCCCCTTCGATGACGATGACGACTTCGACGTTCTGGCCGGCGGGGAGGGTGTAATCGCCGCCGATGCGCATCGAGAGGCCGTCGGTGTCTTCGGTGGGCTGCTGCGCCCATGCGAGGGCTGGCCACATCGCGACTACGATCACGAGTGCCAGCGCAAGCCATCTCCTCACGGCCGTCTCCTGCTCCGTATCGGAGTTCAGCGTGGCCCGCTGCGTACCGGGGTTGCAAGTCCGGATGGTGCTCATTCGCGGAGCGAATGGTCACCTGTTACGGAACTGAGAGGGGGGTGTCGGCCCTCGGCTTTCGGCTAATGTGCGAAGTGGGTCCACCGGGAGAAGGCGAATACCCGGGTTGTGAGGTTCACCCCTTTCTCATCTCGAATGGGAGAGGAGCAGGGGGTGAGGGTGGCCCGGCCGGCGTAAGAGTGAGTGGCCAGCGGGGCCGCAACCGAGGAAACTGTCGCAACCACGTATGGACGATTTCCTTCGGTCGCTCATCGGTTTCTTCGCCATCATCGACCCGATTGGCAACATCCTTGCGTTCGAAGCAGTAGCGGGCCGGGCGTCGCAGCGGGACAAGGTGCGGATCGCCGGGCTGGCCGTGGTGGTCTCGTTCGCGTTCATCCTGGTGTTTGTGCTGGCGGGCGAACGTGTGCTCGACTTCCTCGGCATTTCGCCGGAGAGCTTCCAGATCGCGGCGGGTGTGCTGCTGGTGCTGCCTGCGATTCGGCTGGTCGAACACGGCGAACTGTTCGAAGACACCGGGGGTGGCGGCGAAGGTTCGCTCGATGCGGCAGTTGTGCCGCTGGCGCTGCCGATGCTGAGCGGCCCGGGAGCACTGGCGCTGGCGACGTCGTCGGCGCAGCGCTACGGGGAAGCGACCACGTTGCTGGCCGCGGGACTCGTGCTGGTGTTCACGTTCGTGGTGTTCGCGGCGACGGCGGTGATGCTGCGGCTGCTGCACCCGGCCGCACTGCGTGCGTTCGCGCGAATCATCGGCGTCATCCTCATGGCGATTGCGGTCGACTTCGTGGTCTCGGGCTGGCTCGAAGCCACGGCGTGACCTTCCCGCGGGGTTGCGGGCGCTCCTGTTAGACTCGACGCATGTCCGATGACCTGGGCGAAGCCCGAGCTGCGGCCGCGAACCGCGGTGTCGGGGGCTACGAGCGCCACATCTTTCTCTGCATCGGCCCCGATTGCTGCTCACCCGAACAAGGCGAGGCTGCGTGGTCCTACCTGAAGAAGCGCGCGGCGCAGCTCAACGGCTCCAGCGACCGCGGGCGCATCTACCGCACAAAGGTAGGCTGTTTGCGCATCTGTAAGGACGGGCCAACGGCCGTGGTGTACCCGGAGGGCACGTGGTACGCGGGGCTCACGGCCGAGAACCTCGAACGCGTTATCGCCGAACACCTGGGCGAGGGCCGGGAAGTCGATGACCTGGTGATTGGCCGGAATCCGCTGCTCCCGCGCGGAGAAGCTGGCTAGGGGTTCGCTGCGCCCTGTGGCGGGCCGGCGAACCGCAGGTATGCGAGCCGCCACGCCACGGTCAGTGCCGAAGCAGCCGCCAGCACGACGAGCGTCCAGTAGCACATCCCGAGCACCGTCCCGATGGCGGCGACGAGCGAGCGCACGTCGCGGCTGGCCAGCCCGAAGACGCCGTCGCTCGGTGCGATCTGCATGCTGGCTTCGATGCGGGCGCGGCTGTAGCTCACGATGAGCGCCGCTGCCACCGCCAGCACCCCGACGACTTCGGCGCGTGGCCAGTCTTCGAAGCGAGCCGCGTACACGGTCATACCGCCGAGCATCAGCGCGTCGGCATAGCGGTCGGTGACGGCATCGAGCACGGCGCCGAAGCGGCTCGACATGTTCTTCAGCCGGGCGAGCTCGCCATCGACGCCGTCGACGACCGAAACCACCTGGATCAGCACGCCGCCGATGATGTTCGCGCCCGCGGCCACCAGCGCCGCGGTAACCGCCGAAAGCAGCAGGGTGAAGATGGTCACGGCGTTCGGCGTGGCCGGTGTGTTCCGCAGGGCGCGGGCCATCGGTCGGCTGAACGGCCGGTTCAGGTAGCGCGAGACGATGCCGTCGTAGGTCATACGGGCATGGGGTCGCCGTCCATCGCGAGGGCGACGCGGCGGCCGACGCGTGTCGGATCGAGCGGCACCTCGAGGAGTTGCGCAGCTTCGCGCAGGTCTTCCTCGGTATCGATGTCGTACCAGAAGGCGCCGCTCACGTCGGCGGCGTAGAGTTCGCCGCGGCGGGCGACTTCGCTGAAGATGGTGCCGAGTTCGCAGTCCTCTTCGACGGCTTCGACGGCGTCCCAGATGGAAGGCCGCACGACGAAGGCGCCCGAGTCGAACGCCGACCACCGCGGGAGCGTCTTGCCGATGGCGGTGACACGGCCGTCCGGGTCGGTGGCGATCTTCGTCGCCTCCTGCGTGTAGCGCAGGCTGCGTTCTTCGCTATCGGCCGCGACGAAGTTTCGCTCGGGGTGCTGCTGAGCCGCTTCGAGCAGTCCCGCGATGAGTTCTTTCGAGAGCAGATGGTCGGACATGGTCAGGAGAAAGGACTGCCCGTTTACGAGCGGGCGGGCGGCTTTGAGCGAATAGGAGGCGCCTCGCCGGTACTGTGGGTTGTAGACGAACGATAAGCGCACCCCGCCGGGTCTGCGGCGAAGCAGGCTTTCCTTGAGCTGATCGCTGCGGTATCCAGTCACCACCACCACGTCCTCCACACCTGCTTCAGCAAGCGCGCAGAGCGTGTAGTCGATCAGCGGTCGGGTCCCAAGCATGAGCAGCGGCTTGGGTGCATCTGCAGTGTGGGCACCGAGCCGGCCCCCATCACCTGCAGCCAGTACAACAGCCGGGATAGTTCGTGCATGGGTAGCCATGGGCCCATCATAGCCGGTAGAAAACGCGCGCAACCGGCAGCGGGGCCCCTCCCGCATTGCGAAATGTAGACAACTTGCTCGCAATCGATTGTTAAGGCCGTAACGGAGATTGACCGGAATTTCACCCCAG
Organism: uncultured Anaerolineaceae bacterium; assembly: GCA_964632355.1. Lineage (GTDB taxonomy): Bacteria > Chloroflexota > Dehalococcoidia > Tepidiformales > Tepidiformaceae > JALOAP01. Next base: position 3,830 of record CAZWBW010000059.1, on the reverse strand, counting down.
ATCGCCGCTTTATTGTCCATTCAATGTCTTCGGCGGGCCTCGCGGCCGCTCGCTATCCCGCGGTAACGGTTCGGCGCTGCGGGTATACGGAGGCTGTAATCGCCCCGGCCTATCGTGGGCACGAGGCGTTCCATGGCCCAGCGTTCGAACCGACCCAGGCGGCGTACCCGCCCTGCGCACGAAACCCCATCCGCGAGCGAGCACGACACCGAAGGGCGTGCCGGGCCAGGTAGCGCCCCGCAGGAACCGCCGATACGCCGTCCGCCGGAGACCGAAGCGCCACTCGCGCCAGCCCACGATGACCATCGCGGACACGAACACCCGGCGCCTGCCGCCGGCGCCGGTGCGGGGGAACGTGCCGACCGCGCCGCCGAGGCCATCGTCCATGAGCACGGCGGCCCCGCCGGCCACGGGAGCCACGATCACGCGGCGATGATTTCGGACCCGCGCATGGCCGCCGCCATGGAGCGGGACATGCGCAACCGCTTCTTCGTTTCGCTCATCCTCAGCATCCCGGTCATCCTGTACTCCGCGCTAGGGAAGGCGATCTTCGGCAGCACACCGCCGGCGCCCTTCGGTCTCGGCGACGACTGGATGGCGTTCATCCTCTGTACGCCCGTCGTGTTCTACGGCGGGTGGGTGTTCCTGCGCGGCGCCTACGACGCACTGCGGACGCTTCGGCTGGATATGTCGGTGCTCATCACGACCGGCGTGTCCGCTGCATACCTGTACTCGGCGGGGGTCACTATCGCGGGTGGCGGCGACGTGTTCTTCGAGGCCGCGGCGATGCTCGTCACGTTCGTCCTGTTCGGGCATTGGATGGAGATGCGCAGCCGAAGGGGCACGACCGACGCGCTTCGTGCGCTGCTGACGCTCGTACCCGAAACGGCGCTCGTGCTTCGCGACGGCAGGGAACAGGAGATCGAAACCGCCGAGGTGGTGCCCGGCGACTGGGTGCGCATCCGGCCGGGCGAACGGGTTCCCGTCGACGGGAAGATCATTGAAGGCCGCAGTGCGCTCGACGAATCGCTTGTCACGGGCGAATCGCTCCCCGTCGAGCGCAGCGAAGGCGACGACGTCATCGCCGGTTCGGTGAATGGCGACGGGCTGCTGCTGATCCAGGCGTCGGGCACCGGCCGCGACACCGTGCTCGGCCGCATCATCGACCTGGTCCAGCAGGCGCAAGCGTCGCAGGCGCCGGCGCAGCGGATCGCCGACAGGGCGGCCGCGGTGCTCGTGGTCCTTGCGGTTGGGGCCGGCGTGATTACGTTCGCCGCCTGGGTATTCGCCGGCACGGAAGTGGATACGGCGCTCCGGTTCGCCATCGCTGCCGTGGTCATCGCCTGCCCGGATGCGCTCGGGCTGGCGACGCCGACTGCCGTGGCGGTCGCGACGGGACTCGGCGCGCAGCACAAGATCCTGTTCAAGGATGCGGCCACGCTGGAGCGCATCTCGAGCGTCGACGCGGTGGTGCTCGACAAGACCGGCACGATCACCGAAGGGCGCCCCCGCGTCGTCGACGTGCGGCTCGGGCCCGGGATGATCGAACGGGAGCTCCTGCGGTACGCCGCCGCCGTGGAACAGGCGTCGACCCACCCACTCGCTGTCGCCATCGTCGACGCGGCGGTCGAACGCGGCATCGACCCGGTTCCCGCCGTGGAACGCGCGGAGAACGTGCCCGGGTACGGTGCGCGCGGGTACGTTTCGGGCCGCGAAGTGCTCGTCGGCAGCCTCGACCTTCTTCGCCTCGAGGGTATTGACCCGGGTGAGATCGAAGTGGAGGCGCAGCGGATCGCGGCGGCCGGGCGGACGGTGGTGGCGGTCGCGGTGCAGGGCGAACCAGCGGGAGTCATCGCACTCGCCGATGTGGTGCGCGATTCCGCGGCCGCGACGGTGAGCGCGCTCCGCGAACAGGGCATCGAAGTGGCACTGCTGACGGGTGACAACGCCGGCACTGCCCGGGCGGTGGCCGAACAGGTGGGCATCGAGCGCGTATTTGCGAACGTGAAGCCCGCCGACAAGGCGAACTACGTGCGGCAACTCCAGGGCGAAGGGAAGGTTGTCGCGATGGTCGGCGACGGCGTGAACGATGCGCCCGCGCTTGCTGTGGCCGACATCGGCATCGCGATTGGCGCCGGGACCGACGTGGCGATCGAGACAGCGTCGGTCGTGCTCATGCGGAGCGACCCGGTCGACATCCTGAAAGCCATCGATCTCGGGAAGGCGACGATGCGGAAGATGAAGCAGAACCTCGCGTGGGCTTCGGTGTACAACGTCGCGGCGATTCCGCTGGCGGCCGGCATCCTGTACGAAAGCATCGGGCTGCAGATTCGCCCCGAGGTCTCGGCGCTGTTCATGTCGGCGTCGTCGATCATCGTCGCGCTGAACGCCGTGTCGCTTCGCCGCCAGGGGACGCGCATGGACGAAGTCGAACGCGAAGCGCACACGCCAGGCCCGCCGCGTTTCGGCGCCGCGCCCGCGGGGTAGGGCGTGCGGAATCCCACGAAGGTTGCTCGCACATGACAATGAAGAATAGGCCGTTCGGGCCCTCCCCGGGGGCCCGGGCAGGCCTCCCCGTGGGCAGCGGGACGGGCGAGGATTGACGTACCAAAAGGGAAGGAGGCACCGGATGAAGAGGAAGATTCATCTGCTCCACCGGCGATTCCAGGTCGACAGGACTGGCCCGGAATCCGGGCCGACCCCAACCGGCTGGGAAGGCTGGACGCAATCCTAAGAGCCGGCAACTGGCCCCGGTACGGAGCCTCCGGAACGCTTCTCGTGAAGCAGAAGTCCGGCCTCCCGACCCGAAAGGACGCGGCGAAACCCAATACCCATTGAACAGATTCGCAGGAGCCCCCGGCAGAAATGCCGGGGGTTTCCGTTGCGTTCGAAACGTGGTCGCGGGTGAGCGGGGTGTTCGCAGGTCCCGAGGAACAGATTCGCAGGAGCCCCCGGCAGAAATGCCGGGGGTTTCCGTTGCGTTCGAAACGTGGTCGCGGGTGAGCGGGGTGTTCGCAGGTCCCGAGGCGTGGGGCCGCTCCGCGGCCTTGGATGAGGTGTTGGGGAAGAACGTGCTACTTTACCCAGCGGGCCTGCCAGCCCTCATCGGGCTGATTTGCGGCGAAGGCCCACGGTTCGCCGAACCGCTCCCAATACACCACTTCGCGCACCGGCTTGCGGCGCACCGGGCCGTGCTTATCGGTCGGGTAGCCGATTGGGATGAGGCAGTACACCTGGTTGTTGTCCGGTATGCCGAGCATCTCCATCAGTTCGTCGACGTGTGAAAGCGGGAAGTTGAAGATCGACGAACCGAGCCCGAGCGCCCGCGCGGCGAGCATCAGGTTCTGCACCGCGGGGAAGGTGCTGCCGCCGGGGGTCGAATGGCGGCCCTTGAGCCCCGTCACGATGATGACGGCGGGCACGTTCGCGAGGTTATGGGCGAGGTCACGGACGCTCTTGAGGGAGAGCCGCTGCGTCCGTGGCAGCTCGTCGAGCAGTTCCGGCCGCTCGACATAGCGCGCCTGGTACCGGTTGTACGCCTCGAGCGACCAATCCTGCAGCTTCTGCTTCACCGCGGGAGCGGTGATAACGATGAAGCGCCAGTCCTGCGCGTTCTGTCCTGAGGGTGCGCGAATCGCCGCATCCAGGACCTGGAAGAGGACCTCGTCGGGGATGGGGTCGGGCTTGAACCTGCGCAGGGCGCGCATGGTGTAGATGGTCTCGAAGAGTCCGGGGGATTCGGGCAACGGTGCCTCCAGGTGTGGGTGGTGGGTGGAGGCATGATAGCCCGAGTGCTGAGTGCTTGGTTCTTAGCACTTAGCACTAAGAAC
>CAZWBW010000058.1:0-18144 GCA_964632355.1 uncultured Anaerolineaceae bacterium | reverse complement strand
GGGTCGTGCCCGTACCACGTACGCAACTCGTTCGAAGGCGCGATGTCCCGCAGCCACAGGTCGATGTGCGCCGACTCCTTGCTCAGCCCCCGCGGCCAGAGCCGGTCGACCAGCACCCGCAGGCCGTCGTCTGGCTCGGGAGGGTCGTACACCCGCTTCACCCTGATGTCCGTCATGGCATCGCGGAGAGTGTCTCCTCCTCCATCCAGCGCGAGGCGAGCACCACCTCGACGTCCCCCAGTATGCGCTCGACCTCCACGCTAATGTTCGAGCCGAGCCGCCGGAATCGAAGGTCCACCTGTCCGCCCGCGATTTTCAGGTTCCGAACCTCCACCTCCCGCAGGTGAAGCGGCAACTGGGGCCGGACGATCTTCAGCTGCGAACCCTCGCCCGGGCGGAGGCCGAGCATTGTTGCCATAACGAAGGGAATGCTCGCCGCCGACCACGCCTGTGGCCGCGACGCCACCGGGTATGGCGTCGGTACCACACGGAACTCGCGTGCGTCGCCCGAGAACAGCTCCGGCACGCGGTTCTCCGGGAATGCGAGACCCATCTGCAGCATCGCGTCAGCCAGCTCCAGCGCCTGCGAGTCGAACCCGTAGAGGCGGAGCCCCGCGAGGATCAGTGCATTGTCGTGCGGCCACACCGAGCCCGTGTGATACCCGAGCGGGTTGAACCCCACCACGCGGCTGCTCAGCGTCCGAATGCCCCAGCCGCTGAACATGTCGCTGCCCATCAGCATGTCCGCGACCTGCGCCGCCCTCGCCCGGCTGGCCGCAGCCATCCAGAGCACATGCCCGGCGTTCGATGCCGGTGTCGGCACCGGCTTGCCATCACCGTCGAGGCAGAGGACATACCCGACGTCGTCGTGTGCGAATGCCGTTTCGAACGCTGCTGCGAACACCCTGGGGCGCGAAACCTCCTCCGCCGTGAGCGCCTCCCCGAGTTCGTTCGCGAGCTGTACGTAGGCGTTGAGTGCCGCCGCGAGGTAGGCCTGCACTTCCACCAGCGCGATCGGTGCCGATGCGTACGTCCCGTCCGGCCACACGATCGCGTCGTGGGAGTCTTTCCAGCCCTGGTTCTCGAGGCCGACCGCTGTCGCGCGCTTGTACGCGAGGAAGCCGTGCGGATTCGCCTCGTACTCCTTCACGCACCACTCGTACGCCCGCTGGATGTTCGGCCAGAGTTCGCGAATCAACAGGAGGTCGCCCGTCCACCGCGCGTATTCGTACGCCGCCACGATGAACAGCGGCGTTGCATCCACGCTGCCGTAATACTGCCCGAATGGGACCTCGCCCGTGTTCGCGAGTTCGCCCCAGCGGAGTTCATGCGGGATCTTGCCCGGCTGCGCGTCTCTCGCCGGGTCGGTATGCGTCGCCTGGTAGTGCGCCAGCACCCGGAGCGAAGCCGCCAACGTCTGCGGGCGAAACGGCAGCATCTCCATTCCCGTGATCAGGCTGTCCCGCCCGAACAGGCAGTCGTACCATGGCGCCCCGGCAGCGATGTACTCGATGCCGCTTACCCTGCCTCGCAGCGCCTGTACGTCGAGCAGCGAACGGTTCAGCAGGCGATTCACGCTCTCATCGTCGGTGACGATTTGCGTGGTCTCGTCCAGCCACGTCCGCTGCTGCTGCCGAACGAGCGCCACCGCTTCGTTGAACCGGTACTCGCTCAGTCCCCGCTCGGTCATCACTGCCAGGTCGAGGCTCACCAGCTCCCGTGGCTTCAGCGTGAACTGGAACACCGCGCGCGACTCGCTGAGCAGATCCGGTTCGCGGCCAAATCGAACCAGCGTCCGCCGCTCGATCCGGTCGCCACCGACGTACCGGAACGTCACCGACCGCTGGCCCACGTCCTTGATCACCGGTTCGCGGGGCTGCTTTCGCTCGAACCCCCGCACTTCGAAGATGTCGCGAAAGTCCGCGTCGAATTCCGCGCGAAGCTCGACATCCACCGGCTCCGTGCCGTAGTTCGAGAGGCTGAGCACTTCGAGCATGCCCTCGATCAGCACCCGCTTCCGGCGAACGATGAGCGTCTGCGCAGGGACGAGCTGTCCTCCTGGCGTCCGCAGCGTCGGGTTACAGAACACCGCCGTCGAGCCGTGCTCCACTTCGCGCGCGTCGAGAAGCACCGGCTCCACCCCGCCGAACGAGAAGCGCAACCGCGAGAGGTACCGCGTGTCGTTGTGGTAGAGCCCGCTCGCGGGCTCCGTCTCAGCGTCGACGTCCCCCGTGGGCAAGCTCACGAGGGACGTCTCCGCTGCTTTCAAGACCAGGAGATGTGTGATCGAACCTACCGGGTGGGGCTCCTCCCCCACCGGCAACCAGTCCTGCGTGCCGGAGGCTTCAGCCCGGCCTGTCATCTCTGCAAGCGTTCCTCGACCTGCGAATCTCCCTCCGACTTCCGCTGCGGGAGCGTCAGGATGCCGTCCACGTAGCCGAGCAGCCGCCGGTACAGGGCTTCATGCTTTCGAACCGCCACCGGCGCCGAGAACAGCTCCCTTACCCGCTGCCGGCAGGCCGTCCGGTCCAGCTGGTCGATCGTCTTCTCCGCCTCCACCGCCTCCTCGACGGTTTCGCAGATCCGCCCGGTCACGCCATCTTCGATGACCTCCGGGACCGACCCGTTGCGGAACGCGATGACCGGCGTTCCCGCGGCCATCGATTCGATCATCACCAGCCCAAACGGCTCCGGCCACGAGATCGGGAACAGCGTAGCCCGAGCTCCCGCGTACAGCGCGCGGAGTTTCTCCGGGGGCGGCTGGAAGTGCAACTCGTGCTCTACCTTCGACAGCACGGGCCGAACCTGGAGCTCGAAGTACTCCTGCTCTTCCACTTCGTTGATCTTCGCACAGATCACCAGCCGTCTGCCCGCCCGGCGCGCGATCTCGATCGCCGGCAGAATGCCCTTCGCCGGGTTCATTCGTCCCACGAAGAGGAGGTAATCCCCCGGCTCCTTCCCGAATGGCCACGTCCGCAGGTCCATCGCGTTCCAGATGACCGTCGCGGAAAGTCCGTCGGGCAGCGTCGACCGCTGGTGTTCGCTGATGCACACCAACTCGACCCCGTGCGCGTGCGCATGCTCGTAGTACCGCTTGTACTCGGGCGTTAGCTCTCCGTGGATCGTGTGGACAACCGGGATATCCACAGCCGGCGCGATGAGCGAACCCAGCCGCGTGTGATCGTGGATGATGTCGAACTCCCGCCAGCGCGCGAACACCTGCATCAGGTGCTCCGCCTCGATGAGCGGGTCTCCAAGAAAGGGTGACGGCGGATGGTCGAACGTCTCGACGAGCTTCCCTGCTGTCTGCGAGCCTCCGGCTGCGAACAGCGTGACGTCGTGGCCCAGTTCGACAAGCCCTTCAGCGAGATAGTGCACTACCCGCTCGATGCCACCATAGCCCGCCGGAGGCACGGCAAACCACGGTGGCGCAACGAGTGCGATCCGCATCGCAGCGCTCCTCCTCCGGATGTGCGTCGCGCCCGCACGTTCGCGCGGGGGTACGCCTTTTCGAACCGATGACATTCGTGGGGCTCCCGGGCGGCTGCCGGGTATCCACCCTCACCTTATGGATACCAGAAAGCATCGCCCCGGTGCGACAGGATTTACGCATGCCCCGGATAACAGGCGAAGGTAGATAAGAGGAGAGGCCTGTCGGCCTCTCCCTGTTAGCCTGACCGGCCAGCCTGTGCCTGTTGAAGCCGTTGGGCTCGCCGGGGCACGTAGTCCGGGTCGAGCGGCACCTCCCAGAGGCTCCACTTCCCCTTCTCCCACTGCTCCCGGAAGATGCCCCACTGCGCGAATCGCAGTCGTCGGCGTTCAGCAAGCGCTCGCTGGACTTCCCAGGGAAGCTGTTCGAGCGGCGCCGCTGGCAGCGGCGGGCTCCCCCCGTAATGCCCTTCGTGTGGCCGAAGCTCCCGGTTCAACTCGCGCTGCATCGCCCAGATCACCAGCTTCACGTGGTCATCGCTCACGGGCTCGATGCCGCTGTCGACTCCCGGGTAGTAGTACTTCGGGTTGTCCAGGGCGTTCAGGGCCTCCCGGATGTCCTCATTGATTTCGTCCGCGAGATCCTGCAGCGCCGGCGGGAGATCGGGGTCTCGCGCCGACCACTGCGGGTTCTCCGGTTTTTCCGTGAGAAGTGGCCGCGCCTGTCCGAGCCGAAGGTCCAGCGACGAGAGGGCGTCCCGTATCTGCTGAAACTCGGGCTCCTTCGTTACGAGCTCGAAGAGCTCGGCGTAGGTCAGCGGCTTGCCGGGCACGATGAATGGCTGGTGCGTATCCCTGAGTGCGACAGCCCCGGTCGTGGGGTCCACCGTGTGGACCAACGCCGCAAAGCAGCGCAGCCGCCTCCCCGGGCTCACATCCACGCGGCTCGGGTCGAACGACCCTACCTCGCGGTCAGCCAGGGGCACGAACGTCCCCAGCCCGGGCTGCGCATGCTGTGAATAGCTCGCGTCGAACCAGAGCCCCGCCATTGCTACGGTGCCACGTCAGGCGAGGCGCCTTCGCGCCGCTGCTGCGGGCATATCCGCGCGGGATCCGTGTAGCGCTCGGGCCACGGCGAAACCGTCGGGCTCGTGCCCGGTGTCACCGTCGGGGTAACGGTTGGATTTGCCATGGTCTAACCTCCATTGATTCGACGAAGCCGCTCCCGGATTTCGGAAGCCGAGAGGCTGCCCGGCTCTTCGGCAGTCGCCGAAAGCCCCTGCTGGATCTCCCGTCGCACCGCGAACGACTTCATCAATATGTTCTTCCCAATCGGCAGCCCCGAAGGCGATTTCGCCGACTGTGGAACGCAGTAATCGATGACCAGCGCATGCTCCATCGTCAGCAGCAGCGCAGCCTCGTCCAGCCCATGCTCCTCACAGAGCAAGAGCGCTTCGGCTATCTGGTCGTTTAGCTCCAGGCTCGCGGGCGGGTACCTCCACTGCTCCTGCTGCGGCACCTCATGACGGATTACCGACTGGAGCAGCCAGAGCTCCTCGCACGTAAAAACAACTGTTGCGGTCTGTGTCGCATCCCACTGGGGAGCCATTGCGCCACCTCAGGGCCTGAAGAACTCGCACTCCCTGCGATTGCCCTGGGTCCAGCATCCTCCGGGACGCGCCGCGCTCCCCTCAAATCGCCCGAGGGGAGTGTTGCTTCTCTATCACAAGGCCCCCAAAGGACCCCGTTTGTTACAGTCACGTGCCTTCGCCTTCGCCGGCGGTTTCGAGGATCTGGACGATCCCTTTACTTCCGTTCACGGAGATGAGATCGCCCGTCCGGATGATGCTCGTGCCGTTCCGAACGTTCGCCACCGCCGGCAGGCCATATTCCCGCGCCACTGTGCTCCCGTGGCTCAGCGCGCTACCCATGTCCACCACCAGCCCCGCCGCCAGCGCGAACAGCGGTGTCCAGCCCGCATCGGTCACCGGCGCAACCAGGATCTCCCCTGGCTGGATCGGGTCGTCCGTCCGCGGGTCGCGGATCACCCGGGCGCGCCCGGTCACGAATCCAGCGCTCACTGGCGTACCCGTCAGGACGTCCCCGCTGTGCCCCGCCTCGGCGGGTTCGATCGGAACCGGTCGCCCGCGGAACCGGTCGGGTAGCTGCACATGGCGGTTGCGCTCATACTCCCGCTTCCGGCGAATCACATCGTCCCGGTAGTCTGCCTTCCCCTTCCCGGTTAGGACGTCGCGGAGCTCCTGGCTCGAGATGAAGAAGATGTCGTCGTGGTGGTCGATAAGCCCCCGTTCGACGAACCGCCGCTGAATTTCCGGCAGCATCCATTCGAAGAAGCGTTGCGCTCGAACCAGCAGCGACTTCATCCGCTCCCGCTGCACCACCCACCGCTGCGCATCCCGCAGCACCCACCGGAACAGCGCCCGCTTTGCAGGGTTGAGCTTGGCGGCGATCTCCTCCGTCAGTTCGAGTCGCTCGCGTTCCTGCCGTTGAAGCGACGCCACCGGCGATTGCTCCTCGGGCAGGTCGAGGAACGAACGCACCACTGCCATCGCCGACGAGGGGTCGGTGCGCCACGACTTCGCCGAGGCCTCCATCTCGTTCAGGCCGCGGTGTCCGTGGCGCTCGACGAACGCCTGGAACCCCTCCCGCCACTTTTCGTTCGGCTCCGCGTAGGGGTTAAAGTCCGGGTCGCGAAGCCGGTCAGCGATGCCCGCCTCCAGCGCGATCCGCGACAGCTTCCACAGGTCGATGCTGATCTGGGCGCTCTCCACGCCCTGGAGGCCGGTGAACAGGAGCGGCAGCTTCCCGTCCGCCTCCTCGCCGAGCACTCCGCGCACCAGCTTGTGCACGTTGTCGTAGCCGAGCCCGGCCGACGCCGTAATGCGCAGGTGCACCTTCGCGACGTCCACACCGATGTCCGTGAGCCGCTCCCGGACGCGGTTCAGCCGCTCGTCGCTCATCGAGGCCGGGTCGAGTGCGCGAACCTTCTGTTCGATCGCCAGCACCCGCCGCTCTGCCCGGTCTGCCTGCTTCTCAAGCGTCACGAACATGTGCAGGCACGGGCCGAGGCTGATGATCCGGTGCTTCCACATCTTCCATGGCCCGCCAGTCGGGGGCGCCTCCTCCTCGCTGAGCGCACCGCCGAGGTAGCGCTCCTCGATCGCCTTCGCCCCTGCCGTGATCGCGCGGCTCGCCACCATCCGCGTCGCGGTCATGTTTAGGAACACCCGGTTGTAGAACGTCCCGATGAACACCGGCCACTCGTCCTTCGCGAGCAGCTTCAGGTCGTGGTAGTCCATCGTGTACGCGCGCGGCACCGTCTCGTTGAACGTCGTGATTGTGAGCGGCGTGAGAAGCCCCGGCAGAATCTCCTGCACATTCGCGCTCGTCCAGAGATCCACGTCGCTCGTTTCGGTGTCGAACTCGCTGACCCAGCCCTGCTGCTGGCCCTGCTTCCCCGCGGCCGTCACGGCTCGCGACTGCAGCAGCCACAACTTCCCGCCGCCGAACGCGAACTCGATGTCCTGCGGGCCCCCGAACGCTTGCTCCGCGCGCAGAGCCGCCTTCGCGACCTCTCGCGCCTGGTCCGCGGTCAGCACCGGTTCGCCCGGGCGATGCTCCTCGACGACCTCCAGGTTCGGCCGCGACAGCACGATGCGCTCCGCTTCCACAGCTCCCGAGACGAGCGCTTCGCCCAGCCCTGCGACCGCTTCGACCACCACCCGTGTGGGGTCGCCGGTCGTGGGGTCCACGCTGAACGCGACGCCTGCGCTTTCCGCCGGCACCATCCGCTGGATGACGACCGCCATGCGCGACGGGGCTCGCCCGGTGCGTGCCCGGTATGCCACCGCTGCCTCCGAGTGCAGCGAGGCGATGCAGCGCTCGACCGCCGACACCACGTCAGTTTCGCTCCGCACGTCCAGGATCGTTTCGTGCTGCCCGGCGAACGACGCGTCGGCGCCATCCTCGTCCACCGCCGACGACCGGACCGCGACGGCGCCACCGTCTGCGCACAGCTCGCGAAACACCACCGCGACCCGCTCGCGCAGGCCCTCGGGCCAGCCAGCGTCTTCGATGAGCGCCGTGCTCTCCGTCGGGATCACGTACGCGGGTGGAACGTCGAAACCAGCACGGGCAAGCGCAGCCAGGCTCGCCGCCTTCCCGCCGACCGCCTCTCGTGCCGACGGGTCGATATCTGAGAGCGCGTATATCGGAGCCATTTACGCAGTCTAATGCCACGAAAACATATGCGCAGCGTGGCGACACTGCTTGACGGGCCTAGAACAAGTGTTCTATTCTCGCGAAACCCAATAGGAGGATGTCATGCGAGTTCTCTGCCTCCTCTTCCCCCGCCTTGCCGTCCAGCTCGCCCTCCGCCACCGTCCGGAACTCAAGGGCCGCACCCTCGTCTTCCTCCAGGGACACGGCGAGGATGCCCTCGTCGCTGCCGCCACCTGCGATGCCTCCGCCCGCGGCCTCCTGGTCGGTATGACCGCCGCCGAGGCCCGCCACCGCGTTCCCCGGGCCCGCTTCCTTCCCGACAATGCAGGCGACTGCCTGGACGAACTCGAACGACTCGCTGACATTATCCGCCGCCGCGCGACACCTCTTGTCGAGATCGCCGGCCGTGAACACCTCTTCATCGACATCACGGGACTGGTGTCGAGGGGCCAGGCCGAAGCTGCCGTCGCTGCGACCCTCGCGCGCATCGCCACCAGCTTCACCGGGTGTACCGCTCGCACCGGCGTCGCGAGCACACGCGCTGAGGCACTCGAGGCTGCTCGCGCCTCCCGGGTCTCGGTGGGCCTGGTCCCTGCCTCCGGCGCGAACGAACCGCCCATCGCGCCCCATCGCCGTGAGGCCATCGCCGCCGAAGCCACCGCGGATTCCGAGCTTCGGCTCCGGGCACGGCTGTCGCGCGCCCTCCGCCACCTCGACGTCGTGCTCGACTCCCGCGACGCCAGCTTCCGCGAAGCGAAGCTGCTGCTCTCCGGTCCGGACGGAGAGCACGAAATCTCCTTCCGCCTGCGAACCCCGGCGTCGACGACAGCGCCGCTCGCCGCCGCGATCGAGGAAGCGCCTGCGATGCTCGCCGGTGCCACGGGCGCACGCATCGAACTGTCCCGGCTCGGTCCCTGTGTGCAAATTCGGCCCTGTGTTGCCAGTCTCGCGTACCGGCCGCGCACCCTCCCACGGCAGCCCGCCCGCGCGCTGCTCCGCGCCAGCTAGGGCGAGGCGTTATAGAACTGCCCGCCGCTGGCCCCTTGCGGCTAGCATCGGCGAGAGCGCCGCGAGCCCACACTGCGGCTCAATGACAACATCCATCATCTCGAGCGCGGGTACCGGCACGGACAACGGTGCTCTCGCGGATCCCGAAGATTCGGCGCGCGCAGTCGGCCTCCGCTATGTGCGCGACGACCGCCCCGGCATCAGGCGCAAGCGCACTCGCACCGCCTTCCGCTACGTCGGCCCGGACGGTTCGCCGGTCCGCGACGAGGCCACCCTCCGCCGCATCCAGTCGCTCGCCATTCCTCCCGCCTGGACCGGCGTCTGGATTTCCCCGCTTTCGAACGGGCACATCCAGGCCACCGGCCGCGACGCGAAGAACCGGAAGCAGTACCGCTACCACCCGCGCTGGCGCGACGTTCGCGACGAGACCAAGTTCAACCGCATGCTCGCCTTCGGCGACGCGCTCCCCCACATCCGCGAACAGGTCGACCGTGACCTCGCCCTCCATGGCCTTCCCCGCGAGAAGGTGCTCGCGACCGTCGTCCGCCTCCTCGAAACCACCCTCATCCGCGTCGGCAACGACGAGTACGCCCGCGACAACGGGTCCTTCGGCCTCACCACCATGCGCGACCGTCACGTCGATGTGGATGGCTCGCGCGTCGAGTTCGCCTTCACCGGCAAGTCCGGCAAGAAGTACCGCATCGATCTCCGCGATCGGCGTCTCGCCGGCGTCGTGAAGCGTTGCCGCGACATCCCCGGCTACGAGCTCTTCCAGTACATCGACGAGGACGGCAACCGCCGGGTGATCGATTCCGGCGACGTGAACGACTACCTCCGGCAGATCACCGGCCAGGACTTCACCGCCAAGGACTTCCGCACCTGGACGGGCACCGTTCTCGCCACGCTCGCCCTCCAGGAGTTCGAGCAGTTCGACTCCGATGTGCAGGCACGGCGAAACGTCGTCCGCGCGGTCGAGCGTGTAGCCGAGCGCCTCGGCAACACCCCCGCGGTCTCGCGAAAGTCGTACATTCACCCCGCGGTCATCGACACCTACCTCGACGGGACCATGCTTGAAATGTTGCGCGCCCGGACCGAAGAGGAGCTGGTTCGCGAACTCCCCAACCTGTCGCCCGAGGAGGCGGCCGTTATGACTCTCCTGCAGCAGCGTCTCGCCCGCGAGCAGGAACAGGACCGCTCGAATGCTGTCGCTGCTCGTACTCGCGATTAAGCTCGCCAAACAGCCCCGTCGCATTGTGTTCGCGGTTCGGGACCGTCGTCGGTAGACCGAGATGGTACGTTCCCGACGGTAAGAGTCCGCACCCGCCGTAGTGACGCAGCAACAGGAGTTGCACGACGACTTCCTCTCCCGCGTGCTCGGCAGGCAGCCGCGGCCAGAACGAGAATCCGCCAACGTCCAGCAACTTCTCCCGGTCGTACAGCACGTTCCCGCCGACCCACGCGACGCGGTACCGCACCGGTTTCTCGCGCGCTCCGAGGCGCTGTTCGAGGTGCAACGGGTTCGCCGCGTTGTTCACGAGATGCCGCTCCCACGGCACCGTCTCCGGCGTGATCGGCTCCGGGTGCACCGGGCCATCCCAGGCCTCGATCCGCTGCTCGCCCGGCCGCTCGTCGTCCAGGAACTCCAGCCCCACCGCCGGGCACCCCACGAAGCCGCACTGCTCCATTTCGATCGTCGAAATCATGCGCTCCATCACGCCCGGCTCCAGCAGCAGGTCGTCGTCAACGTATTGCACATAACGGGCACGACTCTGTTCGAGGAGGAACTCCCGCTGTTCGGCGAGTCCGCGCCGTGGCAGGTGGCGAAACACCCGCACGTCGTGGCCGTGCCAGCGCAACGCCCGGATAGCCTGTGCGACCTCGGGGCTCTCGATGTACTGCTCGTCCTCCGGCGTCTGGTCCGAGATGACCACGTCGAAGGCGCGAAATGACTGGCCCAAAAGGCTCGCCAGCACCACTGCGAGCCCGGTCTTCCGCCGGTACGTCGGGATGAGTACGTCGACCAGCGCCATGAGTATTCCTCCCTCGCTCGCATGCTCGCCCGGCTATCACCGCAGAGGCCGAAGTTCGGTCCCCCTAGGCTCGCAACTCCATCTCACTGCATCGCGGAAATTCGCCGGTCTCTCGCGCGCGAAGGGGTGGATCGCTACCGGAGCCGCGGTATGGTGTGCCCACACTTCGCAAGGCGCGCAGGAGGGACAGGTGCAGATACACGGATCGGCAGCAGTGGTTACCGGCGCAGGCTCCGGGATCGGCCGCGCCATGGCCGTCGCGCTCGCGGACCGCGGCGCCAGCGTCGTCGTCGCCGATCTCGACGCCGCGGGCGGCGCCCAGACCGTCGAGCAGATCACCGCGAAGGGCGGCAAGGCAGTCTTCCGCCAGTGCGACGTAACCCGCACCGAAGACCTCGCGGCTGCCATCGCAGCTGCCGTCGAACACTTCGGCCGCCTCGACATCGTCTGCAACAACGCCGGTATTGGTGGCGAAGACCTGTTTGCCGATGAGCCGGGCAACTGGCAGCGCATGATCGATATCAACCTGACCGCGGTGATCGACGGTACCCGCATCGCCGTTCGCGAGCTGCGGAAGCGCGGCACGGGTGGTGTCATCGTGAACACCGCGTCCATGGGCGGCCTCCTGCCGATGCCTGGCTCGCCCGTATACGCGGCCACCAAGGCCGGCGTCATCAACTTCACCCGCTCGCTTGCCTACCTCGGCCAGGAAAGCGGTATTCGCGTCAACGCCATCTGTCCCACCTTCACCGACACGCCGCTGGTTCGCCGCTCGGGCGAAGAGCGCATCGAGGAGATGAAGCAGCAGGTGGGCGGCATCCTCCAGCCCGAAGACGTCGCGGAAGGCCTGATCGAACTCGTGGAGGACGATTCCCGCGCAGGCGCCATCATGCGCGTGACCGTCCGTGGGGGCCGCGACTACGCGAAGGAGATTCGTCCGTAGCGCCGCTACGCTGAGGGCGGCCGTTCCGTCGAAAGCCTCGTGCCCGCTGGTTTTCGCACCGCCGCGGCGAGCGCGCTCACACGGCCGCGAAGCCGCCGCTCACGCCTTCGCTCCGGAGGCTCCGGCGCGGCCGCGGCGCCGATGAGCCGTGGCCCGGGGATGATTTCGCCGTTCGAATCCAGCGCACGTGTAATGCCCGCGCGTGCCAGTTCCAGGTTGTGCGCGATCGACTGTTCCGTCACGTCCAGCCGCCACGGCGACTGCTGCGAAAGGTCCGGCACGATCATCCGCATCGGGAGCTGGTCCCGTAGGCACGACTCCATCGCATCGGTCGCCGAGCGAGACAGCGCGGCGAGCGACTGCCGGAGCACACCCAGCGCTGTCTTCGGACGCCGCTGGTCGTGTGCGGGCGTGAGGTCGATCGCGAGGATCTCCGTCGCCCCGAGGTCCACCGCCGTCGCCAGGTCACAGCCGCCGCTCATGCCGCCGTCCACGAACAGCTCCCCGTCGATCTCCACGGGTTCGAACACACCGGGAATCGCAGTCGAAGCAAGCACCGCCGGCCCGAGCGGCCCGCTTTCGAACACGTGCTTCTGTGCCCGCGTGAGGCTCGTCGCCACGGCCGCAAACTTCACCGCCGTGTCCTCGAAGCGCAGAGAGCCCACGTATCGCGCCACCAGGTACGGCACGATCCGGTTCTGCCCGAGGCTGATGCGCCGCCGCACCAGGTGGCCCGCCAGCTGGATCGGGTTCAGCTTCAGCACCCGGATCCGGTCAAGGTCCCGCCAGATTGGTAGCAACTCGTCCGCTCGTTCCGGGTAGAGCGCGACCCACGCCCCGTTGAGCGCACCCACGCTCGTACCCACAACGATGTCGGGCCGGAACCCGCGTTCGTACGCCGCCTGGATGTATGCCGCCTGGACCAGTCCGTACGTTCCGCCCCCACCCAGGACCAGCGCCCTTCGTCTCGTTGTTCCGGCCGTCACAGCCACCTCCCGCCGGGGCATCTGGTTCGAATGTACCGGAATTCCCGCCCGTGCACGGGCCGCCCTGTTCCGAGTGATGAGCTTCTGCAATGGTCGGCGGTTCCCGGCTACCATGACGCAATGCACCCGACGTACGAAGCTGCGAACTACGTTCTCCGCGACTCTTTCACCATGCTCTCCGACGCGCTCGAGGGGCTCCCCGACGCCGCGCTCGACTGGACGCCGGTGTCAGGCACGAGCTCGCTCGCCGTCCTTGCCACCCACTCCATGACCTCGACCCTCTTCTGGATTGCGGCCGCGACCGGCGCCGCCCCCGAGCGCGAGGAATACATGGTCAAGCAGCGGCCAGCATCGTTCCGGGCCCGCGGTACCACCGCCGAGGCGCTCCGCAGCCGCATCGCCGACACCATCCCCGAGGTAACCCGCCTGCTCGCGCAGGGAACCGATGTCTCGCTCGCCGACGAGATGCCCTGGGTCGAGGAAAGTGGCCGCCGCCGGACCGGCGCCGAATGCCTCGTCCACGCCGTCGCCCACCTCCGCGAGCACGTCGGGCAGGCCCAGCTCATGCGCGATCTCTGGCTCGCTGCGAGCCGCGAAGGACACTAGCGTGGCCCCCACGCGGTTCATGCGCGAAGCGCTTGCCGCCGCGCGCTCCGTCCGGGGAACGACCAGCCCCAACCCGTACGTCGGTGCTGTGCTCGTTCGCGACGGGCGCGTCATCGCCACCGGCGCCACCGCGCCCCCCGGTGGGCCCCACGCCGAAGCCGCCGCCATCTCGGCCGCCGGCGACGCTCGCGGCGCCGATCTTTACGTAACGCTCGAGCCCTGCTTCCCGTTCGAAGGCAAGCGAACGCGGCCCTGCTCCGAAGCCATCGTTGAAGCCGGCATCCGTCGCGTCGTCGTTGCGCTCGAAGACCCCGACCCGCGCGTCGCTGGCCGCGGTATCGCACTCCTCCGCGACGCCGGGGTCGAGGTCGAAGTAGGTGACGGCGCCGAAGAAGCGCGCGAACTCCTTCGGCCTTACATAAAACACCGGCAGACCGCCCTGCCCTATGTCATCGCCAAGTTCGCCGCCTCACTCGATGGACGAACGGCAACCGCCACCGGCGACTCGAAGTGGATCACCGGCGAGGCCGCCCGTGACCTCGCGCATCAGCAGCGCGCCTGGGTCGACGCAATCATGGTCGGGAGCGGCACCGTCCTCGCCGACGACCCGGCGCTGACCGCCCGTCCCGGCGGCGAACTCGCCAGCCGCCAGCCCGTTCGCGTCGTGCTCGATGCCCGCGGCCGCGTCCCGCCGTCCGCTCGTCTCTTCGGCGAACCCGGGACCGTCATCGTCGCCACGAGCTACGATGCGCCGCCCGCCTGGAAAGGCGACATCACCGCCGCCGGCGCCACGGTCATCGAATGCGAGGCCAGCGCCACAGGCGTCAACCTCGATCAACTGCTTCGCACGCTTGCCCAGCGCGGCGTCGTCTCCATCTGGGCCGAAGGTGGCGCCACGCTGCTCGGTTCGCTGTTCGATGCCGGGCACGTCGACGAAGTCTGGGCGTTTCTCGCCCCGGTAATCATTGGCGGGAACGGCCTGCCAGCTGTCGCCGGCGAAGGCGTCCTTCGCGTCGCCGACGCCTGGCGCATCCACTCCCCGATTGTGGAATCCGTGGGAACGGATATCCTCGTTCGTGGCTACACGGGTACATGGACCCCGGGAGGTTGAGTATGCCCCGCTATTGGATCGTCGTCGGAGGCCCCGAAGTGTTCGCGAAGACGCGCGAACTCGGATTCACTCGTCACGGCTTCAAGAGCACCCGCCGTCGCATGGCCGAAAAGATCCAGCCGGGCGACCGCCTCGCGTTCTACATCACGGGGAAGAAGCAGTTCGCCGCCATTGCCGAAGTGACCTCGCCCATGGTCGAAGAGCACACGCGCATCTGGGAGAGCCCCAAGAAGCCCCAGGAAATGTATCCCTACCGCGTCGGCATCAAGCCCGTTCTCACGCCGCCCGAAGAAGCCTGGCTCGACGCCGAACCCTACCACGACCGCTTCACGTGGACGCAGAAGTGGCCGCGCGCGAACTGGACGCTCGCCTACCAGGGCAACCTCCACGAGATTCCCGAGGAGGACTTCCAGCTTCTCGAGCGCGACCTCGAAGCTGCTGCGAAGGCGGTCGCGAGCGGCTAGCCAAACGTTCCTCGCGCACCCCGCAGCCGCGATAATTTCCTCTCCACCTGTCAATTCTTTCGATTGGTGGATGCTAGCGATTATTAGTCGCGAGCGAAACAAGAGGCAACGACGATACAGTCAATTGCCTCCGTCTAAGGGGATACCCGCTGTTTACTGGGACGTTTCCGAGGGACTGTCATACGCTCGTTGATTGCCCGCCGCCCCTCGCGCTGCTACTATCCCCCACGCGAAAACGGGGGGTTGGTTGGGATGTACGCCTTTCCGAAATGTCGCAAATGCGACGACGGCGACCTGGTGCCGTTCTCTGACTTCGGGAGCCAGGGCGCTCCGATCCACTTCAAGGCATGGGTCTGCACAAACCCCGACTGCGGATACAACATCAAGATCCGGAACGGCGAACTCTTCGTGGACGAGCCGATTAACGACGGACAGTACCACCTCGGCCGGTCCCGCTAGCCCAGGTTGCGCCAGCCCCCGGCACCCTCGAGTTGCCCGGCACGCAAGCGGCTCTCGCACGCGCTGTTTGTCGCCCGCGGCCTGTCGAGCCATCGCGAACCTTTGTGATACGCTGAACGAGTCATGACGCAGGCGAACAAGGTCTACCAACCACTCCCGCTCAGCCTCTCCACCGACGTCGAGGAAGAGGTTCAGCAGAACATCCTGGTCACCTCGGTCGACCAGGTCCTGAACTGGGCCAGGCGCTCGTCCCTCTGGCCTGTCATGTTCGGCCTCGCCTGCTGTGCGATGGAGATGATCGCGACGGCCGCGCCGCGCTACGACATCGCCCGCTTCGGCGCCGAGATCTTCCGTGCCTCCCCCCGGCAGGCAGACCTCCTGCTTGTGCCCGGGACGGTCACCTGGAAGATGGCCCCCGCCGTTCGCCGCATCTGGCTCCAGATGCCCGAACCCAAGTGGGCTCTCGCCATGGGCGGTTGCGCCATCATGGGCGGGCCGTTCGCCTACGCCTATAGCGTCACCCCGGGCGTCAACACGCTCCTCCCGGTGGACGTCTACGTGCCCGGCTGCCCGCCGCGCCCCGAATCGCTCCTCACCGGACTGATGCTCCTCCAGGATAAGATCCGTGAGGACACCATTGGCAAGAAGTGGCAGCGGCGCGATGTCGAGCCGCAGTTCCACCGTTACCTGCCCGAAGGCGACCCCATCCGCGCCGAGCTCGAAAAGCTCTGGCCGCCGTTCCACGACTACGGGAAGCCCTTCACCGGCGAAACGTTCAACGACTAGCTCGCAAGCAACTCCGGTTATGGACGCGCACTACTAGCCGCGCCGCTGTTTACTGCGCGCGGTTGTTCGCTGAGTGCCTTCGGCCAGGACGGGGATTTGATCGTGCGGTCGTGGGTGCGAACGGTTCGTGAGCCAGCGGAACGTTTCGATCAGGCCGAACGTTGTGGGATCGCGGGACAGACCCGGGCCCTATGGCCAGGCACGCCAAACGGACCCGATGCGCCATCGGGTGAACGAAGAAGAGCGGGCTACGCGCTTACTTGAACCGGAACGTCAGCCGCCCGCGGCTCAGGTCGTACGGAGAAAGCTCCACCAGCACACGGTCACCGGGCAGCACGCGAATGAAGTGCTTTCGCATCTTGCCGCTCACATGGGCCAGCACTTCGTGACCGTTGCCGAGTTCTACCTTGAACTGTGCGCTCGGAAGCGCCTGGGTCACAACGCCTTCAACTTCGATTGCATCCTTTTTCGCCATAAAACCTCCTGTGCGCCGGCGCAAATACCGGCCTTTGTTTTTGGTGCTCTACGGGGAGCTTGGGGCTCCCAATAACGTCTACGGGGATCGATGCGTGGGAAAACCGCGTATCGAAGCAACCGCCGGCGGCAGGCACACGACCGCCGTTACCTTACATAGAGTCTACCACGTTTGGGATCCCTCGGCGCTCAGCCCGATTTGTGTCAGCACCGAGTCGAACGGGAACGGCGGCTGTGCCAGCGGCCGCACCGCAATCTGCATGAGCAACAGTGGGTTGTCGTCGCCCGCGATCCGATTCGTACGCAGTTCTCCGCAGCGCTGGCAACGGTGCACCAGCGCCCACTCTCCCCGTTTGCGGACCGCCACCGCGATCGGTTCCATCGATCCGTCGCACTCCGACGCGCGGTCCCCGGGGCGCGCACCGTCTACATGGCGGCTCCAGAGGCAGTACGGGCAATGATTTCGGTGAGCCGTCCCCGGGGCCGAGGCAGGCACCATCGAACGGCAATGTGTACAGCGAAAGTCTCGAACTCTCAACGGGACGTGAACCTCTTCGCGGCCTCACGCCGCGGGAGCAACAGACCACCCCGGGCCTTCGCGTTCCACGCGCCCGGGCGCCGATAGGTTCACGCAAGAGCAATGGGAGACGTAA
This sequence comes from uncultured Anaerolineaceae bacterium, assembly GCA_964632355.1. Classification (GTDB taxonomy): domain Bacteria; phylum Chloroflexota; class Dehalococcoidia; order Tepidiformales; family Tepidiformaceae; genus JALOAP01. The sequence continues at coordinate 953 of CAZWBW010000058.1, read as the reverse complement.
CCATCCGCGAAAAACGGTAGCCGCGGAACGCGGCTACCGTCAATCATCACCTTCGTGTCCGGCGCTCCTAGAGCGCGAGCGACACCGGGTTCTCCAGGAATCCCTGGATCTCCTTGATGAACCGCGCGCCTTCCGCGCCGTCGGTGACTCGGTGATCGGCGCTCAGCGCGATCTTCATCATCCGCCGGACAACTACCTGGCCATCTCGCACTACCGGCTGCTCCATCACCGACCCCACACCAAGGATCGCTGCCTGTGGCGGGTTGATGATGCCGATCAGCGTCTCCACGCCGAAGTTGCCCAGGTTCGTGATGGTGAACGTCCCCGCGCTGTACTCATCGGCCGAGAGTCGCCCGTTCTTGGCCCGTTCGATGAGGTCCTTCGCCTCCGCAGCGATTCGGCCGAGCCCCTTGCCGGCGACGTTCAGGATCGCCGGTGCGATGAGCCCCTCGTCGAGCGCGATGCCGATGCTGATGTTGATCTGCTTGTGAATCCGCAGCCCTTCTTCGCTGAACTCGGCATTGAACTTCGGGTGCCGTTCCAGCGCCAGCGCGCACGCCTTCACAATGAGGTCGTTAATCGTCACCCGCTGCTCGTCCGTCGTCGTCCGGTTGAGCTGCTCGCGGAACGCCAGCGCGTCCGTCATATCGACGTCGAGCGTCAGGTAGTAGTGCGGCTGCTGCTGCTTCGAAGCGAGCATGCGGCGCGCAATCGCCTGCCGCATCCGCGAAAGCGGCTGCACTTCCGCAGGGGCCGTACCGGGTGCAACCTCGGCCGCCACCGGCGCGGGCCGTGCGACCTCCGGTGCGGGTGGCGCCTGGGCGGCCAGCTCCCGCTCCCGGACCGGGCCCTGCGCCGGCGCCCCGGGCGTCCTCGCCCGCAGCGCTTCCTCGACGTCCCGGCGGAGGATCCGCCCGTCCGGCCCGGTGCCGCGAATCGTGGACAGGTCGATG
>CAZWBW010000057.1:0-18520 GCA_964632355.1 uncultured Anaerolineaceae bacterium | reverse complement strand
GTCGCGAAGAACATTGTCGCCGCCGGCCTCGCGCGCCGCTGCGAGTTCATGCTCTCCTACGCGATCGGCGTCGCCCAGCCCACCTCGATCGGCATCGAAACGTTCGGCACCGCGCTCGTGCCCGAGGACAAGATCCTCGCCGCCGTTCGCCAGCACTTCGACCTGCGGCCCGGCGCCATCATTCGCGACCTCGACCTGCGCCGGCCGATCTTCAAGGCCACCGCCGCCTACGGGCACTTTGGCCGCGTCGATCTCGACCTCCCCTGGGAGCGCACCGACCGCGCCGCCGACCTTCGCGCCGCCGCCGGCCTGAGCTAAGCGGAGGCATGGGGTAGTATTGCCGCACATGGACGCGATCGTCCTCGTCGGCGGCCAGGGAACGCGGCTTCGTCCGCTCACCGCCCGCCGGCACAAGAGCCTTGTCCCGGTCTGCAACCGGCATGCAATCGAGTACCTCTTCGCGTGGCTCGAACGGTCTCGTATTCGCCGCGCGATCCTCGCGCTCGGCCGCGATAACGATGACCTCGCCGAGGCGTTCCCCGAAGGCCGCTGGGGCAACCTCGAACTCACCATCGTTCGCGAACGCGAGCGCCTCGAATCCGGCGGAGCCATTCGCAATGCCGTCCGCACGGCCGGCATCGAAGGCCGCTTCCTCGTCCTGAACGGCGACGTCTTCGTCGACTTCGACTTCAACGCAGCCCTCGCCGCCCACGAGGAAGCGAAGGCGGAACTCACGCTCGCCCTGTACGAGGTCGACGACCCGTCGGCGTTTGGGGTTGCGGTGGTCGACGAACGGGGGATGATCACCGGCTTCGTCGAAAAGCCGCCGCCCGGTACCGCTCCCAGCAAGCTCGTGAACGCCGGCGCCTGGATCTTCGAGCCCCACCTGGTCGACGAAATTCCGCCCGGCGCCGTCCGCGTCGAAGAGACGCTATTCCCTTCACTCGTCGGTCGCCGCCGGCCCGTCCTGGGCTACGTCTTCGAAGGCCTCTGGGCCGATATCGGCACCCCGCAGCGTTACCTCGCGCTCAACCACGCCCTGCTGAAGAAACACCCGGGTCCCGTCATCGCAAAGGACGCGGCGATCGCACCCTCCGCCGATATCACCCTTTCCGCCATCGGCCGCGGCAGCAGCGTCGCCGAAAACGCTACCATCCGCGGCTCCGTGATCTGGGAGAACGTCACTGTCGGCCAGGGCGCGTCCATCACCGATAGCATCGTTGCCAACGATTGCTCGATCGGCGAAGGCGCCGTCCTCGAACGGGCCGTCCTCGGGCCCGGCGTAACGATATCGGCAGGCGCGAAAGTCCCGCGGGGCACGTCGCTCGACGCCGGTGCGCGGTATGATTCGGGGGATGAGGGATAACCCGGTTCGTTTCGGAACAGATGGCTGGCGTGCCATCATCGCTGAGACCTTCACCTTCGAGAATGTCCGCGCGTGTGCCCAGGCGATTGCGGACCACTTCACCCAAACCTACGGAAAAGACAAACCGGTCGTTGTCGGCTACGACACGCGGTTCCTCTCCGATGAGTTCGCTGAGGCCGTAGCGCGCGTGCTCGCCGGCAACGGCTTCACCGTGCAACTCGCAGACCGCCCTGCACCGACCCCCGCGCTGAGCTACCGCATCATCGAGACCGGCGCCTGCGGCGGTGTCGTCGTCACCAGTTCGCATAACCCGTTCCGCTGGAACGGCATCAAGGTGAAGCCGCATTACGGCGGCAGCGCCAGCCCCGAGATCGTCGCCGACATCGAACAGCGCGTCCCGGCGATCCTCAGCAATGAAACCGCGGTCAAATCCGCTCCACTCAACAGCCATCAGATCTCCCGCTTCGACCCAATTCCCGGGTACCTCGCGGCGCTTGGCCGTCAGGTCGATGTCGGTCGCCTGAAGTCCGCGGGGCTCAACGTCGCTATCGACCCGATGTACGGCGCCGGCGCCGGGCTCTTCGGCCAGCTCCTCGACGGCGGCAGCACCCGCGTTACGGAGATCCACTCGGAACGGAACCCGGCGTTCCCGGGCATCCGGGCGCCCGAACCGATCGAGTCGAACCTCGGTGAATTCCTCTCGCTCATGTCCGGCGGGGAGTTCATCGCGGGCATCGCGAACGACGGCGACGCCGACCGTGTCGGCCTCGTCGACGAACGCGGCCAGTACGTCGACCAGCTCCGCACGTTCGCCCTCCTCGTGAACTACCTGCTCGGCGAGCGCGGTCTCCGCGGCCCCGTGGTGAAATCCGTCACTACCACGAACATGGCCTCCCTGCTCGCGAAGCACTACGGCGTGCCACTGTTCGAAACGCCCGTCGGGTTCAAGCACATCGGTCCGCTCATGATGCGCGAGGACGCGCTCATCGGCGGCGAAGAGAGCGGCGGCTACGGCTTCCGCGGTCACCTGCCCGAACGCGATGGCATCCTCGCAGGCCTCTTCCTGCTCGATTACGTCGCTGCTACAGGTAAGCCGCCCTCCGAACTCCTGCAGGAGGTCTTCGCAATCACCGGCCCACACTTCTACGAGCGCATCGACTTCGAGCTCGAGCCCGGCTCGAACGCCGAAGTGAAGGCCCGGCTCGACGCCGCGAAGCCCACCGAGCTCGCCGGCCGCAAGGTCGTCTCTGAAGACCGAACCGACGGCTGGCGGTTCTTCATCCCCGAGGGCTGGCTCCTGCTGCGTCTGAGCGGCACCGAGCCCCTCCTTCGCATCTACACCGAAGTCACCGACCAGGCACTCGTGAAGCCCGTCCTCGAAGAGGGCAAGCGTCTCGCAGGGGTTGCATCATGAGCCGGCTCGACGAAAAGGACGTACTGTCGCTCGACAGCGAAAACATGCTTGGACACATCCGCGTGCTCGGCGATGAACTCGCCCGCGCGTGGGAGGCATCCGCCTCGCTCGAACTACCCGCCGCCGCCAGCAATGCCACGAGCATCATCATCGCAGGCATGGGCGGCTCGGCGACGGCGGGGGACTACCTCGCGGCCCTGTGCCACTCCTCCGCAAAGATCCCGGTGAGCGTGGTTCGCGGCTACGCCCTGCCGAACTACGTCTCCAGCGACACCCTGGTGGTCATCTCGTCCTACAGCGGGAACACCGAGGAGTCTCTCGCCTGTTACGACGATGCCCGCGAGCGTGGCGCCACCATCATTGCCACCACGACGGGCGGCAAACTCGCCGAACGTGCCCGCAGGGATGGGGCCGCGGTTTGGCCGATCAACTACCAGTCGCCGCCGCGTGCGGCCCTTGGGCATAGCCTCGCCCCGCTGCTGCGAATCGGCGCCCAACTCGGCCTTTGCGCCGTCGACGATGCGGCGATCCGCGCGACCGCTGAAGAACACAGCGCGCTCGTCCGCCAGTTCGTACCCGAAACGCCCATCGCCGATAACCCGGCCAAGAAACTCGCCGAAGCGCTGCACGGGCGCGTGCCGTTCGTAATCGGCGCGGAACACCTGTCCTCCGTCGCCTCGCGCTTCAAGAACCAGGTCGCCGAAAACGGCAAGGCCATTGGCGCCGCCGATGTGCTCCCCGAAGCCGACCACAACCTCGTCGTTGGCCTCGGGACCGGGCGAAAGGCCGGCGAGTCCGTCTCGCTCGTGACGCTCGAGTCCTCCCGCTACGACCGGCGAGTGCAGACGCGGTTCGATGTCACGACGCAGCTCTTCGCCGAGGATGGCGTGCCCGTCCACCGGCTTCGCGTCGAGGGCAGTTCCCTCCTCTCGGAGCTGATTCTCGGTACCGCGTGGGGCGACTTTGTGTCCGTGTACCTGGCGTTCCTGAACGGTGTCGATCCGAACCCGGTGCCCCAGATCGTTCGACTGAAAGCCGCTCTGGAAAGTCAAGAACGTTAGTTCACGCCAAACGAACCAGGCTTTAGGATTTAGGCCTGCCGATCCTCCGGCGTGGACTGCTACTGCGTGACTGCACCCACCACCCAGGCCCTCGGGGACATGCTCGACCAGCGCCAGAAGTGGCTCGTCATTGGGAGCCTCATGGTGTCGATGTTCCTGGGGGCGCTCGACCAGACCATCATGGCCACGGCCGCTCCCCGGATTGTGGCCGACCTCGGCGGCTTCCACCTGCTCTCGTGGGTGTTCACCGCCTACATGTTGAGCTCGACCGTTGTCGTCCCCCTCGTCGGCAAACTCTCCGACATCTTCGGGCGCAAACCGTTCCTTATCGGTGGCATCCTGCTCTTCCTCTGCGGGTCCATCGGCTGTGGCGCCTCGCCCTCGATGGAGATGCTGATCACCTTCCGTGCCATCAAGGGTGTCGGCGGCGGTATCGTCTTCGCCTCGGTGTTCGCGACCATTGGCGACCTGTTCCCGCCCTCCGAACGCGGGAAGTACGTTGGCTTCTTCACCGGGACCTTCAGTCTCGCTAGCGTGCTCGGGCCGACCGTCGGCGGCCTCCTCACCGACCATCTCGGCTGGCGCTGGGTGTTCTTCATCAACGTCCCCGTCGCGGCAGTCGCGCTCCCGGCCATCTGGTTCAACTTGCCGTACCACGCCGGCGTCCGGCGGCCCCGCATCGATTTCCTTGGCGCCGCGCTCCTCTCGGTGTCGACCGTTTCGTTGCTCCTGGCCCTCGCCTGGTCCGGCGAAGAGAACGGCTGGGGTAGCACGACGACGATTGCATTGCTGACCTCCGCCGCCATCTTCGGCACGGCGTTCATCGCGCAGGAGTTGCGTCACTCGGAGCCGATCATTCCGCTCCACTTGTTCCGCAACCGCGAATTCCTCCTGGGGAACGCGATTGTCCTCACCATCGGCATCGCGATGCAGGGCACCATCCCCTACCTCCCAACCTTCGTCCAGACCGCGATGGACGCGAGCGCGACCGCATCGGGTCTAGTTACCACACCGCAGTCCCTTGGCCTGCTCGCCACCAGCATCATCGGCGGGCAGATCATGTCGCGGACGGGCCGGTACCGGGTGCTGATCATCTCCGGTTCGCTGTTCATGTTGGCGGCAACGTCGCTCATGCTGACGTTGAGTTCGTCGTCGCCGAAGTGGCACGTGAGCGCGTTCATGGTGCTGCTCGGCGCTGGCTCGGGCCTGGCCATGCCCATCATGTCGGTGGTCATCCAGAATGCCGTGCCTCACCAGTTCCTCGGCGTCGCCACCAGCTCCCGCCAGTTCTTCATGCAAATCGGCGGTGTGTTCGGGACCGCGGTGTTCGGCGTGCTCCTCACCACCACCTTCCAGGGACAGTTCGACCGCGAGCTCTCGGCCGAGGCCCGCGCCGTCATGCCGCCTGCCATGGTCGAACGGTTCGAAGACCCGACGCTTGCGCTGGACGAACGGACCTATTCCGCGGTGCAGGATGAGCTCCTCGCCCTCCCCGGCGGCGAACAGGCGCTCCAGGACGCGCAGTCCTCGCAGAAGGCAGCGATCACCGCGGCGCTGCACCGCATCTTCACGTTCGCGGTCGCGATCGTGGTCGTGACCGTCGTGCTGGCCGTGCTCCTGAGGGAACTCCCGCTCCGGCGGGCATTCGGCGACTCACCACCGACCCCCGGTCGCGAGACAAGGGAGCCCGTGGCCGCGGCGGGCGCATCGGTCGACGCGGGCTCGTAGGGAGGCGCGCTGGTTAGTTCACCCGGCGCTCAGCGCCTTCCCAGTACCGCTCGCGCAGGATGAACTTCTGCAGCTTCCCGGTCGCGGTTCGCGGCAGCTGCTCCACGAAGTCCACCGATGTCGGGCACTTGAAGTGCGCCAGGTGCTCGCGTGTGAAGTCGATGATCTCCTGCTCGGTCGCGGTGTGACCCTCGCGCAGCACCACCAACGCCTTCGGCGTCTCGCCCCACTTCTCGTGCGGCACGCCGATGACTGCGCATTCGAGCACAGCCGGGTGCTTGTACAGCGCGTCCTCTACCTCGGCCGAGCTGATGTTTGCGCCGCCCGAAATGATGACGTCCTTCTTCCGGTCCACGATGTGGATGTTCGAAAACTCGTCCCACACCGCCAGGTCGCCCGTGTGGAAGTACCCGTCGTAGATCGCCTTGGCGGTTTCCTCCGGCTGCTCCCAGTAGCCCTTGAGGATCATGTTCCCGCGGGCGCACACCTCGCCGATGGTCTTGTTGTCCTTCGGCACCGGGTTCCCGTCGTCATCGAGCACCTGGATGTCGCACCCGATCGCCTCGACGCCCGCCCGCATGCGGCGCGAGTAGTCCGTCCTTTCGGTGTTGTAGTCCGGGTGCGAGACCGTGATGATTGGCGCCGTCTCGGTGAGGCCATAAATCTCAAGGAACTCCCAGCCCAGCTCCTCTTCGAGCCGCTCGACGAAGGCGGCTGGCGGTGGCGCTCCCGCGATCACGAACCGTGGTTTGGTTGTGATGGTGTACTCGTGCTTCCGGTCGAAGTTCAGGATCGTGCTGAGCACGGCGGGCGCCATGCACGCGAACGTCACGCCTTCGTCCTGGATCAGCCGATAGATGTCCTCCGCGACGATCGCCCGCAGCACCACGTGCGTCGCGCCCATGGCCGTCAGCGCGAAGGGCCCACCCCAGCCGTTCGCATGGAACATCGGCAGCGTCCAGAGCTCTACATCGTCGTGCGTGATCCGCAGGTGCGCGATGAAGTTGTACGCGTTGATGTACGCGTTCCGGTGCGTCAGCATCACGCCCTTCGGCCGCGCGGTCGTCCCAGACGTGTAGTTGATCGAGGCCACGTCGTTCTCGTCCTGCTCCACGAACGGGGTCGCGGTCTTTGGCTTGTCGGCGATCAACGTCTCCCAGTCGACCCAGCCCGGCGGCGCCGTGTTCGTGTGGTCCTGCGCGACGATGAAGTGCTCGACCGTCTTCAGGTTCTCGCGGATGCCGTCGACCACCTGTGTGTACTCGTAATCGACCAGCACCACCTTCACACCCGCGTGATTGATGATGTACTCGTGGTCCGCGGCCACGAGGCGGTAGTTCAGCGGCACCAGGATCGCGCCAATCTGCGTGACCCCGTAGTAGCTCTCGAGAAAGAAGTGCGAGTTCGGGCTCAGGATGCACACCCGGTCGCCCTTCTGGATGCCCAGGTCGAGCAGCGCTTGCCCGAGCTGATTGCACCGCTCCTGGTACTCCCGGTACGTGAATCGCCGCTCCCCATCCACGATCGCGGTCTTGTTCGGGTAGAGCTTCGCCGCCCTCCGCAAGAAGTCGTTCACCAGCAGTGGTACTTCCATGAATCGCTCCCCAACGTCCCTTCTGAGTGCGCGGATTCTAGCGCACCGGGACAAACCGGGGAGCGCTACACTCGCTACATGCTTTGCCCCCGAGACAAGGTTGAACTCGTCGTCGAACACCGTGGCGGCATCGAAGTCGACCGCTGCCCGCAGTGCAACGGACGCTGGCTCGACCACGACGAACTCGATCAGCTCGAGGCCCGCTACGCACCCGACTACGCACGCCGCGGCATGAAAGTCTATGCAAAACGCGAGAGCGACCTCGACTGCCCCGTCTGCGGCAAGCGGATGGTCGCCTTCAACTACCGGGCGAACCCGCTCGAACTCGACACCTGCGAGGACGAACACGGCTGGTGGCTCGACGCCGGTGAAGACGGTCGCCTCCGCGACCTGATCGAGGAGCGCGTTCGCGAACTCAACCGCGCGGCGACCGCCGAAGAAGCCTGGCGCGAGTTCGTCCGGGGCGCCGGCGGCGGTGTCTGGGACAGCGTCCGCGACTTCTTCCGCGGCCGCCGCCGCTAGCCGCGCACCGGCTTCCACCCTCGCTCAACGCCGCTGCAACGGCCCCGCCCCACCTTCTTTTCTGCACTTCAGGAAAGGGGTTTTCACCTATGGCAAGCGGAGCATGCAAACCCATTGCGGGCAGCGAAGTTCGCGCTACCCTTTGCTGCACGTTCTGCCAGCGTCTGGTGTCGCCCACACACGATGACGTGGTGCACCTGGCGAGCGTGATCTTCGCGCATTCGGATTGTGCGGCGCTTAACCCGCGCCGCTACCTGAGGAGGGAGTGATGGTTGGTGCGGAACTGGGCGATAACCGGCGCTGGCTGCTCCAGAGCCACCTGAACGGCGTCGCAAAGGCGGACCATCCCGATACCCACGCCCGGATAGAGGCGCTACTCGTCTACCGCGATCAGCTCGCCGCCGAACTCCGCGAGGTCCAGGGCGAACTCGCCATGCTCGCACGCCTTCTGCAGGGCCCTGCCACCCCATAAAGCCCCATCTTTCCGTCCAAATTCCTTCGCGCCTCGCTGCACGAAACCCATGCCCTCGCCTATACTTCGCCTAAGTCGGCTAAATCCGGCCGGCGAAGATGACGCAGGAAAGGGCTGAATGAAGGTTATCGTCAATCACGACGCTTGCGAAGGACATGCGAAGTGCCAGGCCGCCGCTCCGGCCGTCTTCGAGGTCCGCGACGACGACCTGAGCTACGTCCTCGTCGATGAAGTGCCCGAGGACCAGGTCGAAAACGTCGAAAAGGCCATCCGCCTCTGCCCCCGCGCAGCCATCTCATGGGCCAAGGAGTCCTGACGCCAGCCTCTATCTCTTTTTTTGCCGCGCGGCGTCGACCGACCGGTAGGAAATGGCAGGGAGAACAGCATGACTAGCACCGACACCGCCCCCCTCACCCTCGACCAGATCAACCTCGCCTACCCGGACCTCTTCGAGCAGGGCCGGCATCACGAGGCATTCAAAATCCTCCGCCGCGAAGACCCCATCCACTGGAACGAAGGCACGGAGGAGATCAAGGGATTCTGGAATGTCGTTCGCTTCGACGACGTAGTTGCCGTTTCCCGCCGCCCCGACATCTGGAGTTCCGAACGCGGCATCGTCGGCTCGGAGCCCCGCGATGAGCAGGAAGCCGTCCTCGCCGCCAACGGCAACGGCAAGATGCTCATCACCATGGACCCGCCGCGCCACGTGCGCCTGCGCCGCCTGGTCAACAAGGGCTTCACGCCGCGCGCTGTCGCCTCCTGGGAGTCGCACATCAGCGATATCACCAGGCAGGTCCTCGACGATATCGCCCCAAAGGGCCAGGTGGACTTCGTCACCGAAGTGGCCGCCCTCATCCCCCTCGCCGTCATCTGCGAACTGATGGGCGTGCCGCGTTCCGACTGGAAGCTCATGTTCCAGCTGACCAACAAGGTCCTCGGCGGGGGCGACCCTGAATACCAGACCGACGTTCCCGAGGATCAGCGGGGCACCGTGGAAGCCGCTCGCACCACGGTCAACATCGGCACGATGCAGATGTTCGGCTACTTCGCGCAGCTCCTGCAGCAGAAGCGCGCCCAGCCGGGCGAAGACCTCATCAGCACGCTCATCGCCTCCGAAATCGACGGCGATAAGCTCACCGACGAGGACATTCTCTGGTTCTGCTTCCTGCTCATCCTCGCCGGCAACGAAACCACCCGGAACGCCATGTCCGGCGGCCTGCTCGCGCTGTTCAACAACCCCGACCAGCGGAAGAAGCTCCAGGACGACATGTCGCTGCTCCCCTCCGCCGTCGAGGAGATGCTCCGCTACGTCTCGCCGGTTACCCATATGGCCCGCACCGCGACCCAGGACACCGAGGTCGGCGGCGTCAAGATGAAAAAGGGCGACCGCATCATCATGTGGTACCCCTCGGCCAACCGCGACGAGAAGTACTTCCCCAATGGCGACGTCTTCGACATCACCCGGTCGCCGAACGACCACATCGCCTTCGGGCTCGGCGAGCACTTCTGCCTCGGGGCCGGGTTCGCACGGCTCGAAATCCGCCTGCTGTTCCAGCAACTGCTCACCCGCTTCCCGGACATCCGCCAGGCTGGCCCCGAACAGCGCCTGCGCTCGAACTTCATCGGCGGCATCAAGCACCTGCCGGTCGAGTTCACGCCCACCAAGTAGGTCGTGACCTCAACGAAGAAGAAGGCCGGTGACCACCGGCCTTCTTTCATTCGAACTGCGGTAGGCCCTGTCGCAGCACCCGGGTGATCGGCTCCACGCTCGCATCTCCCGGCGCCAGCTCGACGCTCCCGCGTTCGCGCAGCTCCTTCAGCGAACGGCGAAAGGCTGCGAAGTGCCGCAGCATGATGCCGAGGTGGATGTACAACCGGAACCCGAGCGCTTGCGCCTCCTCGGGCGTCACCAGCCACGAACTCAGCAGGAGCGGGATCCCGCGCAGTTCCTCCGCCACGCGTTCGATGTCCGCGCGCGTCTTGAGCCCATCGACGAACAGCAGGTCGGCGCCAGCTTCGTAGTACGCCTTCGCCCGTGCCACCGCGTCGCCCCAGCCGTTCGGCGCCAGCGCATCCGTCCGCGCGATGATGACGGTTGCCGGGTCCTCCCGCGCCGCAAGCGCCGCCCGCACCTTCGCCACCATCTCGTCCGCCGGGATCACCCGTTTCCCATCGAGGAACCCGCACCGTTTCGGCCACTCCTGGTCCTCGATGTGCAGCGCTGCGACGCCTGCCCGTTCGTACACGCGCACCGTCCGCGCGACGTTCTCTTCGTTGCCATAACCCGTGTCGGCGTCCGCGATCACCGGCACCTCTACCGCCGACACGATACGCGCGGCGTTCGCCGACATCTCCCCGAGGCCGATCATCCCGAGGTCCGGCAACCCGTAACTCGCGGCAGTGCCGAACCCCGACATGTACACCGCGTCGAAGCCCACAGCCTGCGCGAGTTTCGCCTGTACCCCGTCGAACACGAACGGTGCGACCACCAGCCCACCGTCCATGAGCTCACGAAGCCTCTCTCCCTGGCTTTTCCAGGTACTCATATGTGAATCCAGTGCCTCCGGGCTGGTGGAATTAGGTCAGGAATCCCCCGGGGTTACTTCTCTTTCTTCACCTGCGGGTGCGACCGCGCTCAAACCCCTTTTCGTAACGCAACCATAACACCTACCATAGTTGCTACGGCTCCGTCGGGGGACGCAGGCTTACCGGCCGCGCCCCTTTTGCCTTTAGCCTCTGCAACGGCCCACGGCCGGGCAGTGGTAGCCACGACCGGGTTCCGGAGTGGCGGGCACCGGCCCCGTTACCGCGGTCCAGCCGGGTACAAATCTACGAGCCGTGAGGTCCTTGTCCCATGGCGCGCATGACTGGCGCACAAATCGCACTGGAAACGCTCCAGCGTGAGGGCGTGGACACGATCTTCGGGTACCCCGGAGGCGTCGTGCTCCCGCTCTACGACACCCTCCCACAGTTCCCCGGCATTCGACACATCCTGGTACGGCACGAACAGGGCGCGGCCCATATGGCCGATGGCTACGCACGCGCAAGCGGCAGACTTGGCGTGTGCCTCGGCACCAGTGGCCCCGGCGCCACCAACCTCGTGACCGGTATAACCACCGCCTGGATGGACTCGACGCCGGTCCTGGCCCTCACAGGCAACGTAGCCCGTACCCTGCTCGGCAAGGACGGCTTCCAGGAAGCCGACATCACCGGCATCACGCACTCCATCACCAAGCACAACTACCTGGTGATGAACGCCGATGAGGTCGCGCTTACCCTGCGCGAGGCCGTGCATATCGCAACCACCGGCCGGCCCGGCCCCGTCCTTGTCGATATCCCGAAGGACGTCTTCCAGGAAGAAGCCGAATTCGACTGGCCCGAAACGGTGAGCCTCCGCGGCTACAAGCCGACCACCGAAGGCCACGCCGGCATGATTCGCCGTGCCGCCGAACTCATCAACCAGGCGAAGCGGCCGATCATCATCTCCGGCCACGGCATCATCTGGGGGAACGCCCAGAAGGAACTCGTCGAACTCGCCGAGAAGGCGCAGATCCCGGTGATCACGACCTTCCTCGGCATCGGTGGCTTCCCCGAGTCCCACGTCCTTAGCTACGGCTGGCTCGGCATGCACGGCATGTACTACGCCAACATGGCCGCCGATAACGCCGACGTCGTCATTGGCATCGGCATGCGCTTCGACGACAGGGCGATGGGCCGGTTTAAGGACTTCAACCCCACCGCCAAGATCATCCACATCGACATCGACCCCGCCGAAATCGGCAAGAACTTCGCCACGGCGGTCCCCATTGTTGGCGACGTGAAGAACGTGCTCCCGCGGCTCACCGAGCAGGTGAAGCCCGCAAACCGCACGGACTGGATTCGCTGGATCGACCAGGTTCGCGAAGAGCACCCGAGCCTGCACATCCGCGAGTCCCGCCGCATGCTCCCGCAGTACGTCGTGCGCACGCTGTACGAAGAAACGAGCGGCAACGCCACCATCGTGACGGGCGTCGGCCAGCACCAAATGTGGGCCGGCCAGCACTACTTCTACAACCGGCCGCGCCAGCTCATCACGTCCGGCGGTCTCGGCACGATGGGCTTCGAACTGCCCGCCGCCATCGGCGCCCAAATCGCACTCCCCGACGAGGAGATCTGGGCGATCTGTGGCGACGGCAGCTTCCAGATGAACATGCAGGAACTCGCTGTCGTGGTTGACGAGAACCTGCCCCTGAAGATGGCCATCTTCAACAATGGCTACCTGGGCATGATTCGCCAGTGGCAGCAGCTGTTCTACGACAAGAACTACAGCAGCTCCGCCATGACACAGCCCGACTTCTGCAAGCTCGCCGACGCCTACGGGATCCGCGCCATCCGCGTCGAAACCAAGGCCGAGGTGCCGCTCGCGATTCGCGAAGCCCGGGCGTACAACGGCCCCATGCTGCTCGACTTCCAGATCGACCAGGAAGAGAACGTCTGGCCGATGGTGCCTGCTGGCGCCGCCCTCTCCGAAACCATCGAAGCACCGGCCGAGGAGCTCGCGCGGTGAGTTCGAACAACGGTCACAAGCCCCGCCCCCGGCCCCACACCCTCGTCGCCATTGTCGAGGACAAGCCCGGCGTGCTCATGCGCGTCGCGAGCCTCTTTCGCCGGCGCGGTTTCAACATCGAATCCCTCACCGTTGGCCACAGCGAGGAGAAGGGCCTTAGCCGCATGACCATCCTGGTCGACGGCGAAAGCGCCCCCGTGGAGCAGGTCGAAAAGCAGCTCTACAAGCTCATCGATGTGGTCAAGGTGAGTGACCTCACGCACGAAGACATCGTCGCGAGGGAGCTTGCGCTCATTAAGGTCCGGGCGAACAACCTGAACCGGCACGAGCTCCTCGACATCGCAAACGTCTTCCGCGCCGACATCGTCGACATCGCTACGAACACGCTCACGTTCCAGGTCGTCGGCGACGAGGACAAGATCAACGGGCTCATCAAGATGCTCGAGCCCTACGGCATCCGCGAGCTCTCGCGCACCGGCCGCATCGCTATGGTCCGCGGTGCGAAGACCACTACGGTTCACGAAAAGGAGCCCGCGAAGATTCGCGAACTCCACAGCAAGGCGGGCCGCCGCATCGAAGGGGTAGAGCTCCCCTTCAGCAGCGACTAGCTCGCCACCGAGACTCAACTGCAACAGGGCGCCGGAAACGGCGCCCTGTTCGCGTGTCTCCACCAGGACCTCCGAGCGCCCGGGGCGCGACATCAAACAGCGCTCCCCGTAGAATGCGCTCGGGCGGCAGCCCCAGGCGCCGCACCTTCCGGGCTACCCGACGAACGAGGCATTCTATGACGTTTGAAGCTGTCCTCGCGCGCGCTCGCGCCGAAGGCCGGACACTCTTGAACGAGGTCGAAGCAAAGCAACTCCTCCGCGACGCAGGCGTCTCCGTAACCACGCTCGCGCGCTCTGCCGATGAAGCCGCACAACAGGCCGAAGAAGCCGGCTTCCCGGTCGTTCTCAAGATCGTTTCCCCCGACATCTCCCATAAGAGCGATGTCGGTGGCGTGAAGCTGAACCTCAAGACCGCTGATGAAGTACGCGCTGCGTACGAAGAGATCGTCGCCAGCGCGAAAAAGCACGTGCCCGACGCCCGCATCGAAGGTGTCGCCGTGCAGCACATGGCCCCGCAGGGCACCGAAGTCATCGTCGGCATGACCACCGACCCGCAGTTCGGGCCCGTCATGATGTTCGGCCTCGGCGGCATCATGGTCGAAGTCCTGAAGGACGTCGCGTTCCGGCTTGTCCCCCTCGAGGAGAAGGATGCCCGCCAGATGATCCAGGAGATCAAGGGCCGGCCCATCCTCGAAGGTGTTCGCGGCCAGCCGCCTGCCGACCTGGCAGCGCTCCAGGACACCCTGCTCAAGGTCTCGAAGTTCGTGGAGGAACACCCTGAAATCCGCGAACTCGACCTGAACCCCGTCTTCGCCTATCCCGATGGCGCCGTCGCTGTCGACGCGCGCATCGTCATCTCCGAGAACTAGCCATGGCAGTACCCGGTCACCGCCTCGATCGCATGTTCAATCCCGAAGTCGTCGCCGTAATCGGCGACAAGGGCCCGAACTACATGTGGCTCCACAACAACATGCCGTTTAAGGAGCG
Source organism: uncultured Anaerolineaceae bacterium (assembly GCA_964632355.1). Lineage (GTDB taxonomy): Bacteria > Chloroflexota > Dehalococcoidia > Tepidiformales > Tepidiformaceae > JALOAP01. The sequence continues at coordinate 4,222 of CAZWBW010000057.1, read as the reverse complement.
CGGGGGCCGGCTCTACTCCGTGCAACTCGACGACCGCGAAATCCCCGGCATCGAAGCGCTCGGTGTGACGAACTACAAGAAACTCGCCGATGTGCCCGAGCGCATCGACTACGCCGTCGTCGCCGTTCCGCGCCAGGTCTCCCCGTACGTCCTCAAGGACCTGATCGAGGCTGGCGCGAACGGCGCGGCGTTCTTCACCAGCGGCTTCGCGGAAACCGGCGAAGAACTCGGTATCCAGCTCCAGGACCAGCTCCAGCAGATGGCCCGCGAGGCCAATTTCAACCTCGTCGGCCCGAACTGCATGGGCCTCTACCTCCCGAAGGTCGGCGTCCGCTTCAATGCCGACGCACCTGTGGCCGACGACGGCCGCATCGGTTTCCTGTCGCAGTCTGGCACTCACGGCATCATGTTCAGCCTCGTCGCAGCGGCGAACGGCATGCACCTCAGCCGCTGCGTCAGCTTCGGCAACGCCATCGTCCTCGATGTCTCTGACTACCTCGAATACCTCGCCCTCGACGACGAAACCGAGGTCATCGGCATGTACGTCGAAGGCGTGAAGGATGGCCGCCGCTTCTTCGAAACGCTCCGCGAAGCCTGCAAGCGCAAGCCCGTCGTTGTCTGGAAGGGCGGGCAGACCGAAGCCGGCGCCCGCGCGACCATGTCGCACACCGGTTCGCTCGCCACGAGCCAGGCCGTCTGGGACGGCATGATGCGGCAGTGCGGCGCCATCACCACCAACAACCTCGACGAGACCATCGACACAATGAAGGCGCTGCTCATGGCCAAGCGGCCCAAGGGCCCCGGCATGGCCCTCCTCGCCCAGACCGGCGGCCAGTCCGTGTCGATTACCGATGCCTTCTCGAAGGCGGGCTTCACCGTCCCGCGGCTGAGCGACGACTCGTACGCGCAATTGGCCGAGTTCTTCAACATTGTGGGCGGCAGCTACCAGAATCCGCTCGACATGGCCGGGACCATCCAGGGCAGGGTCGAAACCCTCGACCGCATCCTCCGGATCGTCGACGCCGACCCCAACATCGACGGCATGGCGATGGAGCTCTCGGCGATGTTCGCTTCGCGCCAGTGGCGAAAAGACCCCGCGAGCCTCGACGGCCTGCTCGACACTCTGCAGACGCACATGGAGCGTTCCGAGAAGCCGTTCGTGGTCGTCCTTCACCCGGCCCACGAAGCCGAGTACGTCGCGAGCATTCAGCCGAAGTTCAACGAACGGCGCATCCCGGTCTTCCAGAGCTTCGAGCGCGCGGCCGCGGCCCTCGCCCGCGTCCGGGACATCGGAACCTAGTTCAGCGACGGGTCAGGCGGCTGGAAGGCGAACAGGGCCAGGTGGCCGGGCTGTCGCTGCAGTACGCGCCGCCAGAGCGAATCCGGGTCGCTGGTGAACGGGTCGTCCGGTTCGACCGGCACGACGAACCACGCTTCCTCCTCAAGTTCGCGCTCGAGCTGGCCCCCGGACCATCCTGCATAGCCACCGAACAGGCGCACGCGCTCGATGTCGTCCATCGGCAGGTCAGCCGGCTCGTAGCTCAGGTCCAGCACACCAAGCGTGCCCCCCATCCGGGTGAACCCGGGCACCTCTGCCTCCGGTAGCGTGCGAGCCACCGCGACCGCCGCCGTCGGTTCAACCGGGCCGCCAAGGAAGAGCTGCGCGGGCGGCGCAACATGCGGCGCCCACGCTGGCAGCACCTGTTCGACGTCCAGGTCGAGCTTTCGGTTCAGCACGACGCCCAGCGCGCCCTGTTCGTCGTGCATCAGCATGAGCACGACGGTTCGCACAAAGTTCGGATCCTGTAGACGGGGAGTGGCGACCAGCAGTTTCCCGGCGAGAGATTCCACGAGACGGATCATCGCATCCCGCTGCGCCTCAGGGGAGGGTCTCAGCCTGCCGCTTTCGACGCTTCCCGTGCCAGGCTCGTCATTTCGATATCGAGGTTGCGGTTCGCCACACGCCGGACGTAGAACCCGAGCACCTTCATCGGCCAGCCCGTCTGCTCGAGCCACAATTGAACGCGCGTCCCGGCGCCTTCTGGCGCAACGTCGTGGCCCGCTACGGTTCGCACACCGCCGACGTTCGACTTCCACTCGAACCCGCGGTCGTCCAGCCGGGAAATCGTCCACACCGCTGTTCGCGTACCCATGACCTCGAGCCGATACCGCGCGCCAACGCGGGGTTGCCCGCCATCGAGCGCCTCCACACGGCGCGTCGTACGGTTCCACGTGGGCCAGCGTTCCACATCGGTCAGGATGCCAAGCACCCGGTCCGGCGGCGCATCCACCACGAAGCTTCGTTCGAAACGCATCAGACCAGCCTGAGCCAGCGGCGCTTCCCAACCTGCACGGTCGTCCCGGCCTTCGCTACCGCTGTGGCGTCCGTCACCGTCTCGCCATCGACGGATACTGCCCCCTGGTCGAACAGCCGCCGCGCATCTCGCTTCGAGCTCGCCAGTCTGTTGCTGACGATCGCATCGATGAGCAACTCTCCGTCCGCCACGCGGTACTCGGGGATGTCCGCCGGCACCTCCTTTTTCTGCACGGTGCGAACGAAGTGTTGCTCGGCCGCCTCGGCCGCCTCTTCGCCCCAGATTTCGCTCACGATGGTTCGCGCGAGCCGCTTCTTGGCCGCCATCGGATCGCGCTCGATCTCCCGTTCGATCTCGGGGAGTTCCGTCCGCGGCACGTTCGTCGCCAGCACGAAGAACTGCATGATCACGTCGTCGGGAAGCGACATCGCCTTCCCGTACTGTTCCTCCGGCGGGTCGTTCACGCCGATGTGGTTGCCCGCCGACTTCGACATCCGCGCCTTCCCGTCCAACCCCACGAGGATGGGCAGCGTCACGGGGACATGCGGCCGCTGACCGGCGTCCTCCTGGATCTTTCGCCCGGCCATCAGGTTGAAGAGTTGCTCCGTGCCGCCCACCTGCACGTCGCATTCGAGCGCGTAGGCGTCGTACCCCTGCATCAGCGCATAGATGAACTCGTGCAGGTAGATGGCGTCGCCATCCTCGAAGCGCTTGCGGAAGTTGTCCCGCCGCAGCATCTCCGCGACGGTGAACTTCGACATAAGGTCGAGGATCTCCTTGAAGCTCAGCTTGCTCAGCCACTCGGAGTTATGCCGGAGCTCCGTCTTCTCGGGGTCGAGGAACCGCGCCGCCTGCTCGAAGTACGTCGCCTCGTTCGCGCGAATCTCCTCGGGCGTGAGCTGCGGCCGCAGCTTGTTCTTGTCGCTCGGGTCGCCGATGAGCGCCGTGTAGTCGCCGATGAGGAAGATGCAGTGGTGCCCGAACTGCTGGAACTGCCGCAGCTTCCGCAGGGGAACCGTGTGGCCCAGGGTCAGCGAGGTCGCCGTCGGGTCGATCCCCAGGTACACCCGCAGTGGCCGGTCCTCCTCGAGGCGTTCCCGGAGCTCACGCTCCATCTGCCGGCGAAGCCCCTCGTCGCCGTACTCCACCCCACTCATCAGCACGTGGAGCTGTTCGTCAACGGGAGCCATTTGGCGAACCATGCACTTCCCCTGTCTGTGGTGTTACTTCAGCAGCCGCCGTGTTTCCTCGACGTCCCGGGCGATCTGCGCCGTCAGCTCTTCCACGCTCGCGAACGCCATCTCCTCGCGGATGCGGTGCACGATCTCGATCTCCATCCGCTGCCCGTAGATGTCGCCTTCGAAGTCGAGCAGGTGCGTCTCGATCGAGATGTGGCCCGCATCGAAGGTGGGCCGCCGTCCGATGTTCGTGGCGCCGCGAAGCCGCCTTCCCGCCACGTGAGCCCACGTCGCGTAGACCCCGAGCGCCGGCAGCGCCCGGTCTGCCGAGACGGAGATGTTCGCCGTCGGGAACCCGATCGTGCGCCCGCGTTCGAACCCGTGAACCACGGGGCCAGCGAGCCGGTAGTGCCGGCCCAGCAGCGCCGTTACACGCTGCATATCGCCAGCTGCAAGCGCCTTGCGCACAGCCGTCGAGCTATACCGTTCGTGGTCGTGCATTAGCGGCTCGACCTGGATGACTTCGAATCCGAGCTCGGCGCCGAGTTTCCGCATGCGATCCGGCGTGTCCTTCGGTGCGCCCCGCCCGAACGCGGCGTCGGGGCCGAGCACCATCAGCCGCATGCGAAGGTGCTCGAAGAACGCCGTCGCCAGCTCCTCCGACGTGACCTCCGAAACTTCGCCCGTGAACGTAAGTGGGATGACCCAGTCGGCCCCCGCGTCGCGAAT
>CAZWBW010000056.1:0-18600 GCA_964632355.1 uncultured Anaerolineaceae bacterium | reverse complement strand
GCTCGAACCGGTGACGCGACGGGCGGCCGCTACGTCTAGCTTCCTCCGCGCGTCACCCGGCGTCCAGCGCCCGGTCCCGAGGCTGCAATCAACGTGACCACGGTCTCGAAAACGCGAAAGGACCGCTCCCTCGCAGGGGCGGCCCTTCCACGTGGCCGGGCACGCTGCATTACCGTTCGACGCCCATGTCCTCCGCCGTTCGCTCCTCGAGGTCGCTGAGCGGACGGTCCTGCGGAAGGTCACGTTCGCGCATCTCGACGTGCGCCTCGGACTTCGATGCAGACCGGGCGCCCACGGGCCGCGGTGGGCGGTCGGGTTCGATGCGCGACGAGATGTTGTCCCATGCGCTGCGAACGAACGTGGGGATGCCGCCGGACCCGTCTTCGGAGGCTTCGCTGCGCTTGTCCATCGCCCGGTCGATGAAGTCGCGGAGGAGCGCCAGGAGTTCGCCGCGGATGCCCGAGACAACGCTGTCGATGCTGCGATCGAGCCGGCCGGGCCGCTGTGGCGCGAACGACTCCTGGCGAAGTGCGGCGTACTCACGGAACCATGCCGGCGGCTCCTCCCGCTCTTCTTCGTAACGGTCGTCGCCACCGCCGCCGGTCGCCATGCCGAGCGCAACCCCGGCCGCGAAGGAGCCGGCGAGCAGCAGGTTCGGGTGCTGGCCCACCGGCGACTCTCCGATGCGTTCGTTCAGCGAACCTGCCTGCTCACGAATGCCGGCGGCGCGGTCCTTTGCCTTCTCGGCGGGCCCTTTGGCGCGCCCCTTCGCACGGTCGCCGACCGACTGGATGCGGCTCTGTGCTTCGCTGCGCGTCTTGTCGAGATCCTCGCGGATGCGCCGATCGAGCTCCTCGATGCGCTGGCTCAGTGTGTACCGTTTGCGCTCAATGTCGCGCTGGATCTGAGTTGATCCTTTGCCCACTGGACGTCCTCCTTTACGGAGCTCATCGTCTTCTTCGGGACGACGGTGATCTGTTTCACGCGGTTGTAGGCGAGCCACCCGACGATCGCGGCGATGACCAGCGCCACGCCGGCGGTGATGAGCGACGCCGCCCACGCCGGCATCCAGAGATCGAGCAGGTCGCGCAGCGCGAGGAGGAGGAACCCGAGCGTCATCAGCGCGAGAACGGCGGCGATACCCCCATAGATGGCCGCGCGCGTCGCGAGCTGGATCTGCTCGCGCACTTCGGCCTTCGCCAGTTCGACCTCCATGCGGGCGAGCTGCCGCATGTCCTCGGCGATGGCCGCAAACTCCTCGCCCAGGGCGCGCGCCTCGTCCCGCCCCCGGCGAAACTGATCGCCCAGGCCCGGTTGTTCTGCAGCGTGCGACATGGCCGGCTACCGCAGGATCCGGCCGAGGACGAACCCGGCGAAGAGCGCACCCGCGGCGGCCTGCATCGGGTTCTCCTTCACGAACCGCTCGACGTCGTCCCAGAGCTGCTGGGTATCGTGCTCCCGCAGGTACGACGACGTCCGCTCGAGCTGATCCGCGAGCTTCGCGGCCATCTCGCCCTGCTTGCCACCACGCTGTTCGCCGCGCTGGCGAAGCTGCTCGGCGGCGCTGTGCAAGCCCTCGGACGCCTTTTCGCGGCCCTGTTCGGTGCGCTCGCGAGCCATGGTGGCGACGTTGCTGGCCTTCTCCTGCGCCTGGCTCGCCATCTCCTGGGCCTGGCCGCTTTCCTGGCTCGCGGACGAGTCGGGCATGCTCGTCCCTGTCTGGCCGTGTGGGACCTCGCCTTCCTCGTTGATGGGCTGGGGCTCCATCGGCTCGTAGTAGTCCCTCTGCATGGTGTGACTCCCTTCAGAGTGTTGCTGGTGGCCACCCGGCCACAGGGTTGCTCAAGCTGCGAGGTCCGCAGCGGTAAGCCTGCTCATGGGCGCGCGTACCGGCGCATCACCAGCGCCGCCAGCGCGACACCGGTGAGAGCCAACAGCGAGCCCGCCACCCCCCGTGCGGGCGCCCGCTCCTGCTGCGGCGATGCTTCGGGCGCTCGCTGAACGCGATGGGCCCCGCTCCCGCCCGCAGTTGCCGGGGCGAGAGCGGCGGCGGGCTGTGGCGCCATCGCCGGTCCCCGCGCCCCGGCCGCCGCGGCTTCCGGAGTTCGAGGCTGCTCCCTGGCCTTGGCGGCAGCAGCCTCGGCCGCCTTGTGGCGGCGCTCTTCCAGCGCCGGGCCAATGAGCTGCTCGTCGAGCACCGCGTTTATCTCGGCGCCGAGCAGCAGGATGATGTTCGTGACGTAGAACCAGAGCAGCAGCACCACCACGCCGCCGAGCGCGCCGTAGGTAGCGTTGTACGAACCGAAGTTCGCCACATAGAAACTCAGCCCGACGGTGGCCAGCAGCCACCCGACCACGAAAAACACCGCGCCGGGGCTCACCCAGCGGAAGGGCAGGCCTGCGTTCGGCGCCGCCCAGTACACGAAGGCCATTCCCGCGATAAGGATGAGCGCCATCACCGGGATGGTTGCCCAGCGCATGAGAAACTCGAACGCGGCGGCCATGCCGAGTTCGTCGGCGATGTCGCTGCCGTACACCTGCGTCGCGAAGAACGCCGAGATGGCGATGAGAATTGCCAGCGTGGCCAAAAGCATCAGCCCGAACGCCAGCAGCTTCTGATGCCAGAAGGGCCGCGTTTCGGGAACGTCGTAGACGCGGTTCAGCCCCTTGATCAGCGCCGAAGCACCGCCCGTGGCCGCCCAGACGGTTCCGACAATGCCGAAGGAGAGGAGCGCGCCGTTCCTGCTGTTGACGACTTCGTTGACCTGCCGCTCGATCACGCTGGCCGCGTCGTCCGGCAGCCGATCGCCGAAGAGGTCGACGAACTCCTTCGCGGGGTTCGAAATATCGAGCGCGTTCGCGAGGAAACCGCCGAGCGCGGTGAGGAAGATGATGAAGGGGAAGATCGCGAGGAAAAACCGGTACGTCAGCTCCGCCGCGATCCCGGTGACATCGTCATCCTTAAACTCGCGGTAGACGTCCTTGCCGAACTCGATGACGTCCAGGTTGCCCACGCGCATGCCCACACTCCCTCGACTTACGGCACGAGCCGTCATGTGAGCGTAGGTTGCGGGGGATTACTTGCGTGATAACAACAGGCCTGCCTGCGGTAACAGTCCCTAACGCGCAATCAAGCTTCGGGACTGCCCAGACCGTAGCGGCGCAATGCAGTGTTCGGTTCGGGGAAGCGAGAACGTTAGCAGAGGGTGCCCTGTGCGGCAGCCTCCCGGATCACCTGGAGCAGCCGGCTGCTCGATTCGCACTTGCTGACGAACGCCCACGCGCCGGCATTCGTGGCCTGGTCGCGAGTTCGCTCGTCGTCGTGCAGGGTGAGCATGATGACCGGGATACGCGGAGCCACCTGGCGGAGGCGCTCAACGGCGGCGATGCCATCCATGCCGCGCATCCGAATGTCCATGAGGATCACATCGGGAGCGAGCCGGGAAGCGAGTTCGACGGCTGCTGCGCCATCGGCTGCTTCGCCCACCACCTGTACATCTGGTTCGAGTTCGAGTTGCATCCGCAACCCCCTCCGTACCGCCGCCTCATCGTCCACCAGCATCAAGCGGATCAATGCAACTCCTCCACCACCTCGTTGTACTCCCGGGGTGAGCCAATTCTTATCCCGCAATGGGTACCACCTGTCCTCCGACTTTGGACGGAGGTCCCGCCCGGGCCGGGGCGGTGGCGATCTCCATCGCAGTCGGGCGATTATCGGGCCTCTGCTATAGTCTTGTTCCTGAACCGCCATCCGCGAATCAAGCTTGCGGCTGGATTCATCCGCAGCCTTTCGCGGGAACGCGGACTCCTACCGGAGTCGGAGATCCATGGCCATCCGCATCCTCCTCGTCGATGACCACAGCGTGGTTCGGCAGGGCCTCAAGATGTTCCTCAGCCTCGATCCCGAGCTCGAGGTTGTGGGCGAGGCCGCGAACGGCGAGGAGGCCGTGCGCCTTGCGCGGGAACTCCGCCCCGATGTAGTCCTGATGGACCTGCTGATGCCGGTGATGGATGGGATTACCGCCATCGGCATCATCCGGCAGGAGATGCCCGACGTCGAAGTGATCGCGCTCACCAGCGTGCTCGAAGACCAGTCGGTGGTCGGGGCCGTGCGTGCCGGCGCGATCGGCTACCTGCTGAAAGACACGCAGGACGAAGAGCTGCGGCGGGCGATCAAGGCCGCATCGCAGGGGCAGGTGCAGCTTTCGCCACAGGCCGCCGCCCGGCTGATGCGGGAAATGCGCCAGCCCGATGCGCCCGAGCCCCTCACCGAGCGCGAGCAGGAAGTCCTGGTCCTCCTCGCGCGGGGCCGCGCGAACAAGGAGATCGCCCGCGACCTGCAGATCGGGGAGAAGACGGTCAAGACCCACGTCTCGAACATCCTGAGCAAACTCGGCGTGCAGAGCCGCACGCAGGCGGCTCTTTATGCTGTGCGCCAGGGCCTGGTGCCCGCCGATCAGCTCAGCGAGCGCGTGTAGCAGCTCCGGGGCGCGCCCGCCCCGCGGAGAACTCCGGTGAACCCTTTCAAGGCCCGTTCTCTCCGCGCCAGGATGTATTTGGGGATGGCCCTGGTCGTCGTCATCTTCGGCGGCGCCGTGGCGACCCTCCTCTTCGTCGGCTTCGACCGCTCCCAGAGCAACGCCACCCAACGCAGCCGCGAAGGCCTCGAAGAACAGAGCCGCGACACCCTCGACATCCTCACCGGCGTCCAGTCGCTCGTCGGGCAGCTCGAACTGCAGTCCACCGGCGAACTGAGCGCCGTCGTCGCCCGCTACCTTGCCACCACGCCCGCTTCGGCCGACCCCACACTCGCGGAATCGCTCGCCGAATCGGGCGGTATCGTGTACGACCCCCGCCCCGACCGGCAGATCGAGACGTGGTACGCGGGTTCGCTGCCGCTCACGGGGCAGGCGCTGCGCGACCTCCAGCTTTCCGAATCGCTCGGGCCCCTGTTCCGCACGCTCCTCGAACAGCAGAGCTCCGTGAGCACGAACTTCGAAGCCGTCGCCATCTACTACGTCGGCACCAGCGAACTCGTTCGCTACTACCCGCTGCGGACCATGCAGGAGCGCCCCTCCGACCGCATCGAACATGCGAAAGACATCGCATTCGTCGAGGCGGCGCCGCTGCGGAACCCCGACCGTGAAACCGTGTGGACCGCGCCGTATTCCGACCCTCTCGGCCGGGGACTGATCATCACGGCGGCCACGCCGGTCTACATCGATAACCAGTTCCGCGGCGTAGTGGGCGTCGACCTCTCGATGCGGCGCATCATTGCTCAACTCGACAGCATCTCGGTGGGCGAAACCGGCTTCGCGTTTTATGTCGATTCCCGGGGCGGGCTGCTCCCGAACCAGGGGTCGGCCACCATCGCCACCGCGATCGGCGAAGACGAGGACGGCACCGGCATCCGGCGCATCATCGACGAAATGCGCGCCGGCCGAACCGGCAGCGAACGCATGATGCTTAACGGCCGCGACGCGTTCGTCAGCTACGCGCCACTCGAAGGACCGGGCGGGAGCATGGGGCTCGTCGCGTGGGTCGACGAGATGACCGCGGGCGCCGACAACGTCGCTGCAGCCATCGAACGCGAAGGCGACCGCACGATGATGGCAGCGCTGGTGGTGCTGATCCTGCTCTTCGTCGGCGGGACGGGTGTCGCCGGGTACCTCAACCGGCGCTGGTTCATCGAGCCGATTGAAGCGCTCGCCGCGGGCACACAGGCAGTGGCGGCCGGCGATCTGACCACCACCATCCCCGTCCGCTCGCGGGACGAGCTGGGCCAGCTCGCCGATTCGTTCAACCAGATGACGGCCGAACTCGCGCGCAGCCGCCAGGAACTCGAAGAACGGCAGGCCCAGTTCCGAGGCATCTTCGAAAACACCGGCGACGGCGTCATCATCAACGACCCCGAGACAGGTCGCGTGGTGGAAGCAAACCCGGCAGCGTGCGCCATGCACGGCTACACACGCGAGGAGTTCATCGGGCTCGACCCCTCGGCGTTTGTCCACCCCGACTACATGGACGTGTTCGGGGATTACCTGCGTTCGTTCCGCACCGGCGAAGACTTCCGCGCCACCGCGATGGACATCCGCAAAGACGGCACCAGCTTCCACGTCGAAGTCGCCGGTTCGCGGATCGAGTTCGGCGGCAAGACGCACCTCGTGGCCATCGTCCGCGACGTCACCGAACGGGTTCGCGCCTACGAACTGCTCGAAGAGCGCGTGAGCGAACGCACCCGCGAGCTTTCGACCCTCCTGCGCGTGTCCCGGTCCGTGGGTTCGACGCTCGACCTCGATGCCCTGCTCGAACAGATCGTCGAACAACTCCACGAGGTCATCGACTACAACGGCTCGTCGCTGGTCATCGAAGAGGACGGCGTGCTACGTGTCGTCCTGTCCCGGGCCGAAGGCGACGATATCCACAAGGAAGCGGTCGCGAAGTCGGTGGGTCTTGCCTTCCCAGTGGACGCTGCCCCGGCGATCTGGGGCCCGCTGAGCCACGGCGAAACCGTCGTCATCGACGATGTCCGCGGCGACTCCGAACTCGCGCGCGCCTTCCGGCAGGTGACGGCGGACGCTGACCCGCGGATCTTCGAGCACATCCGCGCGTGGATGGCGGTACCGCTCGTCTCGCGCGGGCGCACGATCGGCTTCCTCGCCGCCTCCCGAAGGGAGCCCGGCTCCCTGACGCAGCGGCACGGCGCGCTGGCCATCGCCTTCGCGAACCAGGCCTCGGCGGCGTACGAAAACGCCAAGCTCTTCGCGCAAACGCAGCGGCGCGTGCGCGAAAACGCCGCACTCGCCCACATCGCGACGCTCTTCACCCTCACCGAGCCGCTGCAGGTGACCCTCAACTCGGTCGCGGCCTCGGTCGCCGACGCCACCGGCGCGGCCGCCGCCGCAGTCATCCTGAACGACGAAGAGGGCGTGCCCGTGGCGGCGGGACAGGCCGCCCTGCCCGTCGGTTTCGTCGAAACCGTGATGGCGGCGGTCCGCGGCGGCGCCCCGCTCGAAAACCTGTTCCCCGCCCGGCAGGGCAACACCAAGCTCGTCGCCGATGGGCGCCGCATCCTCGCCGAAGACCCCGGCTGGGACCTGATGCGGCCGTTCGTCGCCGTCGTCCAGTGGGAATCGTTCGCGGTGACGGGGCTCTTCTACCGCGGGCGCGTCGTTGGTTCGCTGACTACGTTCTACACCAACCCCGAAGACCTGCCCGAGGAGGCGGACCAGCGGTTCCTCCAGGCGCTCGCCGACCAGGTCGCCATCGGCGCCGCCAACGCGAACCTGTTCGCCGAAGCCCGCCGCCGCGCCGAAGAGAACCAGGCGCTCGCGGCCATCGCCTCGCGCTTCACCCTCGGCGGCGACCTCGGCGAGACGCTTTCGGCCGTCTCGGAAATCGCCCTCCACGCCACGGGCGCGAAGGCCGCGGCCGCCGCAGTGCTCGAACAGGAGCGCGTCGTTGTGTCCGGCACCGCGGGCCTCCCCGAAGGCTTCGTCGAAGCGTTCGACCAGGCGCTGCGCGAGGGCGCCCGCAGCGAAATCGAGACCGCCGCTATCGCCGGCGAGGTCGCGGTCATCCCCTACGCCCGGAGCCAGGCGCTCCGCGACCCGGCGTGGCAGGCGCTCCACCCGAAGCTCGCCGACGCGGAGTGGGAGGGCGTGGTGGCACTGCCACTCCGGTATCGCGGTGGCACGCTCGGGATGCTGACGCTCTACTTCGCCCCCGAAGAGCTCCCGCCACGGAACAAGCTCTCGTTCGCGCAGGCCGTCGCCGACCAGGTGGCGACCGGCGTCGCGAACGCGGGCCTTTTCGCGCAGACCGAACAGCGCGCCCGCGAGAACAAAGCGCTCGCCGAGATCGCTGCCCGCTTCACGCTCGAAGAGCCCGTGGAAGCAACGCTCGACGGGGTGGCTGCCACGGTCGTCGAAGCCACGAACGCCGTCGCGTGCAGCATCATCATCGCCGAAGATGCCCGGCCCGTGGCCTGGGGCTCCCACGGCCTGCCCAAGGGCTACATGGCGACGATCGTCGAACACGCCACGCCGTACAACTCCATCCTCCTCGCCGCCACGGCCTCCGGTTCGACGATCCGCATCCCCGACGTGCGCGAGCGGACCATGCGCAGCGAAGACTTCCCGGGTGCGAACCAGATGCTCGCTGACGCCGAATGGCAGGGAGTCACCGCGACGCCGCTGATGTACCGCGGCCGGGTCATCGGCGCGATTGGCACGTACTACCGGCAGGGCGAGATGCCGGGCCCCGGCGATCTCGAATTCCTCCAGGCGCTCGCCGACCAGGCCGCCATCGGCGTCGAAAACGCGAACCTGTTCGCCCAGACCGAGCGCCGCCGCCGCCAGCTCGACGCCCTCTACCGCGCCGACGAAGCGCTCCACCGCTCGCTGCGGCTGGAGGAAGTCGTGCAGGCGCTGAACGACGTCGCGGTGGAGGTGCTTCGCTGCGACCGTAGCCTCTTCGCGAGCTGGCCCGAAGATGCACCCACGCCGATCACGTGGAGCTCCAGCGGCATCCCCGAGGAGATGTTCGAACGCCTCACCGAACACTTCCGCCGGTACTCGACGCCCGAAGGCTTCCGCATTCGCGACCCGTACATCATTGCCGAACGCGACCAGGTGACCGGCGTCGCCCGCGAACGCATGGAGATGTCGAATGTCCAGACGGTGGTGCAGCTTCCCATCGTCCTGAGCGACGACGAGATCTTCGGCATCTTCTTCCTCGGCTGGGAGGAAAAGCAGGAGTTCACGAACGAAGATCGGCGGCTTTTCCTCGCACTGGCCCAGCGCGCCGCGGCGGCCATCCAGAACGCGCGGCTCTACGAGCAGGCGCAGAACCTCGCCGCCGTCGAGGAGCGCGAGCGGCTCGCCCGCGAGCTGCACGACTCCGTCTCGCAGGCGCTCTACGGCATCGCGCTCGGCGCCCGCACCGCCCGCACGCTGCTCGACCGCGACCCGGCCCGCGCCACCGAGCCGATGGACTACGTGCTGTCGCTCGCCGAAGCGGGCCTCGCCGAGATGCGGGCGCTCATCTTCGAACTCCGGCCCGAGTCGCTGGCGAACGAAGGCATCGTCCGCGCCATCGAAAAGCACGTCGCGAGCACACAGGCGCGGTACGGCATCAAGGTGAACGCCGAACTCGATGCCGAACCGGACGTGCCGCTCCCGGTGAAGGAGGCGCTCTACCGCATCATGCAGGAGGCGCTCCACAACACCGTGAAGCACGCCCGGGCGACGAACGTCGACATCCGCCTGCGCGACCTCCCGGGCGCGGTCGAACTGGAACTCCGCGACGACGGCGCCGGCTTCGACACCTCTCAGGACTTCCCGGGCCAGCTCGGCCTCAAGTCCATGCGCGAACGTGCAGTCCGCCTCGGCGGCGAATTCGAACTCGAAAGCAGCCCGGGGAAGGGAACGCGAATCTGCGCGAGGATACCGAAGGGCTCTTAGCTGTTGGCTCTTGGCTGTTGGTGGGCTCCCGGGTGCCGGCCGGGCTCGAGCAGCGCGAGAACTAAGAACTAAGAACTTAGCACTCAGCACTCAGCACTCACGTCCTTCGCAGGTTCTCGCGGACCACGTTGCGGCGCACCTTGCCAGACGCGGTGACGGGGAGCGATTCGATGAGGCGCATACCGAAGGGCTCTTAGCTGTTGGCTCTTGGCTGTTGGTGGGCTCCCGGGTGCCGGCCGGGCTCGAGCAGCGCGAGAACTAAGAACTAAGAACTTAGCACTCAGCACTCAGCACTCACGTCCTTCGCAGGTTCTCGCGGACCACGTTGCGGCGCACCTTGCCGGACGCGGTGACGGGGAGCGATTCGACGAGGCGCAGGATGCGGGGCACTTTGTAGCCCGCGAGGTTCGTCCGCAGGTACGCCTCGAGCGCGGCGGCGTCGAACCCTTCGCCCGCCACGATTGCGGCGGCGACCACCTGCCCCCACTGCTCGTCGGGAACGCCAACCACCGCCGCGTCCACCACACCTGCGAAGCCCTTGATGACGCCTTCGACCTCGGCGGGGTAGACGTTCTCGCCGCCCGACACGATGAGGTCGTCGCGACGGTCGAGCACGTAAAGGAAGCCGTCGTCGTCGAGCCGGCCGATGTCGCCCGTGTGGAGCCAGCCACCCTCCAGCGCCTTCGCGGTGGCCTCGCGGCGGTTCCAGTAGCCGCTCGTGACCGTCGGGCCCTGCACGAGGATCTCGCCCGGTTCGCCGGGCGGCGCGTCGATGCGGATGCGTGTGCCGAGCAGCGGCTTGCCCGCCGAACCGAGGTGCGACAGCGCGTCGGCCGGCGCGAGCGTCGTCACCTGGCTCGTCGCCTCGGTGAGACCGTAGGTCTGCAGCACCGGCAGGCCACGGGCGGCCGCGCGCTCGAGCAGGTCTTTCGTCACCGGACCGCCGCCGACCAGCACGCCGCGAACGGTCGCAGGATAGTCCAGGCCGTCGGCATCGAGCATGCGCTGGAGCATCGTCGGAACGACGGAGAGCAGCGTCGCGCCGCGCTCGCGGAGTTCGGCGTTCACTTCGCGTTCGTCGAACGCCGGGTGGATGACGATGGTCGTGCCATAGATGGCACTCCGCGTGACGATCGAGAGCCCGCCGATGTGGAACATGGGCAGGCACGCGACCCAGCGATCGCCCGGGATCACGCCCATGTTGAACGCCGAAGCGGCCGCGCTCGCGAAGAAGTTTTCGAACGACAGCACCGCCCCCTTCGGCGCACCCGTCGTCCCGGACGTGTAGATGATCGCGAACGGGCCGGAAGTGCTGAGTGCTGGTGGCTCAGTACTGCGCACTGAGCACTGCGTACTGAGCACTCCCGAAATGTCGAGCGTCTTCGCGACGTGCGCCGTCCGGGCGGCGTCGGCAGCCTGTGCCGCAGTGCGTTCGTGATACAGCAGGAGCTTCGAGCCGGCGTCGTCGAGCTGGTAAGCGAGCTCCCGCACGGCCAACCGCGCGTTCAGCGGCAGGAGGATGGCGCCCGCACGCGGGACGGCGTGCACCGCCACGACGAACTCCAGCGAGTTCAGCGCGAGCAGTGCCACGCGGTCGCCCGGCTGGACGCCCAGTTCGAGCAGCTGGTGCGCGAGCGCCGTCGCAGCCGCGTCCAGTTCGCGGTAGGTCAGCGTTGTGTCGCCGAGCACCGCTGCGGGGTGTCCGGGAAGCACGTCGGCCCGGTGCGCCAGCCACTCGGTCACGGGTACACCTCCCGCCACGGGCCGGTCGCGTACCGTTCGAGCGCGTCTTCGTCGAGCTTGACGCCGAGGCCCGGACGGTTCGCCACGGTCAGTTCGCCGCCTTCGACCTGTGGCACGCCGGTCACGATGTCGCCCTCGAGGAAGCGCAACGTGTCGAGTCCACAGGCCGGCCGGGGCTCGGGGATGAGTGCGGCAAGGTGCGCCGCGAGCGCGGTGCCGATGCCCGTATCGAACGTCGTGGTGACCACCGCCCGCTTCCCCGCGCGAACCGCGGCCCGCATGAAGTCGTGCGTCGCCGACGCGCCGTGGATGCCGGGCTTCAGCACCACCGCGTCCACGTGCGGGGGGACTGCGTCGACATCCGTCCCGGGCGCGAGCGATTCGTCGGCGGCGATGGCGACGCCGGTCGCCTGCCGGATGCGATCCATCGCGGCGAGGGCGCCGTCGCCCGGTGGTACGGGCTGTTCGACGAACTCGATGTCGAAGTCGCGGAGAGCCGTGAGCTGGCGCACGGCCTCATCCTCGTCCCATGCGCCGTTCGCGTCGAGCCTGATAGCGGCCTCCGGTCCGACTGCGTCGCGAACCGCCCGCACAGCGGCCACGTTCGCCTCAGCGCCGGCGCCGGCCTTGAGTTTGAACGTGCGGAAGCCCTCGGCGCGGAGCTCGGCCGCAGCAGCGGCGAGCGCCGCGGGGTCGCCGATCGGCAGGACGGCGTTCACCGGCACCGGCGAACGGGCGGGGCCGGGCGTCTCGGTGCCGCGGGAGATGAAGCGGGCGAGCATCCGCCCCGCGCGGTTCGCGGCGATGTCGAGCACGGCGCACTCGATCGCGGCGGCCGCGGATGGCGGTACATCCGCCGAACCGGCCGGCGTGCCGGACCGGAACTGATCGAGCCACGCGTGGAGGAAGCGGGCCGCATCGTCGAGCGTTTCGCCGGTGAAGCTGGTCAGCGGCGACGCGTCACCGAGGCCGATGTTGCCCTCGGTGTCCTCGATGTAGACGACGAAGCCCTCGCGCGCCGCCATCACCCCGTGCGACGCACGGAACTCCTCGCGGAACGGGATCCGAAACGGACGCCAGGCAACGCGCCGGGCCTGTGGCATCGCTCAGGGCCGCCAGGGGAACTTCGCGGTATCGCCGAACGCTGGTTCGCGCTTCTCGAGGAAGGCGTTCTTCCCTTCGCTCGCCTCGTCGGACATGTAGAACAGCATGTTCGTGCTGTGCGCGAGGTCGGTCAGACCGGTCATGCCATCGAGTTCGGCGTTGAACGACTGCTTCAGGAGGCGGATGGCGAGCGGGCTCTTCTTCAGGATCTCCTTCGCCCAGCGGATGCCCTCTTCTTCGAGCTCCTCGAGCGGGACGACCTTGTTCACGAGGCCCATATCGAGCGCCTCTTTCGCGTCGTACTGGCGGCAGAGGTACCAGATTTCGCGCGCCTTCTTCTGGCCGACGTTGCGGGCGAGCTGGATAGCGCCGAACCCGCCGTCGAAACTGCCGACCTTCGGGCCCGTCTGGCCGAAGCGTGCGTTTTCGGCGGCAATTGTCAGGTCGCAAACCACGTGGAGCACATGCCCGCCGCCGATCGCGTAGCCCGCCACCAGCGCGATCACCGGCTTCGGCATCGACCGGATCAGCTTGTGCAGGTCGGTGACGTGGAACCGCGGCACTTCGCCTTCGCCCACATAGCCACCATGGCCGCGAACGCGCTGGTCGCCGCCCGAGCAAAAGGCCCGGCCACCCTCGCCAGTAAACAACACGACGCCGACGCGCGGGTCTTCGCGAGCGTCGGTGAACGCCTGCAGCAGCTCGACGACAGTGGTCGGCCGGAACGCATTGTGCACCTCCGGCCGGTTAATGCTGATGCGGGCGATGCCTTCGGCCTTGTGGTAGAGGATGTCCTGGTACTCGCCGGCGGGCTGCCAGTTCAGTGGCATGGTGTCTCCTTGGTCAGGTGGTGGTGTCGAAGAAACGGAAGATGGCGGCCGCAGTCTCGTCCGGCCGCTCGAGTTGCGCCGCATGGCCGGCGCCCGGGATGGCTTCGAAGCGCGCGTTGGGCATCAGGGCGGCCAGTTGTTCGCCAATCTGCACGTACTTTACGTCGAGCTCGCCCGCCAGCACGAGCGCCGGCATCGCAAGTTCGCCGAGCCGCTCGTGCAGGGGCTCCTGTGCGCCCGTGCCCATGCCGCGAAGGCTGTTCGCCAGCCCCTTCGCCCGGTTGCGAAGCCGCCCTTCCCGCACGCGCGCACGCACCTCCTCCGGGAGCGTTTTCTGCGTCGCGAACAGCGGGATGTTCTCCCAGTAGTCGACGAAGGCCTCGACGCCCTCGCGTTCGATCCGCGCGGCCAGCGCCTCGTCGGATGAGCGACGGGCGAGCCGATCCTCGACGCAATCGAGCCCGGCCGACGCGCCGATGAGCACCAGCGCCGAAACGGCAGCGGGTTCGGCGGCCGCCACGTGGAGCGCCGTCCGCCCGCCCATCGAATACCCGAGCCATGCCGCACGTTCGAACCCGAGCTTCGCGACCGCCGTGACGGTGTCTTCGACGCAGCGCTCCATGGTGTAGTGCTCGAGGTCGTCGGGGGCGTCGCTTTCGCCGTGACCCACGAGGTCGACCGCGACGGTGGTGAAGCGCGAGGCGAGCAGATCGCCGAACGGCCCCCATGACCGCGCGGATCCGGTGAAGCCGTGCAGGAGCACCAGCGGCGGCCCGTCGCCCGCGATTTCGACGTTCAGCCCGAAGCCGCCGGGAAGTTCGACGCGTGTCATGGCGCGGTCACCTGCTGCTGCCGCCAGCCCGCCTCCATCGCGGCGGCCCACGCCTCGCGGTGCATCTCGACGTTCCGGGCACGGTCGGTGCGCACCTCGATGATGTGAAGTCCGCCTTCGCGCGCGGCTTCGAGCGCCTTCGCGAACGTATCCCAGCCGTCGGCGAGGGTGTAGCGCCCGCCGTACAGCTCCGCCGCGTGGCGGAAGTCGAGGTCCGGCGGGGTGCCGAACCACTCCTCGAAGAGCGCGTCGTGCGCGGATTGCGGCAGGTAGTGGAAGATGCCGCCGCCGTTGTTGTTCACGAGCACGACCGTCAGATCGAGGCCGTGGCGGCGGGCGGCCCAGAGGCCGTTCATGTCGTGGTAGAAGGCGATGTCGCCGATGACCAGCGCGGTGGGCCCGCCACTCCCGGCGGCGTGACCCAGCGCGCTCGAAACCACGCCATCGATGCCGTTCGCGCCGCGGTTGCTCACGGCCGCGAGCGGCTTCGCATCGCTCACGAGGAACGAGTCGAGGTCGCGCACGGGCATCGAATTGCTCGCGAAGATGGATCCGCCCGCGGGCAGCCCGCGCTGGAGTTCGACGAACACCCGGCCTTCGAACAGGTCAGCGAACGACGCGGAGACGGACTGCATGGCGTCGCGGGCACGGGTGTCGGCGGTCTGCCACGCCTCGCACCAGCCGTCCTCCGGTGCGAACGAACCGAGTTCGGCGGCCAGCGCTTCGGCCACGAGGTCCGCATCGCCGTCGAGGCGGTGCGTCGTAACGGCGAGGGGGTCGCGGAAGCCGCCCGGCAGGTCCACCAGCACGTGCACGGCGCCCGCGAGCTTCGCGAGGAACTGGTTCAGCGCCTTCGATGTTGGCGGTGCGCCGAACCGGATGACGGCGTCGGGTGCAAGACCCGTCGCAGCGGGGTCGCGGAGCAGCGCATCGTACGAATCGCACACGCGCGAGCGGTCGTGCGGGCCGGTCCGCAGGCCCGACAGGGGGTCGGCGAAGATGGGAGCGCCCAGCCGTTCGGCCAGCGCCACGATCGCCTGCGCGGGAAGGCCGCCCGTCTCGGGACCGGCAACGATGAGCGGACGTCGCGAGCTGGCCAGCGCCTGCGCCGCGCTCCGGACGTCCGCAGCAGATGGTGGCACGTTCGCGCGCTCGAAGGCGCCGCGTTCCGGTTGCCACCGGCCCGGGTGCATCTCCGGCGGGCCGATCAGCGGCTCGTCGAACGGCAGGTTCACGTGCACCGGACCGGGCAGCGCCCCGAGTGCGCTTCGCACCGCCCGCTCGCCATACGCGGCGAACCGGCGGTCGTCAGCAGGGGTGTCCGACGGGAGGGGCAGGTCGGCGGCCCAGCGCACATGTGTACCGTAGAGCCGCACCTGGTCCATCGTCTGCGGCGCGCCGGTGTCGCGGAGATGCGGCGGCCGGTCGGTGGTGCAGACCACGAGCGGGATGCGCCCCAGGTTCGCTTCGGCCACGGCGGGCAGGAAGTTCGCCGCAGCCGTCCCGGACGTGCACACGAGCGCCACCGCCCGGCCCGTTGCGCGCGCCAGTCCCAGCGCGAAGAACGCCGACGACCGCTCGTCGAGGTGCAGCCACGGGCGCACCGCGCCCTGTTCGGCGAACGCAACCGTCAGGGGCGTCGAGCGCGAGCCCGGCGAGATGCAGACGTCTGTCACGCCGGCGCGGGCGAGCCCCTGGACAAAGGCGCGGGCGGCACGCGTGTTCGCAGCTGCGATGTCCATCACGCCTGCTCCAGTGCTCCCCGCAGTGGCCGGAACTTGAGTTCGGTCTCGGCGAGTTCCTCGGCGGGGTCGGATCCTTCGACGATACCGGCGCCCGCGTACAACACCGCGCGGCCGGCCGTCAGCAGCGCCGACCTCAGCGCGACCGCGAATTCGCCGTCGCCCGCGAAATCGAGCCAGCCGATGGGCGCCGCATACCAGCCACGGTCCATGCCTTCGAGGTCGCGGATGGCGGCGAGTGCTGCGCAGCGCGGCCAGCCGCCGACCGCCGGGGTGGGGTGCACGCGTTCGACCAGGTCGAGCACATCAACGCCGTCGCGAACCCGGCCGGTCACCGGGGTATAGAGATGCTGGATGTTCGCAACGCGCATGAGCCGCGGGCCATCGGGGATGGTGAGTTCGTCGCAGGCGGGTTCGAGCGCCTGTCGCACCGCTTCGACGACCACGGCGTGTTCGGCGCGCTCCTTGGCGCTTTCGAACAGTTCGCGGGCCAGCCGGTCGTCGTCCGCAGGGGTTTCGCCGCGAGGCCGCGAACCAGCGAGGCTCGCGACGCGTACAACGCCGTCGCTCAGCGTGACGAGCCGTTCGGGGCTGGCGCCGAGCCATGTCGCATCGCCCGCGGCGAAGCTGAACACGAAGGTCGTCGGGTAGCGTTCGGCCAGCGCCCCAAGCACCGCTTCCTTCGGTGCGTGCCGCGGCACATCGACCGAGCGGGCGAGCACCACCTTCTCGTACGTACCGCAGCGAATCCCCCGCACGGCCTCGGCGACCGCCTGCTGCCACGCCTCGGGCGCGAGTCCTCGGTCGCGCGGCTCGTGCTCTTTGGGGGTCGCCACGTCGGGACACAGCGCTCGTTCGAGCAGGAACTCGAGTTCGTCGGCACTGGTGGGGTCTCCGGGCACGACGGTGGCGCTCCCCGACCAGCCGCTGCCGTCGTATTCGAGCAGGATGCGCGGCACGAGGAGCTGGTAGCCGCCGAACGCGTCCCAGGTGGGGTCGCGCTGGCTATTCAGTGGGTCGAATGCGAAGCCGGCGAAGATGCGCGGCCGGCCGGCGCCGCCCGGGAGATCGGCGCTCTCGCGCAGATCCGACACCACACGCCGGGCGTCGGCGATCGACGCCCCTCGTTCGCCGTACAACCGAAGCGCTTCGCCGAACCCGAAGATGCGCGACGCTCCCCCGCGCGCCTCCCACGTCACTATCGCGCGGCGGCGCAACTCCGGAAGACCGAGCGTCACGAGTGCGCGCACGAAGTCGCCCGGCAGCGGGACCGCGCACAGCCGCGAGGAAGCGCGCTCAGCGAGTTCGCCCGCAAGCGCGCGCAGGGTCGGGACGGCGAAGTGGGCCGGGCTCTGGGTCATGGGCGTCGGCGGTCCAGGAACGCGGCGCGCACATCGCGGAGCGGCGAGCGGCCGCGGGAATAGTGCATGGTCATCGGCGCGGGATCACCACTGTTAACGGTAGCGCGTCCCGTGCTTACAGGATGTGCGGAGGCTCACCGGGGGGAAGCTGTTGGCTCTTGGCTATTGGCTGTTGGCCCCCCGGCACTGGGAACCGGGAACTGGGAACCAACACGGTCACCGGGCACTGCGCACCGGGCACTGTGCACTCAATTCGCACTTTCCATCGGCCACACCGACGCGAGCAGTTCCAGCGAGCGCAGACGGAACTCGAGGTTCTTGCCCTGGTGCACCACCATCAGCTCGTCGGCATCGGCGGTCTCGCGGAACTCTTCGAGGTAGGCCTTCACCTGCTCGGGCGTGCCCATCGCCGTGTACGTCATCATCTGGTCGACCTGCGCGGCCTGCGGCGAGCGCAGCACATATTCGAGCTCCTCGTCGGTGAGCTGCTGGCCGCCACGGCTGAAGATGTT
The DNA here is from genome assembly GCA_964632355.1 of uncultured Anaerolineaceae bacterium. GTDB lineage: Bacteria > Chloroflexota > Dehalococcoidia > Tepidiformales > Tepidiformaceae > JALOAP01. Next base: position 1,012 of record CAZWBW010000056.1, on the reverse strand, counting down.
CCGGGCGAACGCCCGCCGCCGCCACTCGCGCTGCTCGATCGCTTCCTCCTCGCTCGGCGCGGCGATGACGTTCACGCCCGCGATGACGTACGGCTTGTCGAGTTGCTCCGAGGGTTCGAACTTCTCGCGGTATATCTGGACCGCGTCCTTGAGCGCTGCCGGTGCGAAGTGCGACGCGAACGCGTACGGCAGCCCGAGGATCGCCGCGAGCTGCGCCCCGAAGAGCGACGACCCGAGGATGTAGATCGGGACGTTCGTGCCCCGGCCCGGTGTCGCGTGCACGCCCGGCACCGGCGACTCACCTTTCAGGAAGGCCTGCAGTTCGAGTACATCCTGCGGAAACCGTTCGGCGGATTGTGGGTTGCGGCGAAGGGCCACCAGCGTGTTCTCGTCGGTGCCCGGCGCGCGCCCGAGCCCGAGGTCGATGCGGCCCGGGTGCAGCTCCGCAAGCGTGCCGAACTGTTCGGCGATAACGAGCGGCGAATGGTTCGGCAGCATCACGCCGCCCGAGCCGAGCCGAATGTGTTTCGTGTTCGCCGCCACGTGCGCGATGAGCACCGACGTCGCCGACGACGCAATCGTCGCCATGTTGTGGTGCTCCGCGTACCAGATGCGGTAATAGCCGAGTTCCTCTGCCCGCTGTGCGAACCGCACACAGCCTCGGAGGCTATCCCGGACGGTTTCGCCCTCGCCCACAACGGCGAGGTCGAGCAGCGACAGCGGCACAGTGGTCATCGGCTCACCTTTCGTTAGCGTCCCGCGAACTGGTACCAACGTAGCCAGCCGCCGCGGGCGCCGCAACGGCGCCGTGCTCAGTGCGGGGGTCCCAGTGGTCCCAGTGCTCAGTGCGCCGTGCCCGGTGCTCAGTACCGGCCATCGGGCAGCAAAGCCGGAACGGGAACACGCCGGGGTGCGGTCCAACGCTCCCTTACGGTCGCGGTACTGGTCTCGCGTGGCGCGCAATCCCCGCGGCTCCCGGCCAACAGCCAATAGCCAACAGCCAACAGCGATC
>CAZWBW010000055.1:0-18928 GCA_964632355.1 uncultured Anaerolineaceae bacterium | reverse complement strand
GCAGTTCGCGCTCGACCCCCGGCGCCTTGGGAATCAACTTCACAACGCCGCATGTCCCATCGTCAGCGACCGCCTCGAACACCTGACCAAATCCGCCTCCGCCGATGCGGTCGCCTAGTCTCCACTCGCGCTCCAGCTTCACTAGCTCTTCGCCCAAGATCCCGTGCCCAAAAGAACTTTTGTTCGGATTGTAGGGGAATACGTATTTGCAATCACGCGAGTTCCTGCAATGCCGAAACGGGGAACAGGTCCGTCTCGACGCGGATCTCGCTACGAAGTTGGTCTCAGGCAGGATCTATTTGGAACAGACCGCCCCCTACCTCACCACTGGACGAACATCGGCATCACGACGTGCACGTACTTGCCGCCGTCGTCGATCTCCTTCCCGTCTTCGTCCACCGGGCGGAACACGCCCTGGCTCGAGGGACTCGTCATCTCCAGCGCAACGTTCCCGCTGAGCGCGTTCAGCACATCCTGCAGATAGCGCGAGTTGAACGCGATCTTCGCGACTTCGCCCGCCGTCGATTCGATCTTCGCGTCGATCTGGCCTTCGTTGTCGCCGATTTCGTCCGCGCGGGCGCTCACCTTCAGCGTGCCCGGGAGGCCGTTCCCCGGCTGCATCTGCAGGCGGATGATGCCGCTGCCGTCGCGCGCGAAGATGGCCGCGATGCGCGCCTCCCGCTTGAATTCGTCGACCGGGACCACGCACCGCGTCGTCCATTCCGCCGGGATGAGCTGGCTGTAGTTCGGAAACGTGCCCTGGATGAGCTGCGCCACCAGCTCGATATCGGTCACCTGGAACAGTACCTGCGTGCGCTGCTGGTTCACGCGCATCTCGATCGGCTCGCTCGTATCGGCGATGAGCCGCGCCAGTTCACGCAGCGCCCGCGCCGGCACGATGACTTCGATCGCTTCGCTCGGCGCCTGCGCCAGCGTGATCTCCGCCACCGCGAGCCGGAAGCCATCGGCCGAAGCCAACGTCAGCCGGTCGCCATCCGACTTCATGTGCACGCCCGTGAGCACCGGGCGGCTATCGTCGCTGGCGGCAGCAAACTCGACGCGTTCGATCGCCTTGCGGAGCACCCGCGGGTCGAGCGAAAGCGTCACGCCATCCTTGATTTCGGGGATGCGCGGGAAGTCCTCCGCGTCCATTGCGTTGATGGTCGATTCGTTCCGCGCGCATTCGAGGCGAACCTGGCGGCTGCGCTCGGGGACTTCGAGACGCACAGTGGCCGGCGGCAGCGACGCCACAAAGTCGCTGATGAGCCGCGAAGGCACCGTCGTCGCGCCTTCTTCGTCGATCTTCGCGCCCACCCATGCGGAGAGCGCGATGTCCAGGTCGGTCGCGGCGAGCTTGAGCCGGCCCTGGTCGGTGCCGAGGTACACATTGGCCGTGATGGGCAATGTGGAGCGCGTCGCAACGGCGCGGCTCACGATGGAGAGTCCGCGCTGAAGGTTTTCCTGCAGTACCTCGACTTTCACCCCAATTCACCGCCTACAGGATTCCGAGGGATTATAGGGAGGTTTGCACGACGCGGACAAGGAGAACGCTTAGGCGGCTTAACAGTTGCGCCGCCGCCGCGCCCTCGAACGAACGCGCCGCTCCTTCCCGCGGCCAGCCAGCCCTCGGGAGTTCGAATCCGCGTGCCCGGCGTTGGCCACCGGGCACCGGCTCCGGTGCTGCTAACAGCGCTTTTCCGGGGGGAGGTTCGCGTACTCCACGAGCGACTTGGCGATAGCCGCCAGCGCCTTCTCCCGGCCTTCGAACGGGTCGATCACCACTTCCTTCTCTTCGAGCACCTTGTAGTCGAGGAAGAACCGGGAGATCTCACGCATGATGTGCGGCGGTGCGTCCTCCAGCTCCTTGATGTGGTTCCACGCCGGGTCGTTCGCGTGCACCGCCAGGATCTTCTCGTCGTCCTTCCCCGAGTCCTTCATCCGCATCAGGCCGATGGGACGGACGATGACGATGGTGAGTGGGTGAATCGGCTCCTGGCCCAGCACCAGCACGTCGAGTGGGTCGCCGTCGTCGCAATACGACCGCGGGATGAACCCATAGTTCGCCGGGTAGTGGACCGAGCTGTAGAGCACCCGGTCCAGGATGAGCAGGCCGCTCTTCTTGTCGAGTTCGTACTTGTTCTTGCTGCCCGCCGGGATTTCGATGACGACGGGCAAGGCTTCGTCGATGCGCGACGCATCGACATGGATGTCGTGCCAGGGATGGGTCATGTCCCGAGAGTAGAGCGCCTTCTCCCTGGCGGCTATTTCAAGGGGTGGCTACCGGCTATGGAATCGGGAACTACAATGGCAGTGTGGATGGCTTCGATGTATCACCGGTCCCGGGCCTCCGTTCGCCCGTCGTCATCATGGCGTTCACCGGCTGGAGCGACACCGGAACTGTCACCGTCGACGTAGCCCGCCGCCTCATCGACGCGTACAACGCCCAGCGCTTCGTCACCGTCGACCCCGAAGACTATTACGTCTTTACCGATACCCGGCCCATCGTCCGGCTCGATGTCAACGGCGTCCGCGAACTTCGCTGGCCCGAAAACGAGGTGTACTACGCCCGCCTCGACGATGCGCCAAACGACATCGTCATCGTCCGGGGCGTCGAACCGAACCTGAAGTGGCGCACCTTCGCCGAACGGCTCGCCGAAGTCATCGCCAACACCCAGCCCTCGCTCGTGTGCACGCTCGTCGCACGGCCTGCTGCCACGCCGCACACCCGGCCCGTGCCGGTCACCGGCTCGTCGGCCGATCCGCGGCTCGCCGCGAAGTACGGGCTCGGGCGCAGCCTGTACCAGGGCCCGACCGGCATCCTGGGCGTCATTCACGATGTCCTGCGCCGCAAGTACAACGCCCCGCTCATCAGCCTCGCCGCGGGCGTGCCGCACTACCTGAACACCGACGAAAACCCGCCAGCCACGCTCGCCCTGTTGCGGGCGCTCGAACCCATCATCGGGCTGCCCCCGCCGCTCGGCGACCTCGAACAGGAGGGGGCCCGCTTCGTCGCACGCGTCGAAGAAGCCTCCCGGGGCGACGACCAGATCGCCGCATACGTTCGCACGCTCGAAGAGCACTACGGCGAACCCGACGAAACGCCACCCGACTCCGAAGGCAGCGAACTCCCCTCCGCCGACGACATCCTCCGCGACGTCGAAGACTTCCTCCGCGGGCAAGGCGACGGCTAGCCTCGCTTCGCATACCTGCAACGCCGAATAGCTGTAAACCGCGCCCCATCCTCGTGTACCGTTTCCCCCATCACGCCCTGGGTGGTGGGAAGTGGGGCGTTTCTCTGCCTGGCTCGCCCTCGCCGCTGCGTTCTTCGCGTCAGTTCTGCTCGTCGCCTGCAGCAGCAGCGAAGCGCCGCCCATCCCGAACGTCCGCGCGGCCGAAGCCGTTCGCGACGTGGTCGATGGCGAAGCCCGGCTCAGCAGCACCGTCACGATCGAATTCGACCGCGACTTCGAAATCGCCGAAGGGCGCGTGCCGCTCGCCTCGCGGTTCGAATTCGACGTCCCCGACCTTGTGAGCGCGACTGGCCGCAAACGCGTGCTCGTCCGCGAAGCCGAACGCCAGCCTCCCGACGGCCGCACCATCATCCTCTACGTCGACGCGCTCATCCCCGAAGACAGCCAACTCAAGGTTTCAAAGTCCGCGTTCCGGCGCAACGAACCCGGCGAAATCCTCTACCCCGTTACCAGCGACCTCGACGCCAGCACCGCCGCCCTCGCCGCCCTCCCCTTCGCCACCGCCCGCACCGAACTGTTCGCACCCGTGGGCGAACCGCCCCCGCCAACCGACGCGGACCGCGACCCCGCAGTCCAGCGTGAGGCGCTGCTCGCGCACATGCTGCTCCGCGACCCGAGCGGCGCCCTCGCCGAGCGTGCCCTCGCCCTCTACGACGCCATCCCGACCGACATCGTGCCCTCGCCGAAGCTGCGGGCTGCCTTCGCCGGGCTCATCGGCACCTTCGCCGAACCGGCCATCGATGACCTGCTCACCGAAGACAACTGCACCGGCCGGCCGTCGAACCGCATCGTGTTCGCCGCCCCGCCCGACGAAGCCGACCTCTTCGCGCGCGTCACCTTCGAACCCGACGGCACCCGCGTAGTTTCCATTTCCCCCGTGCTCGAAGCCGAACGGTTCGAACTGCTCATGCCCGTCCTCGCGCACGAAGCCGTCCACTGCGACTACGAAGACGGCCGCTTCGAAGAGATCGCCGCCACCGCGTTCGATACCCTCCTCTGGATCCAGCTCGTCACGCTCGACCCGTCGCTCATCAACGGTGTTACCGCGCTCAGCCGCGAACTGAACGTCGATGCCATCGCCATGTTCAACAGCGGCCGCCGCCTTCCCGAAAGCCTCGGCCTGCTGCCAAGCCCCGGCGTCGAACAGGCCCTTCCGCTGACCACCGCCGGACAACGCTCGTTCGCCGACCTCGTCGCGACGGCGTATGAGCGGCTCCCGAACGATTCGCCGGAAGAGCCGCTCGCCCGCAAATACGTCGAAATCCTCGCCAGTGCCGCCGGGCACGACGAGGGGCGGGCGTTCAACCTGCTCTACCTCGACGAACTGTTCGGGCGCGTCGCCACGCCCGGCCTCATCGCCGCGCTGATCGAGATCTACGAGCTCGTGCCCGTCGGCTAGCGGTTTCGCCGCGCAAGCGTCTGCCGGACCAGCGCAAGGAGGTCGTCCGCTGCGAACGGCTTCTGCACGAAGATCGTGTTTTCGGTACGTGCCGCGAACTCGGCCGGCCCTTCGGGGCTGTACCCGCTGATCAATATGACGGGAATCTCCGGCCACTCGCGCGCCATGTGCCGCCGCAATTCAATTCCCGATTCCCCCGGCATCACGATGTCGCTGATCACCAGGTCGGGCCGCTGCTCCGCAAGGATTGCGCGCGCTTCCTTCGTATGCGACGCCTGCAGCACGGTGTATCCCTGTGTTCGCAGCAGGCGGCTCAGCATCGTTCGTACGGCATCGTCATCGTCGACGACCAGGATCAGCCCCTGCACCGGACCGCGCTCCATCCGCTCTGTGGTGCGCGGACGCCCGGCAGGCGAGGCCGGCGTCCCGTACGACGGCATACATATCCCCCGGCCGAGCAGGGCCGCACCGCATTCTCACCCGCAGCCGAGTTACGAGTCATTGGGGAACTCCCGCATAGGAACGTCTACATCGTCACCCCGCTCTCGGGAGCATAACATCCCCTCCGGAAAGGACCGTTTCTTATTGCCCGCCCAGTGACATCTCATTAGTATCGAGTCATTGTTCGGAGGAGCCGGATGCGTTTTATCTGGACGGTGGTCTCCGCCGCGATCCTTTTGCTCCTGGCCTACCTGGTACTCGCTTGGATCGTCGATGGTTACTTTGGCGGCAATATTGCACCGTCCTGGCTCGAACCCGATTCGTGGGACGCGCCCGATAGCTGGGCCGAATGGCGCGATATCGTCATCGTGTTCGGCGGCATCTTCGCCGCACTGGCGCTCCTCCTCGTGTGCGTCCTGCTGGCCGCGCTGGTGTTCCTCGTGTTCACACTGCGCCGCATCCTCGAACGCAATGTCGCCCCGGCCGTCGATTCGCTGAAGGATTCGCTCGATAATGTGCGCGGCACCACCGAGTTCGCCGGCGAAACCGTCGTCTCGCCCATCATCCGCGTCTACTCGGTGGTCCGCGGCGTACGCGCAGGCCTTGGCGCTGTGACCAACCTCCCCTCGCGCGTGCGCGGCAACCGGAAACGAGGAAGGCGGCGGTGACCGAACGCGCCGAAACCCCGCGCGACAACCCCACCGAGGATGCCCTCGACTGGCTCCGCGCCATCGCCCTCGGCATCCGCGAAACCGCCCGCGACATGCTCGAAGCCGGCCGCACCGAAGCCCGCAACGCCTACCAGGAATACTGGCAGCGCTACGACGAGAAGACGAAACTCCGCCGAAGGAAGAGGGAGTTCTGAGTTCTGAGTTCTGAGTTCTGAGTTCTGAGTTCTAAGTTCTAAGTGCTAAGTGCTTAGTTCTTAGTCCTTAGCAGGGCGCTACGGGTTCGAGGCTTTGCTTCCCGTCCCGCAATATCCTCACTTAGCACTCAGCACTTAGCACTGATCGCGAAGCAGAGCGCCACGGGCTCGAGGCTTTGCTTCCCGTCCCGCGACATCCCCACTTAGCACTCAGCACTTAGCACTTAGCACTGATCGCGAGGGGGCCCGGCGGATATCCGCCGGGCCCCTCGCGCCAGGGAATGACCTGAAGAGCTCTGCCCGTTAGGGCTCGACCTTGAGTGCAGTTGCCATCCCGAAGAAGCCGGCGGGCGTCTCCGCGTGCGTCAGCACGTGGCAGTGGAACACCCAGACGCCTTCCTCCGTGCAGTCCACGATCGCGTCGTAGCGGTTGCCGGGCGCCACGTCGATCGTGTCGCACATGTACGGCTGCGGGAGCGGCCAGCCGTCCTTCGCGATGATGCGCATCGGCATCCCGTGGAGGTGCAGCGGGTGGTTCATGAACCCGGCGTTCATGAACCGGATCAGGATCTTCTCCCCGAGCTTCGCCGTCAGCATCTCCGTCGCCGGCCAGCCCTTGCCGTTAATCGTGAACCCGAGCGACGTGTCGTTCACGACCATGATGTACTCGCGGTCGTACTCCGGCATCGTCGAAGGGTCCTTCGGGTCGATGATGAAGGCGCCGAGCAGGCCGCGGTTCACCTGGTCCGCCGAGTTGTGGTGCGCGTGGTACATGTGCGTACCCGAGTTCCGCAGCGTGAACTCATAGGTGAACGTCTCGCCCGGTTTGATCGGGTCCTGCGTCAGGCCGCCAACACCGTCCTGGTCGAACGGCACGTACAGCCCGTGCCAGTGCACCGCCGTGCTTTCCGTCAGGTTGTTCGTTACGTTGATGCGAACCCGCTCGCCTTCTGTCGCACGGATGATCGGGCCGGGGATCATCTGGTTGTAGCCCCGCGCCTTCTCCACCACACCCGGCTCAACTTCCCACTCGATCTCGTCGACGGTCAGGTTGAACACCTTCACGTCGCCGTCCATCGTCCATTCGAGCGGCTGGTTCCCCTTCCCCTTGGTTAGCGGCGTCTCCTGGTTCTCCAGGAACTGCTGGATGCCAGCAGCATGGTCGTGGTCGATCTGCTCATGCTCGGCTGCGCCGCCATGGTCCTGCGATGCGTGCACGGCCGTTGCGGTGCCGGCCGCCTGTTCCGGCTTGCTCGTCGCAGCATTCGCCGGCCCAGAATCCTCCTCGGTACACGCCGCAGCGATAAGCCCACCGGCCATCGGCACGGCTGCGCCAACCACGGCCGCCCGCTTCAGGAAGAGCCGCCGCGGCAGCCGGATACTGTTGATTCGCGCCATACTCGTCCGTTCCTTTCACTTCGGTGGTACTACCGAATGTGGTTCAGAACGGCCCGCGCGACATCGGCCCATCGTTCTTAGGTCATGGGCCATACGTCTATTCGTGATGGCTATCACAGAAAGTAAGGGGATCAATACCCCGGGTCCGTACCCCCGGGCCGAACCCGGCTCGAACTCGCGGCTCGCGCCGCCTCCTGTTCGATCTCCCGGGCGGCCGAAAGCGGTCGCGAAGCCCACGCCGGCAGCGCAACCCGCGCCCGTTCGAACAGCAGGCCCGCGCCCGGCGCAGCCGCGTTCACCACGAGCCACATCGCCAGCACGAACGCCGAGCCGATGAGGACGGACCCCAGCACGTCCGTTGGCCAGTGGGCGCCCGACCAAACCCGCGAGACCCCCGCGAGCACGATCGCGACAACGCACACCACCCGCACCGGCACCGCATACCGCCGCGGCAGCATCGAACCGGCCACGATGAACCACGCCCCGAAGAACCCGACCGCAGCGGCGGTATGGCCGCTCGGGAACGACGGGTCAGCAGGATACTCGAGAATGCGGAACGAACCGGAAGGCCGCGGTCGATCGACCAGCAGCTTCATCATGTGGTTCAGGGGCGCCAGCAGCGCGACCAGCGCGAAGAACCCGGCCACCGGCCACTTTCGAAACACCAGGAACGCTACCAGCGAGCACCCCCACAGGAGCGGGAGCCCCTCGCTGTGGAGCCAGCCGTTGAAGAACAGCGCAACGGGTTCGAACACCGCCGGGCGCTGGATGAACTCGACCAGCGAACGGTCGATGCCGTCGACGGTGCCCATCACTACCGCACCGGTGAGCACGAGCCCCAGCCCGGCGAACGCAAGAACCAGGATCAAAGGAAAAGTGAGAACGACGGGTCTATCGGCTTCCCCATCGTGCTGTGCAGGTATCAACGAGTCCTCCGGCATTCCCGCCAGGGGTGTTCCCACTCCCCGCAAGCGTATCGGGTCGTACGACGGCTCGCCTACAACTCGCCGCCAAGATCTAGACGTTCGTAAGCATCTCCATACGTGTTGACCGGCCGTAGAGGCGGCGCGGCGGGAATCGCGTCCCTTCCGTACCTTTCTCGGCGCGCGGCCTCGATCGGCAGGATCGAACGGCCGCTCCCCCGCTCCCGAATGGCGTCCCCACCGACCCGGTACAGTTGTTATGACACCCAGAGTTCGCCGAGACCTCCGGCACGGCGGATGTAACGCGAAAGCGAGATCCTGTGCGGCCCGGCGGGGTTTGAGGAGGTTGGTTTGATGCGAAACACCTTGAGATCGAACAACGGCGCCCACGGCTGGCCCGGAACCCCGGGCGCCGGGACCTTTTCCGTGACCGTCTACTGCGGCGCCAGTCGCAACGCCCGGCCCGAATTCCTGCGGCTCGCCGGCGAAACCGGGCGAGCCATCGCCGAACAGGGCTGGCACCTCGTGTATGGCGGCGGGTCGCTTGGGCTCATGGGCCGCGTTGCCCAGGGAGCCCTGGCCGCAGGTGGCCGCGTCACCGGCGTCACCACCGTCGGCCTCGAAGCCATCGAACCGCCGCACCCCGGGATCACCCGGCTCGAAGTCGTCGAAAGCATGCACCTCCGCAAGGAACGCATGACCGAACTCGGCGACGCCTTCCTCGTGTTGCCCGGCGGCTTCGGCACCCTCGACGAGATGTTCGAAGCGCTCACGTGGCGGCAGCTCGGCATCCACCACAAACCCGTCGTCCTGCTAAACCACGCAGGCTACTTCGACCCCATCCTCGAATTCGTGCGCACGGCCACCGAAAGCGGCCTCTTGCACCCGGCGCACACGTCCCTGTTCGAAGTCGCCGCCACCGTCCCCGAGGCGATCGAGTGCCTCGCCGCGACCCGGGACGCACCCGCACCGGTGCTCCTGCCCGCCGCCCGCTCGAGCCGTCGCCGCACCACCGGCCCCGACACCCTCGGCATCGCCGGGGGGTAGGGTGCCGAGCGGGCGCCGTAGCTATCAGTGCCCGGTACACAGTCCTCCCTCTCCCATCGGCGATGGGAGAGGGAGTCGCCCTGGGATGCGGACGCAGGAGGGAAGGACACTGAGTCCTGAGTCCTGAGTCCTTAGCCCTTAGCCCCGGGCGCTCCGCGCTCAGGCAGCCCGGGACCACACCACCAACCGCGCCCGCCCCGAGTTCTTCGCCTCGTACAGCGCCCGGTCGGCCTCCTCGTAGGTGCGCGCCAGCGAACGCTCCCGCGACTGGCCCGTCTCGCACCACGGCGCCAGCCCCACGCTCACACTCACCGGGATGCCCCGGCCGTCGTCGAGCCGCACGAGTTCGGCGTTCACCGCCACCCGCGCCTCCTCGCAGGCGCGGTACGCATCGTCCAGGCTGCACGGCAGCAGCACGCCGAATTCCTCGCCGCCCAGCCGCCCCACCACGCCGCCCACCGGACCGAACGTCTCCATCAGCCGCCGCGTGACTTCGATCAACACCGCATCGCCCGCGGGATGTCCGAAGGTGTCGTTGATCCGCTTGAAGTGGTCGACGTCGATGACCGCCACGCACCAGTCGCCGCCCTTCGCGCCCGCTTCGAACCACGCCCGGCGGTTCAGCGCGCTGGTCAGCGTGTCGTGGTCGGCGAGGAACTCCGCCCGGATGCGGAGCTGGTCGAGCACCTTCGCCTGCTCTTCGAGCGCCGCCGCGTTCTGGCGGAGCGCTTCGAGCATCTCGGCCTGCGCCTGTTGCGCCTCCACCTGCTCCGTCACGTCGCGGACCACGCAGTAGGTGTTGTACGCACCGGCCATCGGCGCCGAGATGTTCCACGAGAACCAGCGGTACCCGGTTGCGCAGCGGAACCGCAGCCGCAGATCGAGCACCGCCTCGCCGCGCATGAGCTGTTCGCGCGCCTCCCGGGCGTTCGCCAGGTCTTCCGGGTGGATGAATGTGAATACTTCCTTCCCTTCGATCTCCACGATGGTGTAGCCGGTCGTTCGCTCCCACGCCGGGTTGCAGCGCGCCAGCCGCCCCCGCGGGTCGAGCACCGCCAGCATGTCGAGCGAGAGCTTGAAAATGCGGTCGCGTTCCGCCTCCGCCCGGTACCGCTCGGTCATGTCCATCACCATCGCGAGCCCGCCGGTAAGCGTTCCCGTGCTGTCGTACATCGGCGCGATCGAAATCACCGCCTGGATGCGCCGGCCTGTGCGATGCCGGTACTCCGTTTCGAACCGCTCGATCTCGCCCTTCCGCCAGAGTTGCGTTTCCCGCGGCCGCCATCGACCGGAGACCACCAGGTCGCGGTGCATCTTCCCGGTGAGTTCGCCGACCGAATACCCCAGCATCTGCGCCATCGCTTCGTTCGCGAACTCGATGCGCCCATCGAGATCGATCAGGTAGATGCCTTCCGCGCCCGTCTCGACGATGCGCCGGAAGCGCTCTTCGGCCTCCGCCAGCGCGGCTTCCATGCGCTTTCGTTCGGTTATGTCGCGAATGGACCCCGTGATGCCCACCACGTGGCCATCGGCGTCGCGCATCACCGTCGCGTTGAGCGAAACCCATGCCGGCCGCCCCTCGCTGTTCAGCATGCGCGTCTCGAAGTCGTTCACCCGTCCGCGCGAAAGGATGTGATCGAGGAAGCGGCGGTAGTCCGCCGGGTCGTGCCACACCTCCGCCGCTGGGCGGCCCTGGAGCGCCCCCTCCGCCCAGCCACCCTGGCGGTTGGCCGCGGGGCTGAGGAAGGTGATGGTCCCTTCGCGATCGGTTCGGAACACCATGTCGTTCAGGCTTTCGACCGTCACGCGGTACTGCTCTTCGCTCTCACGAAGCGCCTTCTCGGTCAGCACCCGTTCGGTCACGTCGCGAAGGTATTCGACCACCACGAGCACGTCGCCCTGTTCGTTGGCCACCGGGAACAGCGTCGACTCGACCCACCGGCGCCGGGTCGAGCCGTCCTCCTCGACCTCGATCTCCATCGTGGCTTCCACCGCCTCGCCTCTGCGGGCGCGTTCGAAGTGCTCGATGATGCCGGTCCCCGCGCGGACGGGGTCGTTGTAGAGGTTCGTCGGTTCGAAGCCCGGCCGATACCCGAGCAGCTCCCGCTGCTGCGGGTTCATCCGCACGCTGGTCCCATCCGGCGTGAACACCTGGATGCCCGCCGGGGCCGCCAGGAAGACCGCCTCGAAGAACTGCCGCCGCGCGTCCAGCTCCGCGATGGCATCCACCGCGGCCGCCATATCGCACACGCCCGCGAGCCCACCGCCGGGCAACGGCCGAGCGCGTTCGCGGATGCGCCAGTAGCTGCCGTCGTTCGTCAGCAGCCGGTACTCGAACGCGTACGGCTCGGCGCGGTCCACCGCCCGGAAGTACGTTTCCGCGAGTTCTCCGCGGTCGTCGGGGTGCACCCCGGCGAGCCATCCATCGCCCCATTCGTTCGCCAGCGGCCGGCCGCGTACGCGCAGCCATTCGTCGCTGAACCAGGTGCGGCGCCCGGACCCGTCCGACGTCCAGAGCAGTGCGGCGACCACCCCCAGGAAGGACGCCGGTGGTTCGAAGGCAGGCTCGCGCATCGCTCTCTCCGGGCGGGGGACACTCCGCCGTCTCCCGGATCATCGACACACTCTCTCGCCAGCATGAGGGGTATCCCGAACTGTACTGCCAGCTAGTGCTTCGGCGTCCGCCCCTTCGCGCACCACCCTCGTTCCATGCGAACCGGGAATACCACGCCACTCCGACCCCGCGGCCCGGCGCTCCGGCTGTACCAGGCGTCGGTGCTGCAATCGCTCATCCGCGGGCTCCAGCGCCACCGCGGCGCAACCTTCACCGTGCTCTTCCCGCGGCAGGCCGGGAAGAACGAAGTCGCGGCCGCGCTGGTCGCCTATCTGTTGCGTTCGAACGCCGCGTCCGGCGGCTCGGTCATCGTGTGCGCGCCGAGCTTCCATCCCCAGGCGGAGATCAGCATCGCCCGCCTGCGCCGCACGCTCGAAACCACGGCTCACCTCTTCCCCGGCGCGCCGATGCGCATCAGCGGCCACACCGTGAGCGTCGGCCGTGCGTCCGCCACCTTCCTGAGCGCCGCGCCCGATGCGAACGTCGCCGGGCACACCGCCTCGCTCGCGCTCATCGCCGACGAAGCGCAGGACATCGACCCCGACTGGTTCGACCGCCAGTTCCGCCCGATGGCCGCCTCCACCGGCGCGCCGACCATCATGTTCGGGACGCCGTGGGAGGGTTCGTCGCTGCTCGACCGGGCCGTGGCCGCGAACCGCGCCGCCGACGCGGCCAGTGGCGCCCATGGCCCCGACCGCCTGCACCACGAGGTGAGCTGGCAGCGCGTCGCCGAGTCGGTCCCGGCCTATGGACGGTATGTCGAACACGAACGGGAACGGCTCGGGGCAAACCACCCGCTCTTCCTCACCCAGTACGAACTCCGGATCGCGCGCAGCGCGGGGAGGCTGCTCACCGCGGCGCAACTCGCCCGACTCTCCGGTTCGCACGAACGCCAGCGAACGCCCCGGCCCGGCGAACGCTACGTCGCCGGCCTCGACCTCGCCGGGCCGGGCAACGACCGCACGGTACTCACCATCGCGCGGCTTGCCGGCTCCCGCGCCGAGGTGGTCGACCACACAGCGCTCCAGGGGTCCGGCCTGGAAGCTGCCGAACAGCTCGCCCGGGAGGCCCTTCGCACGTGGCGGCTCGAACGGCTGTGCCTCGACGCCACGGGGCTCGGGCTGGGGATCGCCGAACGGCTCGCGCGCGAGTTCGGCTCGGTCATCGAACCGTTCGTGTTCACGGCACAGTCGAAATCCGAGCTCGGGTACGCGCTCGTCACCGCCGCCGAACTCGGCACCCTCGCGCTCTACGCCGACGACGGGAGCGGCGAATCCGCCGCCGTTCGCCAGGAGCTCCGCGATTGCGCCGCCGAGTACGCCGCCGGCCGGCAACTCCGCTGGCACGCCGCCCGCGGCCACGACGACTACGCGATCAGCCTCGCGCTCTGCCTGCGGGCCGCCAACACTGCCGGCGCCCCGCGCCTCGCCCGCGGCCGTTCGAGAGAGTGACCGGCCCCCCGGCACATCCCGTAGGGATCTCCCCACGCCGACATTCTCGTTTCCGCGAATTTCGGCACTCACGTTTCGAACCTACGGTGGTTCCGATACCGCCGGGTACCTGTACCCGGCCGAGGTGGAGGAAGCGATGAAGCGGTTGCCCGCGTTCGTTCTCGGCGGATTGGTCTCAGCCGCCGTGCTCGCGACCACGCTCATTAGCGACGCGACGGCAAGCACCACCGTGGTCAAGGGCTGGAACAACGTCGCCTACCTGGGCCCTTCCGCACCGCCCTCCGAAGCCCTTGCGACCATCGCCGGCCAGTACAAGAGCGTCTGGCACTGGGACCAGGAGTCGCAGCAGTACCTCTTCTATTCGCCCGAGGCCCCGGACTACGCGAATTCGCTCGAGCGCATCGAAACCGGCGACGCCATCTGGATCGATGTCACCGGGCAGGGCGGTTCGCTCCCCGGCCTGGTCGATGACTCCCTGCCGCGCTCCGGCCGCTTCTCCGTCGCGGCGAGCACCTTTGTCCCCGCCAGCGACCTCGCCATCTACGAAAAGTCCTTCAACGAGATCTACCCCGTCGGCACCGACGAAGCGTCGCAGCGCTACTTCGCGCCCGTCCACCTGCCCGACGGCGTCACCATCACGAGCATGACCGCGCACTTCGTGGCCACCCAGGGCACGGTGCAGGTACGGCTCGACTACACGCCGCTTTCGAACGGCAGTACCCCCGGCCAGATCTACAAGCTCGCCGAAGTGCTTTCGACGTCAGGTGCGTCGCCCCAGGCCGCGAGCGCGTACGCCCACACCGTCGACAACGGCGCGAACGTCTACTTCCTCGTCGTCGACCTGACGGGCGGGCCGGGCAGCCGGCTCCGCGGCGTCACCATCAGCTACACGAGCTAGACCGATGCAGATGCTTGCACGCTCGCGGCCAACCGCACGGTGGCTTCTGCTGCTCGCACTCCTCGCCTCGGTGGGTCTCGCGCTCACCGCTCGCACCACCCGCGCCGAGGACCCGGAGGAACACGAGCTGGAGTGGCTGCTGAGCTCGGCGACTGGAGCCGTACAGGTCGGGAGCTGGGTAATGGTGCAGCTCGAAAGCGCAGACCCTGCCCCGCCCGCCGGCCTGGCCAACCCGGTCACGTTGACCCTCAACGTGCCCGACGGGCTTTCCTTCTACGATGCACAGCCCCTGCTCGAACTCGACATCGACTGCGACCCCAAGCAGTTGGCCGGCCACGTCGTTTGCACGTTCGACCTGCCGGCCGACCTGAGCACGCGCGACATAGCGCGGCTCCGGTTCCGGGTCACCGACGACGCCCTTTCGCTCGACCACATCGACCTGGAACAACTGCTCGCCACTCCCCAATCCGGCATGTGGGATGCCGACGGGCACCCCATCAAGAGCGACAATCCCCTGGCTGTTCTGCCGTTCTACGTCGTGCGCATGGTCGGCGACGACCCCAACTGGACGATCGAGACCTCCCCGGACCGGGACGCAGTGGAGGAAGGCGGCGTCGTCACCGTTGAGGTGACCTTCACCACGCGCAAGGTTCCCCCGCTCCTCGACCCGCTGCCGGTGTCGTCCGTCATGCCCATCGAGGCCATCGTGTCGAACGGCGAAATTGTGGAGGACAGCGTCACCTGTCCTCCGCCCGGGACGGGTGAGATCGTGGCGAACATCGCCCGCTGCGCCGATAGCTGGTTCCCCCTTTTGGAGAGCGAGACAGCCACGATGACCTTCCAGGTGCGCGCGAAGACCGCGCAGGACGCCGAGGACATCGATATCCGTATCGTTGCTCCTTCCTTCGGCCTGACCGACGACGCGTCCCAGGCCAACGACCTCGGGACCACCCGCGCCCGGGTCACCGTCCGGAAGCTCGGCCTCGCCACGCCGTTCGGCGATCCGCCGTGGCAGCTCAATCAGCCGATTGCCGTGTGCACCGCGCATGTCCCGGTCGGGCAGGAGGGAGACAGCGCCGCGGGCATCGCGCAGTCCTCCTTCCCCGCGCTCGGTGCGTCGAACTTCGAGGTGCGCGACCCGGACGGCGATCTCCTTCCCGCCACGTACCTCGACTCGAGCGCCGACCAGTGCGGGTTCGGCCAGAGCGGCGTCGAATTCACGCCCGCCGAACCCGGCTCCTACACCGTCACCGCGTTCTACAACGGCGACGGCGTCAACCCTGGTACCCGCGGGTCGAGCACCCTCGCGCTCACCGTCGCAGCCGAAAACCCGGCGCCCTCCCTCAACGCCCTTCAGCCTGCCGAGACGTTCGCAGGCGAACCGTCGTTCGTTCTCACCGTCACCGGCAGCAGCTTCGTGAACGGCGCTGTGGTTCGCTGGAACGGCGAGGACCGCACCACCGAGTTCGTCAACAGTGCGACGCTTCGGGCGCTCATCCCGGCCGACCACCTCGCGTCGCCCGGCACTGCGACCGTCACCGTCTACAATCCCGGCCCCGGCGGCGGCGAATCGAACGGCCTCCCGTTCGTCATTCGCGAACGGGCGAACCCCCTCCCGGCGATCACCACGCTCGAACCGTCGAGCATCGAAGCGGGCAGCCCCGGCTTCACCCTCAGGATCGGCGGCACCGGGTTCATCCCCACATCCGCCGTGCTCATCGGTGGCACCGAACGCCCCACCACCTACATCAGCGCGACCGAACTGCGCGTCGACCTCGCGGACAGCGACCTGGCCAACGCGGGCACCCTGCACATCGCCGTGAAGAACCCCGAACCCGGCGGCGGCCTCTCACCTTCGAAGGTGTTCACCATCACCGCAGCGCCCGGGTCCGGTACCCCCGCCCCGTCGCTCACCGGGATGACGCCGAACAGCGTACCCGCCGGCACCGGCGACACCACGATCACCCTCACAGGCTCGAACTTCGTGGGCACGTCGGTCGTGCGCTGGAACGGCGAGGACCTCGCGACCACGTTCGTTAGCGCCACGAAGCTCACGGCGGTGGTGCCCGCGGCGAAGCTCACAGCACCCGGCACTGTCGACGTCACGGTGTTCACCCCCGGCGGTGGCACCTCCGCCCCGCTCGAGTTCACGGTCGAACCCGGCGATGCCGGCACTACGTCCGAACTCAGCGTGGTCGACCCTGGCCGGCCCGTGCCCCGCAGCCGCCTGGCGTTCGCTGCCACCACCGGCAGCCTCGACCTCACCTCGGTGTCGTTCGTCATCCGCCGCGGCGATGGCAAGTACTGGAACGGCGACGACGGCTCGTGGCAATCGAGCGAGTTCGAAAACCCGGCCACAAAGCCGGGCGACCGCTGGGAATACGCCGTCACCGGCGCCGCCCGCCGCCAGTTCGTGAACACCACCGTCGAGGTCGAAGTCCGCGGCGCCAACGCGAGCCAGCAGTTCACCTCGGCCGAGGCGGTCGAGATCCAGGTCAGGTAGAGGAAGCAAAGTGCGAAGTGCTGAGTTCGTAGTGCCTGGTAGAACGCCTCGGGGGTCGGTTCATCGTTCAAGCCCCGAAGCGCCCGGCTGGTCACCGGTCACCGGGCACTGCGCACTCCTCGGGACGACCTGACGTAAGAACCGCGAACGGGTAGCATTTTCGTGGCCGTGCCATAGCGGTGCGGCCACCCGATCGACGCATCGCAGGAGCACCCATGCCCACCGCACAACTTCGCGACATTCTCGTCTACTACGAAGAAGCCGGCGCCGGCGATCCACTGGTCCTCATCATGGGCCTCGGCGGCGATTTGCAGGGCTGGGCGCTCCAGGTCCCCGAACTCGCCAAGCACCACCGCGTTATCACCTTCGATAACCGCGGCGCCGGCCGCACCAGCGCTCCCGACCGGCCCTACAGCATCGCCCGCATGGCCGAAGACACCGTCGCGCTCATGGACCGGCTCGGCATCGAAAAGGCGAGCGTGCTCGGGTTCAGCATGGGCGGCTTCATCGCCCAGGAAATGGCCCTCGCCCACCCGGACCGCGTCGACAAGCTCATCCTGCTCGCGAGCGCACCGTACATCGATGGCTACACGCGCACCGTCGTTCGCAGCCTCATCGACGCCCGCCGCTCGAACATGAGCCGCGAGCAGATCGTCCGGCTCACCTCGATCTTCCTCTACAGCCCCGAGCTCCTCGACGACGAAGAGCGCTACGAAAAGTCGATCCTCAACTCGCTGGCGAACCAGTGGCCGCAACAGGACCACGCGTTCATCCGCCAGGCCCACGCCGTCCTCAACTTCGACGCGCGCGACCGGCTTTCGAACATCAAGCAGGAAACACTCGTGGTCGGCGGCAAGGACGATGCGCTCCTGCCCATCCGCAACTCGCAGCGGCTCGCCGAACTCATCCCGAATGCGACGCTCAAGGAACTCCCGGGCGGCCACGTCGGCGCCATGGAGTACCCGAACGAGTACAACCAGGCGTTCCTCGAATTCCTCGGCGCTGGCGCGACGGAGGAAGCGGAAGCCGTCGCAGGGTAGGCGGCTATCGGCTATCGGCTAACGGCCCGGACTTCGTCCGGGCTTTTCGTTTGTGCGCGAAGGAACCTGCCCGGCGCTACCACCAGAGAACGTCGTCGAGCGGGTCTTCGTGCGCTTCGAACACCGGGTCCTGGTCGTCGGACGACCAAAGGTCGGTGCCGAGGTACTTCCAGCCGGCGTCGGCGAACACCATGACGATATTGCCGCGCTTCAGGCGGCTCGCGGCGCGCATCCCGGCGTGCAGCACCGCGCCCGAGCTGATGCCGCCAAAGATGCCCTCGGCCAGCATCGCGCGCCGCGCGTGCGAAAACGCGTGCCGGTTCCCCACGATGATCTTCCCGTCGAGCACCGACTCATCGAGCACCGGCGGGATGAACCCGTCCTCGAGCGACTGCAACCCTTGCACGTGCACCCCGAGCCGCGGTTCGACACCGAACACATGGCATTCCGGGTGCGCCTCCTTCAACCGGCGCCCCGCACCGCTGATCGTGCCGCCCGTGCCGATGCCAGCGACGAACACGTCCACCCGGTCGAGATCCTCGAGGATCTCCGCGCCAGTCGTCTCATAGTGCGCGCGCACGTTTTCGTCGCTGCCGAACTGGTCCAGGAAGTAGGCACCTTCACGCTCGGCGATCTCCTGTGCGGCGGCGATAGCGTTCTTGATGCCCGCCTGCCGCGGCACCCGGCGGATGTTCGCGCCGTACACGCTCAGCAGCTGTTCGATCTCCGGGTACACGCTCTCCGGCACGCACACATCGACCGGGTGCCCGAAGAGCCGCCCGAACATCGCGAGCGCCACGCCCGTGTTCCCCGTCGACGCCTCGACGATGCGCTGCCCGGGTGCGAGCTCGCCACTTTCGCGGGCTCTCCTGAGGATGCGCAGAACAATCCGGTCCTTGATCGAGCCCGTCGGGTTCTGCCCTTCGAGCTTCGCGAAGAACCGTACGCCCGGCTCCGGCGAAAGCGACTTCAGTTCGACCATCGGCGTCTTGCCGACAAGCCCGAGGATCGCTGGTTCCACGGCACCAGTGTAGGGCACCGGATTGCCCGCCCCGCCCCGTCTCGTGCCTCATCCGCAACTTTGGTATCTTCGATCGC
>CAZWBW010000054.1:0-18979 GCA_964632355.1 uncultured Anaerolineaceae bacterium | reverse complement strand
CGCGTGTACCTTGGTCACCGCGCCGGAAAGGACCAGCCGGCGCTTCAGGCTCAGGGGCGAGCGGCGGTTCAGCGTCGCACGCCAGGCGTAGGGGATGTCGCTCGCGCCCCACGCATGGCGAACGCTCTGCGCGTAGTGAGCGCGGATGGTCTTCCAGTAGCCGTCGGTAAGGACGCAGTCGTTGCCGAGGGGCAGGAAGATGGGCTTCACGTGGACGCGGTCGCCCAGCATGAAGGAGCACTTGAGGTAGAGGTGCCAGTCCTCGGGGATGACCTCTTCGTCCCAGTAGTCGACGCTGTGCAGCATCTCACAGCTCAGGGAGTAGCACGACGTCGGGAAGCGAACGCTGCCGATGAGGCAGAGGTTCGCGAGCCGGTTGATCCCGGAGAGGCCATCGGGCAGGCGAAGGGGCGCCGGGATATCCCAGATGTTGTTCGAGTTGAAGATGGTGGGCTGCCAGAAGGCGCGGTAGCGGTCGGGGTGGGTGAGGAAGAGGTAGTTGAGCGCCTCGAAGTGCCGCGGGTGGAACACCGCGTCGGCGTCACAGCTCGTGACGGTGTAACGGAGGAGGTCGTCGCCGCCGTTTTCGATGAGGCGCGTGTAGGCCTCGCGGGCCGCCCATGCCTCGTTCGAACCCTTGCCCGCGGTCTCGCCGGGGATGTTCGCCGGGTGGTAGGTCGCGAACATGTCGGCGAAGTGGCTGCGGTAGCGAAGCAGAAGCCGCGTGGCCTTGGCGCGGGCGCCGGGTTCGCGTGCCTCCATGGCGAGCACAACGACGAGCTGGTCGGCGTTGCCTTGCGCTGCGAGCGACTCAATCGTGCGGGCGAGGCCCTCTTCGGACTCCTTGTAGTTCGGGATGATGACGAGGTGGCGGGGCCAGTCCCATGCGGGGGCATCGGGGTTGCCCGGGAGCCACTCGCAGTATTTGGCCTGCCAGTTGATCCGCTTCCAGCGGCGGATTCGCACGAGCCCGATAAGGCAGGCGATCGCCACGGAGTAGGAGCGGATGAACCAGTAGGCGAAGAAGAACAACATACCCACGGCGAATACCGCGGGCGCCCAGAACGGACCCCAGAAGATGGTGGAAACCAGGGTCACCGAGAGGGTGAGCGGCAGCATGTTCCAAAGCCGCTCGCGGATGCGACCGGGTGATGAAACATCGAGCCGGACCGGGTGGAGTTGAGTTACTCGCGCCTGGGGCTGCGGGGTTGCCCGAACGGCCATAAGGAAAGAACGCCTCTTGTGGAGGTTCTTCCTACGCCGCCGAGGTTAGCTGTCGGGCTACGGCCGGAGTTAGCCGTTCCGCCATCATCCGGATGTCCCGCCGGCGACCGGACCCTGACGGACTCGCCCCGTGAACTGGTTCCCCCGTCCCGCAATCTGCGGACTAGGCGGCGGGGGTGATCCCCGCGTTCGTCAGAATTCGATCTCCTGAGCGCACAGTCAAGCACTGAGTAATACGAAAGCATTGCAATTCCGCGCACTATGTCAAGCCATGTCAGCGGCGGTACAGGAAGAAATCCGGGGAACCGGAGTGTGTCGTACACTATCGATGGGCTCATTGATATGCGCGTACGAGAAGAACTAATCGGCGAACTGCGGGAGGTCCGCTACTCCCTGGATGTACAGGGGGAAACCGTACCGGGACTGCTAGTGCTGCCTTCCAACGAAGAGGGGCCATTGCCTCTTGTGTTCCTACAGCATCCTGCTACGAGTTCGAAGGATGACTATTTCGTGCGCGATGTGGCGTTGCGGTGGGCACAGCGAGGCTGGGCGTGCACCGGGATCGACGCCCCGCTGCACGGTGAACGCACCACCTACGACCCGATGCGCCTGTTTCGCGACCGTTCCCGATACCCCGAGGTGGTCGCGCAGTTCGCGACGGAGCTTTCGGCCACGATCGACGCGCTCGCGGAGCAATTCCCGGTCGATCTGAGCCGGCTGGCGTACATCGGGTATTCGATGGGCAGCATGCTCGGCATCCCTGCGGTCGCCCGCGATGGCCGGTTCCGGGCAGCAGCGTTCTGCCTGGTGGGCGAAGGCGGGATGGTGGGGCCTTCGTCCGGCGCGGATTCGGTGCTCCCCGGGCTGAAGAACGTGGCGGTTCGCATCGTCGGCAAGGTGAGCGACGAACTGATCCCGCGCGATGCAACGCTGGCGCTGTACAACGCGCTGCCGGGGAAGAAGGACATCGTGTGGCTGCCGGGCGGTCATTTCGAAATCGGCCCCGATGTCATCTCTGCCGCGGAAGACTGGATCCGAAAGAACCTTTAGCGCCGCCAGCCCGAGAGCCGCACGTACCCCCAGGTGCACGTTCAACCTGTAGACTGTGGGGACGATGGCGCTTTATGACACGCTCGACCGGCCCTTGCGCGACCTGCGCATCTCCGTAACAGACCGGTGCAACTTTCGTTGCACCTATTGCATGCCGAAGGAGGTGTTCGGGCCGGACTACGCCTTCCTGAAGCGCTCCGAACTGCTGACGTACGAGGAAATCACGCGGGTCGCGCGAGTGTTCGTGCGGCTCGGGGTCGAGAAGATCCGGCTGACCGGCGGCGAACCACTGGTTCGGCGAGACCTGCCGGAACTCGTCCACCAGCTCTCACAGATCGAAGGGCTGAAAGACCTGACGCTGACGACGAACGGGGCGCTGCTGCGTCAGCAGGCGAAAGCGCTGAAGGACGCGGGACTGAAACGCATCACGGTAAGCCTGGATTCGCTCGACAACGAGGTGTTCCAGCGCATGAACGACGTGGGCGTGCCGGTTGAGCGCGTGCTCGACGGCATCGCCGCGGCGGAGGAGGCCGGGCTCCACCCCATCAAGGTGAACGCCGTCGTCGAGCGGGGCGTCAACGATCACGGGATCGTGGACCTCGCGCGGTACTTCAAGGGCACCGGGAAGATCCTGCGCTTCATCGAGTTCATGGACGTCGGCACAACGAACGGCTGGAAGATGGACCGGGTTGTGCCCGCGAAGGAGATCGTCGAACGGATTAATGCCGAGCTGCCGATCGAGCCGGCGACCCCGAACTACCGCGGCGAAGTCGCGAAGCGGTGGCGCTACGTCGACGGCACCGGCGAGATCGGCGTCATTAGCTCGATCACGCAGCCGTTCTGTGGGGACTGCACTCGGATGCGCCTCTCGCCCGAGGGCGAGCTCTTCACCTGCCTGTTCGGTGCCCGGGGATTCGATATCCGCTCGCTGTTGCGCAGTGGCGCCAGCGACGCGGAACTCGAGGAAGCAATCGGGAAGGTCTGGCGCCGGCGCACCGACCGCTATTCGGAGATTCGAACGGAAGCGACCGTCCCGCTCGAGCGGGTGGAGATGTCGCACATCGGCGGTTAGTTCGCCGGCGTTCGGCGGTCGCGTTCTTCCCCGGGAAGACGCCACGGCTTGAGTTCCCAGATGGTTCCACCGTCGTCTTCGTACACGCGGGTATAGCGGCTGTCCTGGTTCAGCGACCGCGTGAGCGTCGAGCAGCACTGCACGCCTTCGAAGCGGGGAACGTAGATGTGGGTGAATTCGCCCTGCGGGTAGTCGCGCAGCCACTGGTCGAGGCAGTCGGTGGTGCGGAAGCCGCATTCGTAGGCGGCCCAGTACATCTCCTGGCGTTCCCGGAAGGCGCCGCCGGGGACCCACTCGTAGCCCTGGACGGTCACGACGCTGAGGCGTTCGGCGAGCACGGGGAACCATTCGCCTTCTTTGTCGGTCTCCCAGCTGCCGCGCGGGACGACCAACACACGGGCGTCGGGGTCGGTGTGCTCGGCGACCCATGCCATCACGTCGCGTTCGCCGTGGGAAAGGGGGCGGAGGAAGTAGCCCTCACCGGCGAGACCAGGCTTCGTAACCAGCGCTCCCACGAACGCGAACACGAACAGGACGGCCAACAGGAACCCGGCGGGAGAACGCACCACGCGCACGAACTCGGGCGGCAGACGCGAACCCCGGTGGCCGTTACCCCCATTGCGGCCGGGAGCATCTTCGTTCACGGCGAAACGCACCAGGCCCGGGACCAGCAGCTCAGCAACGGCGATACCCGCGAGGAGCGACACGGGCAGCGAGACGAGTGTCGGGAAGGCGCGAGGGTCGAGCACGATGATGGCGATCCACCAGCCGAGCAGGTAGTAGCGCCGGGAAGCGACGGTGACGAACGCGCCGAGCAGTCCCAGCGTGCCGAGGAGCGGGTACCAGGGCTCGCTGGTCGCGACCACACGTGCGAGCGAGAGCCCGACGTACAGCCGAATCCCGCCGTCGGTGATGGCGTTCCCGCCCGACTCCTGGGCGGCGAGAAACGGGTCGAGTCCGCCATGGTTGTGGATGACGACAGCCCACCACGGCGCGGTGAGCAGAAGCGTCCCCAGGGCCAGCACGGCCGACGGGAGAATCGACTGGCGGTATCGGCCGAACGTGAGCCAGAAGATCGCGATAGAGAACGACAGGAACCAGCCGGTTTCGACATGCGAGAGGACCGTCGCAGCTGACAGGAGCAGCGCCAGCGGGAGGTACCGCCGGTCGCGGCGAGCGTACATGCGGTGCACCGCCCAGAGCGCGAGGATCGCGCACAACAGGCCCAGCGACCGAGTCAGGCCCCCGCCCATGAGCGGCCAGATGAAGCTCCGCGGGGTGAAGGCGAAGACGAGCACTGCGGCGACGACCGCCAGCCGCGAGCGCAGCAGGTCGCGCGCGAGCAGGGCGAACGCCACAACCGTGCCGGCAGTCGCAAGCATCGGCAGGAGCCGAAACAGGGTCATCAGGCCGAAGGGGGTCAGATCGTCGGCGAGGGCGGCGAGATACATCGCGAGCGGCGGATAGCCGAACGGGATTTCGCCGCCGTTGAAGGTCGTGAACGCGGGGATCCGGTAGTCGTTGGCCTGGAGGTTCCGCGCCATGGTGTAGAAGAGCCCGCCGTCATTCAGCGGGAAGTCGTGGCGCAGGACGTGGTAGCACCGCACGGCGACGCCGAGGAGCACGGCTGCCACCAGCGCCGCGCGGTAGAGCAACACCTCGCGGCGGTCGCGCACATCGTGGAGCCCCGGCTCCGAGCGCGAGATTGTCCGGATTCGTACGAGCATGAGCCTCCCGGGGAGCGCTGCGTCGAAAGGGACCGTGCGCTCACCTTAGCACCGGCGACGACAACTCTCACTGGACCGACCCGCGGCCGGTTGGCGAACTCTCGCGGTACGCGTATCCTTCGCGTCCGCGAGGAGGGACAGGGAAATGCCGAACATCCAGACCGCCACGGGCCCCATCGATACCGTCGATCTTGGTTTCACGCTGATGCACGAACACGTGCGGGTCGGCTGGCCGGCGATGTACCAGCAGTACCCGGAGCTGTTCAACCGCGACGAGGAGATCGAGCGGGCGGTGACGCGACTCACGGCCGCTCGTGAAGCCGGGGTGCGGACCATCGTCGACCTGACGCCCATCGACCTCGGGCGCGACGCAACGCTGCTGGCGGAGGTTTCGCGGCGGTCCGGCGTGCAAATCATCGTGGCGACCGGGTTCTACTACTCCATCCCGTTCCACTTCATGATGCGGCCGGACGAGGAGATGACGGCGCTGATGGTTCGCGACATCACGGAAGGCATCAGTACGACTGGCATCCGTGCGAACGTGATCAAGTGCGCCACCGAACCGGAGCTCACGCCGATCAACGAACGGGTGCTCCGGGCGTCGGCGAGGGCCGCGCGGGAGACGGGCGTGCCCATCTGCACGCACACCTACCCGGCGAACCGGACGGGGCTCGAGCAGCAACGGGTGTTCAAGGAAGAAGGTCTCGACCTGGACCGGACGGTCATCGGCCATAGCGACGACTCGGACGACATCTCCTACCTCGAGGAGATCATCCAGAACGGCAGCTACTGCGGGATGGACCGGATCGGCATCCAGCGGCCCCGGACCTCGGAGCAGCGGGCTGACATGGTGGCGAAGCTGGTCGAGAAGGGCTACGCGGAGCGCATCACGTTGTCGCACGACTCGTGCTGTAACTTCCACTGGGCGCCGCAGGAACTCATCGACTCCCGGGCGCCGACGTGGCGGCTTACACACATCCCGCTCGACATCGTTCCGATGCTGCGTGAACGGGGCGTGAGCGAGCAGGCCATCCACACGATGACGGTGGAGAACCCGCGGCGAATTTTCGAGAACAGCGGCACATAGCACGCGCCCACAAGCACGGTTTCGGCCATCGGACGAGCCTTTCGTTATGGCAAACTGGGCCATTCGCGAGGAGGGAAGGACGATGCCGACCAGCGAACCGCGCGTGACCCGTCCGTACATGCCGGGCTATGGCGTCCCGGCGAGCCTCGAGGGTGCGCTGCCGTGGGAGTGGGCCCGCGAGCGGCTGGAACGGGCCCGCAACTACTTCGTCGCCACAACACGGCCCGACGGCCGTCCACACTGCATGCCGGTCTGGGGCATCTGGATGGGAGACCAGCTGATCTTCGCGACGGACGCGGGGTCGCGGAAGGCGCGGAACCTTCAGCAGAACCCGGAGTGCGTGATTACCACCGAAGGCGCCCACGAAGCCGTCATCGTGGAAGGGCTGGCGCACGAGGAGCGCGACGCGGAAGTCCTTTCGCGGTGGCGCGAGGCATACCGCGAAAAGTACGACTGGGCGATGGACCAGGCGGAAGGGATCTACACCGTTGCGCCTCGACGAGCGTTCGGGTTCAACGAGACGGACAACTTCGAGGGTACGGCGACACGCTGGCTGTTCTGAGGGAGCGAACCCGGCGCATGCGGTAGGATGCGGCAGCGCGGCCTGTGCCGCACACCTGAGCACCGGGAGGTACCTTTGGCCGACTTCGAATACACCGTCGATGGCCCGATCGGGGTCATGCGCTTCAATCGCCCCGAGAAGCTGAACGCGATCACCTACGAGATGCTGAACCTCATCGAAGAGGCGGCGAAGCAGGCGAGGGAAGATGATCGCGTGCGGGCGATCGTGCTGACGGGCGTGGGGCGTGCCTTCAGCGCCGGGACCGACCTGCAGCAGCTTTCGCAGCAGCCGCCGTCGCAGGCGCGGGCGGAAGCGTACGCATCGACGTACGACCCGGACCGCCCGGCACCGTGGACGTTCCCGGCGATCAAGAAGCCGGTGATCGGCGCGATCAACGGCGTGGCGGTTGGGCTGGGCGCGGAGTTCACGCTGCAGTGCGACCTGCGCATCGCCGCGGAATCCGCACGGTTCGGATGGGTGTTCGTGCACCGGGGACTGGTGCCGGACACCGGGGCGGGAACGTGGTTGCTCCAGCACATCGTGGGGCTCCAGAACGCGGCACACCTGCTGTTCAGCGGCGAGATCATTTCGGCGCAGCGGGCGAAGGAGATCGGGTACGTCCTCGATGTAGTGCCAGACGCCGAGCTCATGGACCGGGCGATGGCGCTGGCGCACTCGGTTTCGAAGGGCGGTCCCCTGGCGACCGGGCAGGCGAAACGGCTCTTGTACCAGGGCCTCACCCGCGATGCGATCGAGCACCTGCGCGACCACACGCAGACGCTCTCGGGGCTGTTCGCCAGCGAGGACTTCCGCGAGGGCGTGCAGGCATTCCTGGAGCACCGGGAACCGGACTGGAAGGGCCGGTAGCATCGGCTTCGCGGCGCGGCTGCACCAGCAATCGGGCTACGCGGGCAGCCGCGCCCACATGAGAATCCGCCTGAACGGATAGAAGAACGGGCGGGCGTCCGGCAGGGCACGGAGAAGCCGGTCGGTGTACTCGGCGAGGAACCGGCCGTAGGTATCGGGGGCCATGCGCTGCTCGTAGTCGGTGAGCAGTGTGCCCTTCACCCACTCGACGACGTCTTCCGGTCCGGAAAGGACGTGCGGGTAGACCTGCAGCCGAACCTGCTGGCGTTCGAACCCGAGGCCGTGGAGGACGCTCGCGTACTGCTCCGGTTCGAGGACAGGCACCCGCCGCGCATACCCGCCGAGTTCGCTGATGAACGGCTCCTCGCGCGCGAGCTCGTGGGCGATGCGGTGCGACGGGTGGTCATGGTTCGCCGGGACCTGGACGGCCAGTTGGCCACCGGGGGCGAGTCCCGCGGCCAGGCGCTCGAATAGCTTCGGGTGGTCGGGAACCCACTGGAGGGCGGCGTTCGAGAAGATCAGATCGAACGGCTTGCGGGGCGCGAACCGGAGGATGGTCCCGAGCTTGAACCTGAGCCCGCCGCCTGCGAACTGCTCGCTCCTGGCCAGCATGGTCTCCGAGTTGTCGAGGCCGATGGTGCTACGAGCGCCGACGCGTTCGTGCATAACGCGCGTGAGTTCACCCGTCCCGCAGCCGAGGTCAATGGCGCGGCCACCGGGGATCGGTTCGACCATCTCGAGGAGGTCGAAGAAGGGCTGGCTCCGCTCGTTGCGGAACCGCTCGTACTGCTCGGGATTCCAGCTGCTCGCCATCTGCGTGGTGATCCTGACCGGGTATGACAAAGGGTGGCCATGGGGCCACCCTTCTCGTTTGTGTCCTGGACCCGGATCTTACACGAGGTGGTAGTCGGCGGGGTTCGGTTCGCGGGTCTGCTGCCAGTATTCGATCAGGTTGAACGGCCAGTTCTGGGCGACACGGCCCTTTTCGTTCTTGTACCAGCTGTTCACCTTCGAGACGCCCCAGACGCGCTGGAGGTTGCCCTTGTCGATGCGCTCGTTGTAGGCGTCGTGGACGTCTTTCTTGCAATCCATCGCCTTATATCCCTTTTCGAGCAGCATCTTCAGGCAGCCCATGATGTACTGCACTTCGCATTCGGAAAAGTAGATGATGCTGCCGTTCACGACGATATTCGTGTTCGGGCCATAGAGCAGGTAGAAGTTCGGGAAGTTCGGCACGGTAATGCCGAGGTAGGCGCGCGCATCGCCGTCCCACTGCCCATGGAGATCGACGCCGTTGCGGCCGACGACCTTCATCGGCGTGAGGAACTTCGAGGCCTGGAAGCCCGTGCCGTAGATGATGACGTCGAACTCGCGCTCTGTCCCGTCCTCGGTCACCACCCCACGAGGAGTGATCTCCTTGATGCGGTCGGTGAGCAGTTCGACGTTGTCGCGCTTGAGGGTCTGCGCCCAGATGCCGTTGTCGAGAATGATGCGCTTAGCCGCGGGCGGGTAGTTCGGCAGTACCTTTTCCAGCAGGTCGGGGCGGTCGGCGAACTGCATCTGGAGGTACCCGGCGAGGAGCGCGCGGAGTTGTTCGTTGGCTTCGCTGACCGAGCGGTCGCGGTGGGGCCAGTTCTCGTCGACGCAGGCGGCCGGGAGCAGGCCTTCGGTGGTGTTCCAGAAGAGCCAGAACCGGTACCAGTGGATGTAGTGCGGAACGTGGCGGAAGAGCCACTGGAGCCCGGCAGGCACCTCGTCCTGGTAGTGCGGCACGGGCACGAACCAGTTTGGTGTGCGCTGGAAGATGGTGAGGTGCCCGACCTTCTGCGCGATAACCGGGACGAACTGGGCGGCGCTGGCGCCGGTGCCGATGACGGCCACTCGCTTGCCCGTCAGGTCGACGCTGTGGTCCCAGCGGGCGGAGTGGAACGCGGGGCCTTCGAAGCTGTCGCGGCCGGGAATATCCGGGTACTGCGGCCGGTTGAGCTGGCCGACGGCGCTGATGACGGCGTTCGCCTCGATCGTTTCGCGGGTACCGTCCTTGCGGCGCACGTGCAGCTTCCACATGGCCCGCGGCTCGTCCCACTCGACTGATTCGACCTCGGTGTTGAACTGGACGTTGTCGGTGACGCCGTATTCGTTCGCGCACGAGCGGAAATAGTCGAGGAGGACCTGCTGGGTGGAGTAGTGGTTCGGCCAGTCGACGCGCTGGGCAAAGGAGTAGCTGTAGAAGGCGTTGGAGACGTCGACGCGGGCGCCGGGGTAGGTGTTTTCGAACCAGGTGCCGCCCACGTCTTCGTTCTTTTCGATGATGACGTAAGGAATCCCGGCCTGCTTGAGGCGGATGCCGGCGAGAATGCCCGACATGCCGGCGCCGATCACGGCGACGAAGAACGGCGTGGACGGGTCCTTCCGCCAGTCAGGCGCGCGCGGGTCGGCGCCGTTCGGCGCGAGCTCTTCGAGGAGGAGCGGCAGGTAGTCATCGGCGGCGGGCGTGCCCGTCATCCATTCGGTGGCGCGGAGCAGCACTTCGTCGATGGATATGGACCGGGCCGGGGCGCGCCCATCGCGGATAGCAGTGATGATTTCGAACGCGAGATCGCGGGCTCCCTGCTGTTGCTCGGGACTCATGCCCCCTTGCTCGACGCCGAGAGCGATCTGGGGCGAGGGTCGGAGGTCGTCGCGCAGGAGCGAAAGGTCGCCGGTGGCCTGGGCGAGAGCGGGCAACAAGGCCGGGAGGAAGGCGTCGTTGAGCGCGGTTCGAATCTCGTCATCGGACGCGGTGATGGGTTCTACAGCGCGGGCAATTGCCATGGCCGGACTCCTTTTATTTTGCCTCTGGCGAATTATCGCGCAGCTTACCCCGTTTGCCACAAATACGCCCCATAAGCGAGGAACATAATTCGAAAAGATTTGGGAGCCCGAGACCGGGATGGCAGCCCGTTGTCGGCGCCGTCAGTGCGTCGAGGCGTGGTCGGGGACGGGGTTGAGGCGAACGGGTTCCGGCGAGGCAGGTGCTGCTTCGCGGGCAGCGGCGAGGTCGTTCACGCCCCGGAGCGAGGAGCTCGTTGCGAACATCAGGAGACCGATCGCGAGGGTGAGCGCACAGGCACCGGCGACCGCGACAGGCGCCCCGGCCCATTCGGCGACGGCGCTGACGAGCAGCGTCCCGAGCGGGGTGAGCCCGAACGACATCATCATCAGGCTGAGTACCCGGCCCCGCATTTCGTCGGGAATGAGCACCTGGATGATGGTGTTGTTGAGGGTCTGGAAGATGCTGGCGAAGGCATCAGCGACGAGCACCAGCACAAGCGCCGCGAAGAACCACGGGGATACCGCGAAGAAGAAGAGGGTGACGGTGAAGCCCACCAGGGAGATAAGCATGACGAGCATCTTCTCGCGGGTGTCGCCGAAGCGTGCCACGAGAAGGGCGCCGACGAGGCCGCCGAGGCCGGCCGCAGCCTGGAGTACGCCGAGCCCGCGTGAGCCGACGTCCCAGACGTCTTCGGCGAACACGACGAGCATCGACTGGAACGGCAGCGCAAGCAGCAGCGGCACAAGGCCAAGCACCAGCAATGTCCGAACCGGGCGGTCGGACCAGAGGTACGCCACGCCCTCGCGGATGTCGGCCAGGATGGTCGTGGGTTCGGTGCGAGCGCGCGGATAGGACTTCCGAACCCGCGTCATCCCGAGGAGCGCGGTCCCGTACACGCACACCGCGATGAGGTAGGTCGGGGTAATGCCGATGAGGTAGATGAAGAAGCCTGCGGCGGCCGGCGCGACGATACGCATGGCGTTCATCGAACCCATCTGCAGCGCCATGGCGTTCGCGAGATTCGAACGCCCGACGATTTCGACGGCGATCGACTGGCGGGCGGGCATCACGAACGGGAACGCTGTGCCACTGACAAACACGACCGCCATGAGGTGCCAGAACTCGATCAGCCCGCCGAGCAGGAGGAGGAAGACAATGGCCTCGCTCACGAGGATGGTTGCCTGTCCCGCCATGATGAGCCGGCGCTTTTCGACGCGGTCGGCGACGGCGCCGCCGAACGGCGAGATGACGAGCATCGGGAGCGCGACGGCGAGGTTCACGAGGCCGAGCGCGAGCGGGCTTTCGGTCAGGTCGTAGGCGAGGTAGGAACGCGCAACGAACTGCGCGTTCATGGCGTAGAAAAACGCGGAGTTGCTAGCGAAGAGCCAACGAAATTGCGGCAGGCTCAGCGAGCGAAAAGTCGACGATGCCAAATGACCCCACTGGTACTCCGGGGAGGAGCACATCCCCGATTTTGCCGAATTCCGCCCGGCCCCGCACTTCCTGGGCCGAGAGAATCCGTAAACGGACTTGATTTCCCGAACGGATCAGGCGGTGCGGCGCGCCCGAGCCACCGCCGCTTCGAGCCGTGCGAGGATGTCCCGGACGGTCAGCGGAGCCTTCGCGGGAATGGAGACCAGGGACGGCTCCCAGCTTCCATCGGGCAGCCGGCGGCCTTCACGAAACGAGAACTGCTCGACGGTAATCGAGCCGTCGTACCACACCGCGAGCACGCTGCCGTCACGTTCCTTGTGCAACCGTGCGTGGAGCTCTTCGGCGATTCGTTGGAGATCCATCCCCCAATTAGTACAGTCCGCGGCGCGCTACTGACGCGCGTACAACAAACTCGCGTTTACCGCTTTCTTCGTGCGAAATCGAGGAAACGCCCTCAGGGGATAGCGATGTCCAGCCGGATAAACACGTCGCCAACGACCTTGCCGGTCGGGAAGGCCTGGCCGGCAACCTGGACGCTCACGGCTGCGCCGGGGCGGTTGGCGCAATTCGCGCCGCCAATGCCGTACTCGAACCGGTAGACACCAACCGTGTCGGTTCGAACTGCCGGACCCGCCTTACCGTCGAAGAAGAGCTGGACCAGGGTGCCGGCCGGCGCGGGCAGACCGCCGATCGAGAGGTTGCCGGTGACCACGTCCTGGTTCGGCGGGTTGGGAGGCGTCGAAGGCGGCACAACGCAGTACGCGGGGTCGGCCGGCGGCAGCGGATCGATGAGACCGTCGGAGGCGAGCATCGGGAGCGCCGAGCGGTAGGGGAGCTCGCTGTCCTGCGCAGCCGCGAAGGGGAGCGAGAGCACCGAACCCACCGCGGCCGCGGAGAGGACGAACCCAGCAAGCACCGATCGAGACCACACGTTCACGAAGCACCACCTGAGCTGATTGCGCACAGTGTCCATGACTCGCGCCACAGGGGGAAGGTCTTTGGCAGGGACTGGTAGCGCCCCGGTGCGCTGCACAACCGGGGCGCCACACGTGGAAGGGCCAGGAGAATGTGGCCTTCCACGTTCTGAACCGTTTGAACACGGCCCTGTGTTACGGCCGTGGGTTAAACCTGGCCGGGCGGCGAGATGACATTCAACGCCTCCTGCACCGTCCCCTGCCAAACGATGACTGTGTTCCAGCAGACGCCGGCGCATCCCTGCACCACGTTGGCGGTGTTCAGCGCCACCTGCGTGTTCGACTGGGATCCCGCGCCGGCCGCCGCCGGTACCGTCGCCACCGAAACGTCCTCGGCGACCGATGCGACCGCGTTCAGCGCGAGCTGGATCGACGACTGCAGGATGATGGCGATGTTGGCGCAGTTCGTGTTGCAGTACTGCTCGACGTGGGCGGTGTTCGCCGAGACCTGGGTGTTGGCCTGGGCGAGCTCGGCGGCGGCGTTCGCGGCGGCGAGGTTCGCGCCGGTGAGGAAATCGCCCTGGTAGATGAACGTGTAGTTCACGCACCAGTCGATGCAGATCTGCGCGACGTAGGCGTCGTTGCTGGAGACCTGCGTGTTCGACTGCGAACCAACGGAGCCGGCGGTGTTCACCTGCGCGGCGTCGAGCCCGGCGATATTGCCGGCTTCCAGCACGTTCTGCTGCCCGATGATGGCCCGGTTCGAACAGAGGCTATAGATACAGGTCTGTTGAACTGCGGCGCTGTTGCTTGCGACCTGCGTGTTCCACTGTGCGCCGCCGACGGATGAAGTGTTCGTCCAGCCGATAGAGAGCTGCTGACCGATGGCGGCGAGTTTGCGCAAGAGCGAATCGCGCGGGTATTGCGGGTACTGCCTGGGTGGCGCTTCGTGCTCGTGCGGGTGCCGGTCGTAATGCGACGAGAGCGTTCGATCCTCACTGTCTGGCGGCGATTCGTCCTCCTCTTCGTGGGTGTCCGGTGGGGTCGCATCGTCGCTGGCGGGGGCGGGCGTCGGGTCGCTCGGCGCGGGAGTGGTGGCGGTCGCCGACGGGGATGGGGTCGCACTGCCCGGCGGGGTCGCCGTTGCGCTGGTCGCGGACGCGGTGGGTGTCGCCGTGGGCGAAGCGGCCTGTGTTCCGCCGACGGTGGCATCCGCGGTGGGGGCTGCCGGTGTGTCCGCGTTCTCGGCTGGTGCGGACTCGATGGCCGGGGCAGTGGGGCTGTGCGGCGGGGCCGGGGACGGCGACGGGGACGGCGCTTCTGTCCTCGCCACCGGGGTTGTTGACTCGGCGGGCGTGGGCGACGGCGACGGATCCGCCGGGACGGCCGCGGCGCTACTTTCCGCCGTGGATGACGGGACCGGAGACCCGGTCGCTGTGGGCGTGGGTTCGTTCGCGGCCCCCCGGTGATGCTTCGCTTCGTAACCGCTGGGGCGGCTGCCGCCGGCATCCGCCTGTAGTGGGACGAGAACCGGCGCCACGATAGCGGCGAACACGACGATCGCCCGGGCACACGCTCCGAGACCCTTTCTGCGAAAGGCCAACATTTTTCTCCTCCTGGCCCTGAATGCCGCTAGCGAGAGCTCCCGCCCGGTAGCGCGAGCGTTCCCGCAGCGGCGCCTGCTTCCTGCCTTTCGACGCTGTAGGCCCGTGCAGCGGTCCGGGCTTTCACCGAAAGGCATGACCGACCACAGTCGATGACGCCACCCGGTCCCACGAGGTCCGTTCCGCCGACGCGCTCGACGGCAAACTCGCCGGAGGCGACGAGCAGAAGGCGCGTACCCGGGTGCAGCGGGTCCGGGTACGCCAACTCGGCGGGACCGTAGTCGTGAAGGGAGAGGTCGAAGGAGATCCCGGGGGCCGGTGCCGCCGCCGGGGACTCCTGCGCATGCCAGAGCCGCCAGTACACGCCCCGTCTCGCGATGAGTTCGGCGTGGGTGCCCTGCTCGGCGACGCGGCCATCTTCGAGCACGGCGATGGTGTCGGCGGTTGCGGCGCTGGCGAGGCGGTGGGTGACCATGACCACGGTCTGGCTTCGATCGAGCCGGCGGATCGCAGCGTTGATCGCGGCCTCGGCTTCCTGGTCGAGCGCGGAGGTGGCTTCGTCGAGCAAGAGAACGGACGGACGCCGCACCAGCGCCCGGGCGAGCGCGACGCGCTGGCGCTGGCCGCCCGAGAGCTGGCTGCCGCGGTCACCGACGACAGTGTCGAGGCCCTGGGGCAACACTTCCAGCACGTCGCCGAGCTGGGCGGCGTTCGCCGCAGCGACCACCTCGTCGTCGGTGGCATCGAGGCGTCCGAGCCGGATGTTCTCGCGGATGGTGGTGTTGAACAGGAAGTCGTCCTGCAGCACGACGCCGAACTGCGCGCGAAGCGAGTCGCGGTCGGCGAAGGCGATGTCGCGGCCGTCGAGTTCGATGCGGCCCTCCTGTTGCGCGTACATGCCGAGCAGGAGCATGAGCAGCGTCGACTTGCCGCACCCGCTCGGGCCGACGATGGCGAACCGTGTGCCGGCTTCGATTTCGAGCGAAACGTCGCGGAGCACGGGCCGGCCGGGCTGGTACCCGAACGTGACCCCTTTGAGCGCGATACCGCCGCGCACCGGGCCGACCGGGTAGGCGTCCGGGGGGTTCGGTTCCGGCGGCAGGTCGAGCAACTCCTGGACGCGCTCCATGGCACCGGAGGCCTGCTGTGCGACCTGCACGAGGCCCGACATGTTCTGAACAGGCACGATCATCAAGCTCAGCAGGCCGATGAAGGCCATGAGCGTGCCGAGCGAAAGGTCGCCGCGGATGACCAGCCAGCCGCCGATACCGAGCACCGACAGCTGAAGCGCCGAAGCCAGGCTGTTGCTCGCGACACCGAAGATCGAGGAGACGAAGGTGACGCGAATCGACGAGTGGAACAGGCGGCCGAGGCTGGCGGCGAACCGGCCGATGGCGTGGTCCTGGAGGCCGAAGACGCGCACCACGGGCTGCCCGGCGAGGTTCTCCTGGAGCTCTGCGGTCATACCGCCGAGATCGCGCTGGCGAGTGAGGGCCGCCCGGGATGCGCGGGGGCCCATGACGCGACCGATGATCACGAACCAGGGAAGGCCGGCAACGGCAATGAGCCCGAGCCGCCAATCGAGCCAGAAGACGGTGCCGACCGCGGCGATGAGCGTAAGCACGAGCCGCAGCCCCTGCCCAAGCAGGGTCGTGAGCGCGAATTCGACCAGCGCGAGGTCGCTCGCCATGCGAGCGGAGATGTCGCCGGGCTGGAGGCGGCCGAGCTGCGCGACGTGGGTGCGCTGGAGGTTCGAGAACACGCGAAGCCGGAGCGTTCGTAGCACGCTCCCGGAGATGCGGGCGACGAGGTAGGTTTCGCGAAGCGCCAGAATCGACGAGAGGATGAACGCCCCCGACAGGATGAGCATGAGGGCGAGTAGCACGTCGCTGTCGCCCGGGCGCCCGAACCCGGGGAGCGCATCGTCGACAAGGATCTGCTGGGCCTTCTGCAAGCCGACGAGGAAGCTCACCGCGACGCTGCTGCAGATGAACACCTGGAACAGGGGCCACCGCTGGTTGTGTATGTGGGGCCGCAGCAACGTAAGAAACCGAATGATGCCAGCGGGACCGGCAGCAGGGGCGAGCGCCGGTCCTCGCGAACGAAACCAGGGCAACGGGAAACGTCGGCCAGCGGGACGGTCGTTCAGCGCTGACATCGGGCGCGACGATACAAACGGGTTTGTCGGCCCAGAACATGAGGAGCATAAGGACTTCATGAGGTTCGGGACCGGGGGAGCAACCCTCTTCGCGGGTGGCTGGCAGGGCGCTGACCTCCACCGGCGGCACCGGGAACCAACAGATTTCCTAGAGTCCTCTGATGCTGCGGAGACAGCCCTCGCCGCAGCCTTGCGGGCAAGGAGGACGATTTCTGTATGGCGACGCGCAGCGCGATCTCCGGCCCCCGAGAGAGCGAGCGAGAGCCCGACAAGTCAGAACTCCTTTCGAGAAGTCCGCTGTTTCGCCACCTCAACGCAGACGAGGCGGCTTTCGCGCTGGAACACCTCTATCCGCGGAAATACCGCAAAGGCGAAGTTATCGTGCACCGGGAAGATCCCCCGGGCGCGCTCCACGTGATCGCAGAGGGCTGCGTCAAACTGAGCCTCACCTCGGAAGAAGGCGAAGAAGTCATCCTGGGGATGCTGGCCGAGGGCGATTGGTTCGGCGAGGTTGCCACGCTCGATCGTGGACCGGCGCCCGAAACGGTCACCGCGGCGCTGCCGACGTTGACGTACGCACTGCGGCGGGAAGTGCTGCAGTCGCTGCTACGGAACAACCCGCGGCTCATGATGTCGTTCGTCGAAGCGCTGGCAACGCAGCTGCGGGGCCGGAACGAGCGCATCGAGGAGATCCACCTGTACGACCTCTCGACGCGCATGGCGCGGCGATTGCTGGAATTAGCTGAGCGCTACGGGACGCCGGGAACGAACGGGATCGAGGTGCCGTTCCCGCTCACCCAGGCGGAGTTCGGCGGCATGCTGGGCGCGACGCGGGTGCGAGTGAACCTGGTGCTCGGCAGCTACCAGGACGCAGGCGTCATCCGGCTGGACCGCGGCGCGATCACGATCCTCCGGCCCGGGGAACTGCGCCGGCGTGCGCTCCACGTTACCCAGGACGTGCTGCTCGTGTATCCAGCGTAACGATCCCGTTACCCCAGGGGCCGTACGCTTCCGCGCGCCGTTGGCGCGGCCGGCCTGCATTCCGCCTGTTCGGTCCCAGCGCCTCCAGGCCGGGTTCGCCGGGCGGACGACCGTGCGAACGGAGTTCGCTGCGAAACCATCCCGAGGCACCGCACGCTGTAGTGTTCGAGAACCTTTCGGGGCGGCTGGCGGGGGAGCAATGAACCAGGAGCAGGACGACCGAGGCGAGCGGAGCCGGCCCCCGGACCAAGGGGGTGCTCCACGCGCCCGCCCGGAGCCGGCGCCGACGCCGCTCCGGGTACTGCTCGTTGGCACCGAATCGGCAGGCGCGTTGCTACCCGGCACCATCGACTCCGCGACGCTGGACGTGCGCACGGCGCCCGGGATCAGCGAGGCGGTGCACGAGATCCTCGAGGCCCCACCCGACGCGGTGGTGCTGCTTGGCGACGACGCGCAGGCCGCCGAACAGGTGGCGGTGCTGCGCGCACTCGGACAGTTCCCGATCGCGGTGGTGCCGCGTCTGCTTTCGGAGCAAACAGTGGTGGCGTGTCTCGACCAGGGGGCGGATATCGCGCTCACGCAACCAATCCCGGGCCACGAACTCATCGCCCGGCTGCGAACCGCGCTCCGGCGAAGCCAGGCGACGAGCCAGCCGCTCGAGACCGGACGGCTTCGCGTGGACCTCGAACGCGGCGAGGTGACACTGAACGGCGAACCCGTAAGTCTCACGCCGACCGAGTTCCGGCTTCTGAGCGTGCTGGCCGAGCGGGCGGGGCAGGTGGTGGCCGCGGAGGACCTGCTGCGCGCGGTGTGGGGCGACGATTACGTGAACGACCTGCACTACGTGCGGCTGTACATCGGGTACCTGCGGGCGAAGCTCGAGGAGGACCCCTCGCGCCCGCAGCTCATCATCACGCACCGATCGCTCGGGTACCGGCTGGCGATCCAACCACCCGAGCCATGAGCCGCTGCGTTTCGGCTTCGAGTGTCGAACGCCGCTCGTCATCGGGTTCGCTGAGCCGATAGCCGACACCCCAGACGTTGAGCAGCCGGCGCGGCCGCGAGGGATCGGCTTCGATCTTCTCGCGGAGCTGGCGGACGCAGAGCCTCAGGCTGTGCGCCGAACCGCGGGACGAGCTCCCCCAGATGGCGGCGATGAGCTCCTGCTGATTGCTCGTTCTCCCGTCGCTGCGCAGAAGCGCGACCAGCAGGGCATGCTCGGAGCGCGAGAGCGTGACGCGGCCGCGGGGCTCGTGACAATGCGGCTATCGAGGTCGACGGACGTTTCGCCCCAGGTGACGCGGCGACTGAGGGGCCGGCGGCTCTGTACGGTTCGGCGAATGATGGCGGCGACACGGGCGGCGTGGGCATCGCCGCCGAGCGACTCGGTGATCACGTCTTCGGCGCCACGCTGGAGGAGCTGGACGACGTCATCGCTCGGGGCGCCCGGCCAGAGCACGATGAGCGGCAGGTTGAGGTCGTCG
>CAZWBW010000053.1:0-19012 GCA_964632355.1 uncultured Anaerolineaceae bacterium | reverse complement strand
CTCTTCCTGGTGCTCGTGCTCATCGAAAGCACCGACCTCGTGTTCGCGGTCGACTCCATCCCGGCCATCTACGCTGTGACCGACGACCCGTTCACGGTGTTCACCTCGAACGTGTTCGCCATTCTCGGGCTGCGGGCGCTCTACTTCGTGCTCGCCGGCTACCTCGCCGGCCTGTCGTACCTGAAGCCGGCACTCGCCGCGATCCTCGTGTTCGTTGGTTCGAAGATGCTGCTGGTCGACGTGTACAAGGTGCCCGCGCTCGTCAGCCTCGCCGTGATCGTGACCATCCTCGCGGTGGCCATCGTGGCATCGGTCCTGAAGGCGCGGCGAAGCGGCGCGGAGTCGCAGCCCGTCCACGCACCTGAATCGGCGGGAGGCAACTAGTGCGCCGCCACGGAGCTATCCGCCCGGCGAGGATACGGGAAGCCTCCGGGCGGCCGACCGGTCCCCCGGCCAGGAGCGGATCCCGCGCGCTCTGTACGTCCCTTCACCAACTCCACCACTGGCGCGAAATACGCTGGTGGCAGCGCTACTGCGAAAGGAGCAGGCAGCAATGTGGAAACGCCTGAAGACGATCTTCCAGGCGAAAGCGAATAAAGCGCTGGATGCCGCGGAGGATCCACGTGAAATCCTCGACCTCAGCTACGAAAAGCAGGTCGAAATGCTGCGCGATGTGAAGCGCGGCATCGTCGAGGTGACCGCCGCCAAGCGCCGCCTCGCGCTCCAGGCCGACGAACTTCGCGCACAGCTCGGGAAGTTCGATGGCCAGGCCCGGCAGGCCCTCGTCAACAACCGCGAGGACCTCGCTCGCATTGCGCTCGAACGCAAGGCCGCCGTCCAGGCGCAGATCGACGGGTTCGACGCGCAGGTGCAGCAGCTCCAGGCCGAGCAGGACCGCCTGGTCCAGGCCGAGCGGCGCCTCTCCGCCAAGGTCGAGGCCTTCCGCACGAAGAAGGAGGTCATGAAGGCGCAGTACACGGCCGCGAAGGCCACCGTTCGCATCAGCGAGGCGGTGACCGGACTCTCCGAGGAGATGAGCGACGTGGGCATGGCCATCCAGCGGGCCGAGGACAAGACCGCCGCCCTCCGCGCCCGCGGCGAGGCGATCAACGAGCTCATCGAAGCCGGCGCCCTCGACGACGCGCTCGGTGGCCCGACGGCTCTCGACCGCGAACTCGAGCAGCTCGGCCGCGACTACCACGTCGAGGTCGAACTCGAGCGGCTTCGGCGCGAACTCGGCGCCGGCCCACAGCCACCGCAACTGGAGGCAGGCCAATGATCGTTCGGATCATGGAGGAGGGGCAGTGGGAACTCTCCGACGACCTCGTCGACGAGCTGAACCGCCTCGACGCCGAACTCGAAGCTGATATGGAGCGGGGCGAGTCTGCTCCGTTCGCCGAGCACCTCCGGCGCATGCAGGACTTCGTTCGCACCAGCGGCAAACCCGTCCCCGACGACGAGATTGTGCCATCGGATGCGGTCCTGCCGCCGCCCGACATCTCGCTGGAGGAGCTCCGCGAACTGCTGGGCGACGAGGGCCTCATCCCGGGGTAGGGCAGTATGGTCGAAGAACTGTTCGAGGTGTTCGAAGAGCTCTTCGAACGCCGCAAGAAAAAGAAGAAAAAGCAAAAGGACCGCGACGACCGGGCGTACGGGGCCGACGCCCCGGCGCCGCCAAAGCCCGCGGTGTTCTGCCTGCAATGCGGCAGCCGGAACGAAGGCGACCAGCGGTTCTGCCTCGAATGCGGCGAACTCTTGCCCTCCATCGGCGAGGAGATGCGCTGCATCAAGTGCAACAGCGTCGTCCCGCTCACGGCGAAGTTCTGCGGCCGCTGCGGCGCTCGCGTCGCCCCTGCCTGACGAACACAGTGCCCGGGCTCGACGCCCGGGCACTGCTGTTTCCTAACCCCGCTTGCCGCCGTCCCCCGGTTACAACGCTCGCAAAACCACCAACATCTGCCAGGATTCCGCAACTCTGACGCCCGCGTAAGAGTATAGTGTTCGGGAGGAGGCGCGAGTGGGACGGGCCGGGCATACCGCCAGCATCGACCGGCTGGTCGAACGCCAGTTCTCCTCCCTGCGCACCTACAACTACCGCCTCTACTTCATGGGCCAGCTGGTGTCCCTCATCGGGACGTGGATGCAGCGGACCGGGCAGGCGTGGCTCGTCCTAAAGCTGACGTCCTCTCCGCTCGCTCTCGGCACGGTTACTACCCTCGAGTTCCTGCCGATCACGCTCTTCACGCTGTTCGGCGGTGTGTTCGCCGACCGCCTCCCGAAGCGGCGCATCCTCATCGTCACCCAGTCGCTCGCCCTCGTGCAGGCGTTCACGCTCGGGATGCTGCTTTTCACCGGCACCGTCGAACTCTGGCACGTCTACGCGCTGGCATTCTTCCTTGGTGTCGTGAATGCGTTCGATGGGCCCGTGCGGCAGGCGTTCGTCGTCGAACTCGTTGGCCGCGACCAGCTCACCAATGCGGTCGCGCTCAACTCGACCATCTTCAACACCGCACGAATCTTTGGGCCCGCGGTCAGCGGCATCATGATCGCGCTGGTGGGAATATCAGCGAGTTTCTTCGCGAATGCGGCGAGCTACGTTGGCGTCATCGCGGCGTACCTGGCAATGCGCTCCTCGGAACTCTACCCGGCCGAGCTTCGGCGGGCTGCCGGCAATGTCTTCGCGCAGGTGGCCGAAGGTATCCGGTACTCGGTTCGCACCCCTGCGGTGCTTTTCCTCTTCATCCTGCTCGCGGTGATCGGCACGTTCGGCTACAACTTCACGGTCATCGTCCCGCTCGTGGCCGAGTTCGTGTTGCACGTGGGAGCGGGGAAGTTCGGCCTGCTCACCTCTGCGATGGGGATCGGCTCGCTCATCGCCGCGCTGATTATCGCCGGCGCCCCGAGGCTCTCGACGCGCGTGCTCCTGATGGCGACAGGTGCGTTCGTCGTGCTCCTGCCGGTCCTCGCGATCTCGCCGTGGTTCCTCGTGTCGGCCGCGTTGCTGGTGCTGCTCGGAGCCTCGGGTGTCGCGTTTTCGACCACTATCAACACGCGGCTCCAACTCACCGTGCCAGACCACCTTCGTGGCCGCGTGATGAGCATCTTCTTCCTGCTCTTCGCCGGGTCTACGCCGGTAGGCGGCTACCTCACCGGGCTCATGGCCGAAGCGTTCGGCGTGCCCGCGACGCTGGCGGTCCTGTCAGCCATCTGCTGTGCGGGGCTCATCGTCGCGCTGGTGTATCGCGCGGGGCACGCCTCGGCAATCGAAGCCGGTGTCCCTGCACCGCCCGTCCCCGCCGAGGTACCCTGACGGCCAATCCCAGGAGTTCGACAGGTCGAAATGGCGCTGTAGCCAGTGGCATGGTCGAACGATAGTGGTGGACACGCCCACACAGAGGACCCCATGGCCACCTGGTACGACTCCATCACCGACCCCATCCGCGAACTCATCGAACAGCAGCACATTTTCTTCGTCGCGACGGCGCCATCGGACCTCGATGCGGGGTACCCGAACCTCTCGCCAAAGGGACGGACGCTGCTCCGCGTGCTCGGCCCGAATACGGTTGGCTATCTCGATTACCCCGGCTCGGGGAACGAAACCGCGAACCACATCGAGCAGAACGGCCGGATCACCATCATGCTCTGCCGGTTCGATGCCACCGCGGGGATCGTGCGGCTCTACGGGCGCGGCCGGCGCGTCGATGTCGGCGACCCCGAACTGCTTCAGTACCGTGAGGCGTTCGCGCCGGACTTCCACCCGTACGTGCGCCAGGCATTCCTCGTTGACGTCGAGAAGGTGCAGACGTCGTGCGGATACGCGGTGCCACGCATGGAATACCTCGGCGACCGCGACACGCTGGACAGGTGGTGCGAACGGAAGCTCCACCCCCGCGAGATGGTCG
Source organism: uncultured Anaerolineaceae bacterium (assembly GCA_964632355.1). GTDB lineage: Bacteria > Chloroflexota > Dehalococcoidia > Tepidiformales > Tepidiformaceae > JALOAP01. The sequence goes on along the minus strand of CAZWBW010000053.1, from coordinate 15,110 downwards.
ACGGCCTGCCACAGCCCGGCGAACTGATTCGAAAGGCCTGAGCGCTACTCTTCGGCGCCTGCCGGTGGCTGTGCGCTCAGCCGGTACCCCACGTTCCGCACGGTTTCGATGAACCGGTGCCCGCGGATCTCGATCTTCGAACGAATCCGGCGAATGTGAACGTCGACCGTCCGGGCGCCGCCGAAGTAGTCGTACCCCCAGACGCGGTTCAGGAGTTGTTCGCGTGTGAACACGCGGCCCGCGTTCATCGCGAGGAACCGCAGGAGCTCGTACTCCTTGAACGTCAGCACGATTGGCTCGTCGTCGACCGTCACCCGGTAGTTCGAAAGGTCGAGGGTGAGCGCCCCACAGCGGATGAAGTGCTCGCTATCGATGCCGTGGCGCCGCCACAGTGCCCGTTCGACCCTGCGCGCGACCTCCGCCGCGCTCGCCGGCAGCAGCACGAAGTCGTCGAGCGCGATGTCGACCGTGATGCGGTCGAGTTGCTCCTCCGGGACCAGCGCGAGTAGCACGGTGCGCTCGGCGAAGGTGGCGGTGAGCAGCGTGAGCGCCTGTCCCGGGATGTCGCGCAGGTCGAGCACGATGGCGTCGCCGCGCGGCGAACCGTTGTCTTCGGCGAGTTTCTCGGGCGCGATTACCGGCGCAGCGAATCCCAGTCGTTCGAGTAATGCTCCGAGGCGCGCGGCATCCTGGTGCCGCGTCACGACAACTACAGTCCGCACCGGTGCGCTCCTTTGTTTCGATTATATGAGCGCGTTGAAGCGTCTCCCCGGCGCAAATATGAACATCATGTAACGAGTGACCCCAATGAGGCGCTCGATGAGCAAAATTATTCGCCACCCTTACGTGGAAAGATGCCGCCTATTCCTCGTCTGATATGACCGGCGATGGCGACGCCGATGGTTCGGCGTGCCGCGGAGGAGTAGGCACCGGCCTCGTCCGTGGCCTGGCCGTCTCCGATATCGCCTCGGTGGGACTCGCGCTCGAGTTCCCCGTGGCCGTAGCCGTAGCCGAAGGCGTCGACGAGGGCGAAGGTGATGGTGAAGGTGAAGGCGATGGAGTTGGCGTTGGCGAAGGCGTTTTGGTCGGCGTGGGCGAAGGCGACGTCGTGGGCGTTGGCGTCGCCGTCGGTGTCGGTGTCGGCGTCGGCGAAGGTGTCGGAGTCGGCGTAGGACTCGGGGTTGGTGTCGGCGTGGGCGAAGGAGTCGGCGTCGGGACCGGCCACCGGATTGGCCCCGTCGAAAGCGGCGTCCCCGGCGGGATCCCGAAGTCGAGGTAGTCCTCCGGGTTCACGTGAATCCCGTTCCACCGGATCTCGAAATGCAGGTGTTCGCCGGTCGAAAAGCCGGTCGAACCCGAGATGCCGAGCACCGTGTCCTGGTCGACGGACTGGCCCACCGCGACCAGGATGCGGCTGAAGTGCGCGTACAGCGTCGTGAACCCGTCGCCGCAATCGACCATCACGTAATAGCCATACGTCGACGAATACTCCGCCGTGATCACGGTCCCGACGCATGCGGAGAACACCGGCGAGGCCGGGTGCCGATCGAGCGCGAGGTCGATCCCGCCGTGGATGTAGCCCGGCCCGCGCGGTGCCCCGAACCGGTCCGTCACGGCCGTCCACGCGCGGAGCGGCAGGGTGAACCGGCTTCGCGCGGGCGCGGCCGGCACTTCGGCGGGCGCCGGTTCGGCTGGCGGTTCGGGTATCGCCCCTTCGTCACTCGCGAGATAGCCTCCGCCGATGCCCTGCCGGGACCACTGCCACGGGATGGGCGTCGGTACACGCCACACCGGCGGTGGCGCTTCGACCACGACCTCGACTGGCGGCGCTTCGACGAGCAGCGGCACATGCTGTTCGACGGCCTCTCGCGCCGAGGCGACCATGGTCAGCCCGGCGGTGGTGCTGAGGCCCAACACCAGTACGCGAGCAGCCAGCGGTACGCTTGTCACAACCCGGATGACGCGAGACATGCGCTTGAACGATCGACACTTCCCGTCGATCGCTCCATCCCGAGAGGATTACAAACGCGTGAATCTACAAGCGTGGGACAAGGAAGGGGGAAGAAATCTATAAGAATGTGGCGCGGCGGATGACTAGTCCTTCACTCGCGCGCCGAACCGCGAGGCCACCCGCGACCACGCCTCCTCCAGTTCGGGCACCCGGAACAGCATCGCGAGGCCCGCGTACACGGCCAGCCCGGCGATCGCGCCCGAGACCGCGATGACCACCTGCGTGACAACGCCGCCGGTTTCGAACGGGCGGAACGCGACCGCGAGCACCAGCGCCATCACCGCCCCACAGAGCGAGAACAGCGCGATGGCTCGCAGGTCGGGCAGGATGTCCGAGCCGGTTCGCCGTGCGTAGAGCGCGTAGAGCAGCACCCACTCCACCCACGACGCTGCCGAAACCGCGAACGCGAGCCCGCGCACTTCGAACCGCTCCCACAGCAGCGTGCTGAGCACGAGGTTCACGCCGAGCGCCACCACCGCGAGCGCCACCGGCGTTCGCGTGTCGCCGAGCGCGTAGAACCCGCGGCTGTGGATCTCGATACCCGCCTGTGGCACCACACCGAGGCAGAACCACCCGAGCGCCGCCGCCGTGATCGCCGTGTCCGAGGCTGTGAACTCGCCGCGTTCGAGCTGCGTCGCCGTCGCCGGGATTCGCAGCATCACCAGCCCTATTGCCGCGGGAATCGTAAGGAACATGATCGCGCGCAGCACCCGCGAGACGGTCGCGCGCAGTGCTTCGAGGTCTTCGTCCGCGACCTGTTCGGCGAGCCGCGGGAACACCGCCGTCGAAAGTGCCATCCCGAACAGGGCCAGCGGTAGTTGCGCCAGCAGCCACGCGTACGTGAGCGCGTTGATTGCCTCCCCGCCAACCTTTGAGGCGAAGAACGACGTGGTGATGACGAAGTTGAACTGAGCAGCCGCCAGCCCGATGACGCGCGGGCCCATGAGCCGCCCGACTTCGCGCACGGCCGGGTCCCGCCAGTCGAACGTGAAGCTGTAGCGCATCCGCTCGCGAATGAGCCCCGGTACCTGCACCAGCAGGTGTAGCCCGGCCCCGACCACGACGCCGATCGCGAGTCCCTCGACGCCCCACGGGCCGGCCAGCACGAGCGCGCCGAAGATGATCGCGAGGTTGTACAGCATCGGCGCGAGCGCGGGCAGGAAGAACTGCTGCCGCGCGTTCAACATCCCGGTCAGCATTCCGCTGACCGAGAAGAGCAGCGGCGAAAGCAGCATCAGCCGGGTGAGTTCGACTGCCTTCCCGGTGAGCTCCTCTTCGCGGCCGATGTCCTCGCCGAGCCCCGGTGCGATGAGCGGCACGAGCACCGGAGCCAATACGAACGCGATGACGCACAACGCCGCCGTCGCCAGCGTGATGAGGTTGAGCACGTTCGATGCAAGCCGCCACGCCGCGGCCTCGCCGTCCTTCCGGTAGAGCCGCGCAAACACGGGGATGAACGCGCTTCCCAGCGTCGCGCCCGCGAGCACCTGGAAGATGAGGTCCGGTACGCGGAAGGCCACGTTGTACGCGGCAAGTTCCGGCGCCGTGCCGAACGCCTCGGCGATGGCTGCGGTGCGCACCACGCCCAGCAGCCGTGAGCCGATGAATCCGAACGCCACGATGGCGGCAGCAATGAGCAGCCCGCCGCCTCGCGACGTGGTGCGATCGGTCGGCACTGCAGCTTCCGCCATGTTCGCGAATGGTATGGGACTCCGCCGCCATGCGCCCGGATCAGGTAATGTTCGGGGCCGAGAAAGGAACCGGGAACGCCGCCGCAGCGTTCAATACAGTGATGACATTCAACCCGCTCGCCCCACGCTCCGCCTTCCAGGTCCTCTTGATCGCGATCCTCGCTGCCTTCGTCGCCAGCGCCTGCTGGTTTGGCGGCGATGACGACGACGAACCGTCCCCCACGCCATCGCCGTCAGCTTCGCCCACGCCGTCTTCAACGCCGACCACCGCCCCCGCGACGGCGACGCCCACGCCCACGGAAGAGCCGCCCACCCCGACACCAACTTCGCCGCCGCCAACGCCCACGCCGCCACCCCTGCCCGCCGAAGGGGTCGTCATCGAACACGGCGACCGGGGCTCGGGCATGGTCGCGCTCACGTTCGACATGGGCGGCCGCGTCGACCCGGCGCTCGACATCATGCAGTTCCTCATCGACAACAACGTGCGCGCCACCATCTTCATGACCGGCGCCATGGCCGAGAACCAGAACACCGACGCCGGCCGCGAGGTGCTCCGCATCGTCACCGAGAACCAGCACCTGTTCGACCTGGGGAACCACAGCTACACGCACCCGGACTTCCGCACACTCACGCCCGACCAGATGCGGAGCGAGATCAGCCGCACCGAGACCGCCGTCGCGCCACATACCACGCTTGACATGCGGCCGCTGTTCCGCCCGCCGCTTGGCGCCTGGGACGACGAGGTCGTTTCAGTCCTCGCCGAGGTTGGCTACCCGTACGTCATCATGTGGGACATCGACACCATCGACTGGCGCCCCGAATCCGAGGGTGGCCCCACCGCAGCGGACATCAGTTCGAAGGTGCTGAGCCGCGCGCAGGGCGGATCCATCGTCCTCATGCATCTTGGCGGCTACAACACGCTCGATGCGCTGCCGGCCATCGTGTCGGGCCTTCGCGACGCCGGGTACGAGCTGGTTACGGTGCGCGAACTGCTCGGGCTGTCCCACTAAGGGCTCCGCACACTTCCCCCATGCGGTTCCGCAGCCAACAATAGCCGCGACATGAGCGAGCAGCGCAAAACCGTCGATATCATCCTGCCCGTTTACAACGAGGTTGCCGTCCTTCGCCAGAGCGTCGAGCAGGTGCTCGCCTTCATCGAACACCACCCGAAGTACCAGTGGCACATCACTATCGCCGACAACGGCTCGAACGACGGAACCGGCCCCCTCGCGCGCGAACTCGAAGCGCAGTACCAGGGCAAAGTCGATGCACTGCTCCTCACCGTGAAGGGTCGTGGGCTGGCCCTCCGCGAGGCGTGGACGCGCAGCCGCGCCGACATCGTGTGCTACATGGACATCGACCTGAGCACCGACCTGAACCACCTGCCCGAGCTCATCGACCTCATCGCCGAAAAGGGCTGCCACGTCGCCGTCGGGAGCCGGCTCGCCCGGGGTTCGCAAACCCGCCGCTCGTTTAAACGCGAGCTCACCTCCCGCGGCTACGTCTTCCTCATTAACCTGTTCTTCCCGCGCCTTCGCATCACCGACGCCCAGTGCGGCTTCAAGGCGCTCTCTCGCGAAGCCGCCGACTTCCTCGTGCCGAAAATTAAGAACCGGATGTGGTTCTTCGATACGGAGCTCCTCATCCTCGCCCACCGGCACGGGTACAAGATCTGCGAGCTCCCCGTTCGCTGGGAGGAAGACCCCGATACCAAGGTCAAGATCGTCAAGACGGCGATCGAGGACATCCGGGGGCTCCTGCGGATGCGCTTTTCGCGCAGCTGACCCGGCGCTGGTATAGACCGCTCACGGTGGTTTGCCCCGCCGGGCCCCGCCCCGGGCCGCGCTTATGGCGTGTTGTATTGGCGGCGTCGATGGCAGTGAGCGGTTTCGCGTGCGAACCGCCGGATCCGGGCCTCGTGCCAAGGTTCTATCGGACGTCCTGCCGTATAGTGGCTGAGGCTCCCGGAATGCCCGTTTCGGACCTGTGCCAGCCGACCCGCTGGTTTGACCCCCAATCTGGGCCGGTGGTATAAGAGGTTCGCGAACGAATTCACAAAGTCTGCCCTCGAGCGGGGGGCTGTCGCCGGGTGCGATCGAGAGGGGGAGGTCGTCGGTTGGATTTTGCCAATCTTCCTCATGACTACGCAGAGACGCTCGAACTCGTCTTCGTCTTCATCACGATCATTGCCTCGCTAGCCCTGCTCGTGGCCTTTGGCCAGTGGTGGCAGCGATAGCCGGGGTGGAGAGTACGAATGGCTGTTGAGACTCCGACCAAGCCCACGCTCGCGGACAAGATCTACGACAAGATGTTCCACAACTACGTGTGGAAGTCGATCTTCCGCACGGGGTATCCGAACACTCCGCGAAACCAGATGCTCGTCGTCGCGACGAACGTCTTCCTCCACCTCCACCCGACGCGAATCCACCGAACGCACGTAAAGATCACCCACACCTACTGCCTGGGTGGCCTCTCGTTCTTCATGTTCCTCGGCCTCACGGTCACGGGCATCATGCTGATGTTCTACTACGTGCCCAGCGTCGACCGTGCGTACCTGGACATCCAGAACATTCAGACGAACGTCCAGTTCGGCCAGCTCATGCGGAACATGCACCGCTGGATGGCCCACGCCATGGTCATCCTTGTGTTCTTGCACATGATGCGGGTGTTCTACACCGGCGCGTATAAGCCGCCCCGCGAATTCAACTGGGTGGTCGGCGTCATCCTGCTCGTTCTTACCTTCCTCCTGAGCTTCACCGGCTACCTCCTGCCGTGGGACCAGCTCGCCTTCTGGGCCATTACGGTGGGTTCCGAAATCGCCGGCTCGGCCCCGATCCTCGGCCCCAAGACCCGCTTCTGGCTCCTTGGTGGCCTACAGGTCGGCCCCGACGCCCTCATCCGCTTCTACACCCTGCACGTCATCGGCCTGCCGCTGCTCGCCGCCATCTTCATGGCCGTCCACTTCTGGCGCATTCGCCGTGACGGCGGCCTGGCCCGGCCGCTCTAGGCCTTACGAGGAATCGCGAACATGGCAACCGCAGTCGTCGCCCGTCCCGTCGCCCGCCCGCAACCGCGCGCCCGTGATGAGGAAGTCCTCGTCTGGCCCGACCTGGTCTTCGTCGAGTTCATCTCGGCGATGGTGTTCACGATCGCGCTGTTCGCCCTGGCCGTGCTGGTCAACGCACCGCTCCAGGACCAGGCGAATGCCGACGTCACACCCAACCCATCCAAGGCGCCCTGGTACCTGCTGAACCTGCAGGAGCTCCTCCTGCACATGAACCCGGCCATGGCGGGCGTCATCATCCCGACCATCTGGCTCGGCATCCTCGCCGCGTTCCCCTACTTCGACCGCGAGAACGACGGCCAGGGTGTGTGGTTCGGCACCGAAGGCGCCGTCAAGATCACGGTCGTCTCGGCCGCAGTCGGTGCGGTCGGTACCCTGGCTCTCATCCTCTGGGACAGCGGTAAGCTGGCCTTCATCCTGAACGAGTACCTTGGCCTTTCCGGCGGCGACACGTTCCGCTTCCTCGAGAACGTTCGCGCCATCCAGAGCCAGCTCCCGTGGCCTGAGTGGTCCAAGGACATCACCTACCTGCCCTTCAACCTGAAGATCCTCGCCAGCGATGCACCCGGCGGCCCGACCGAGTTCCAGAACCTGGACTTCCCGGGCTGGCTGGTGGAGCAGGGCATCCCGATCGTCGCGATGGTCGGCCTGTCGTCGCTCATGATTTACATCATGTGGAAGATGGGCTGGGTCCTTACCCGCCGCGACGCCCTGATCGCTCTCTTCAGCGGCTTCATCGGCGCCTACGCCATCCTCACCGTGATCGGTACCGCGTTCCGTGGCCAGGGCCAGGACCTGGTGTGGCCGTGGCAGCTGGCTGTGAGCGAAGGCATCCCGGGAGAGGAGTAGCGGGAGAGTAAACATGGCACAGGCTCAACAGACTTCCGGTGCCCGCGCAGCGGCCGGGCGTATCGAACGCGCACGACAACAGGAAGCCCGCCGCATCGCCCGGCGGTCCTTCCTCCGCGTCAGCGTCTTCGCAGGCCTCACCCTCACCGTTGGTAGCCTCATCTCCGGCTTCCTCGGCTTCTTCAACCTGCGGAACCCCACCGGGTTCGGCGGCACCGTGACCGTTCCCGCTGGCGCGGTCCCGCAGCCCGGCGGCGAACCCTACCGCGTGTCCGAGGGCAAGTTCTGGCTCGTGAACCTGGCTGGCGCTGAAGGCGACGTCCTTGGTGCGGGCGGTACCGGTGGCCTGCTGGCTCTCTACTGGAAGTGCCCTCACCTCGGCTGCTCCGTCCCCTGGAACGGCACCTTCAACGGCGCCGCGGTGAACTTCCCCGGCATCACCGGCTGGTTCCGCTGCCCGTGCCACGGCTCTACCTACTCGAAGGCCGGTATCCGCGTCTTCGGTCCCGCGCCGCGGCCCATGGACACCATGGACCTTTCCGTTAACAGCGACGGCTCCGTGAACGTCAACACGGGCCGCATCACACCTGGCGACGAGGACAACCCTCTGCGCGCCGTTTCCTATTCGGGTTAGGGGGAGGACGACCGGCTTGAATACCCAGAAGCAGATCTTCCTCATCGTCGTCCTGTTCTTCACGTTCGTGGGCGCCTGCGGCGCCTACGCCATGATCGACCTCCCCATCCGCGCAGGAACCCAGGCCGACTGGCACAAGGAAGAGTCGGTCCGCCGCGGTGCGCTGCTCTACGCGAACAACTGCCGCACCTGCCACGGCAACAAGGGCGAAGGCGGCATCGGCCCCACCCTGAACAAGGACGAGTTCAAGAACCAGGATCCGCTCGTCCTCGCCGCCAACGTGGAACTCCTCACCCGCACCCTCGAGTGCGGCCGCGCCGGCACCCTCATGCCCGCCTGGCTCAACGAGAACGGCGGCGCCCTCAACGAGCGCCAGATCGAGCACCTCGTCAACCTCATTACCGCCCCGGGTACGGAGGTCGACGAGGAAACGGGCCAGCTCACGAACAAGGGCTGGCGCGAAGCCGAAGAGTTCGCACACAACCTGAACCACGAGACTGCGGTTGTCGTCGGTGGCGAAACCCTCGACTCCATCGCCGCGGATCACAAGGTTGGCGTGCTCGAACTCGCCCGCCTGAACAACCTCGATCCCGACGCCACCGTCGCGAAGGGCACGCGCCTGGTGCTGCCTCCGACCCCGGATGACGACGACCGCAGCGTCCGGGTCGATGAAGAGCAGACGCTCGAGCGCATCGCGGACCGGCTGCATGTCGGCGCCATCGTGCTCGCGAACCTCAACGGCATCCCGTACAAGTACGACGAGCGGGAGAACACCCTCACGCTCCTGAACGACGAGGGTGATCCGGTGCCCGGCCTCTTCCCCGGTACGGAACTCCGGCTCCCCGAGTACGCGGTCTATGTCGTGAAGGCCGGCGACACCGTCAGCAGCATCGCCGAGCGCCACAACCTCAGCGCGAGCGCCATCCGCAGCGCAAACAGCGACTTCGACTTCCCCGCCGGGAACGACGATGAACTCCCGTGGGAGAACACGCTGGAACTGCCGGCAAACACCCGCGTCCAGGTGCAGGAAGGCGACACTGTCGCGACCATCGCTGCGAAGCACGGCATCGAAGAAGATGACCTCCTCGCGGCGAACGAAGCCCTGACCCCCGAGACGCCGCTCGGCGTGGGCCAGGAACTCGCGCTGCCCGATGACGCTCTCTACGTCGTGCAGGTCGGCGACACCATCGAGTCCATCGCCGCGTCGCATCCCGGCGTGACTGTCGAACAGCTCATCGACCTGAACGACATCGATCCAGAAGCGCCGTTCGGCCCCGAGGTCATCCTCCAGCTGCCGCAGGTCGACGGATACGTCGTCCAGGGCCAGACACTCGCCGACCTCGCCGCGACGTTCTCGAACGTCCGCGCCCGCGAACTCGCGGAAGCGAACGGCATCCCGGAGGACGCCATTCTCCGCGTGGGCCAGAACCTGCGCCTGCCCGACAGCGCCTGGGGTAACGCTCCGTCGACTACCATCAACCCGGGTACCGCGTGCCTGCAGCACATCGTCCCGCAGAGCGTGTACGAGGAGATCTCCGGCACCGGCTCCGCGCGTGAGATCGAGCGGCCTGAAACTCCCGCATCCGAACTCCGCGTCGAGGCGCACGCCAACGACTGGACCTTCATCATCGACGGGGAAGAGTCCGAGCCGAACGAAGGCGTCGCGCTCATCCCGGTCGGCACCGAAGTCCTCTTCGTCTCCGTCCAGGGTCTGCACAACATCGTCCTCAACGGTGAAGTCCAGGGCGACGACATCAACACGGGCGACGAGCGCACGATCACCTTCGACACCCCCGGCGAGTACGAAGTGACGTGCGATTACCACCCGGACATGTGGGGCTACATCTTCGTCGAGTAGCCCGGCATCGGCGAAATGTTCCTGGGGCGGGGCCCGATACAAGGGGTCCCGCCCTTCGCTTTCCAGGCGCGTGCACAGAGCGGCTTTACGCTCCCTGCAGGTTCAAAAACAGAAACTGAGATGACGCGCTTTCTCGTTTGACCCTCGATACCACGCTGGCTAGGATTCCAATACACCAAACAGATAGGGGTGCCGCGGGCGGCGCGGCGCTTGCGACTGGAAGGGGGAAAGGTATGCCGGCTCAGACCGGGAAGCGGTATGTCTGCCCGAAGTGCGGGTCCGAATTCATCGTCACCAAGGGCGGCGATGGCGAAATCACCTGCGGCGACACTCCGCTCGAACTGAAGAAGTAACCAGGAAGGGATTCGACGATGGCTGTACAGCTTGGCAAGCGCTACAAGGACGAGGAGACCGGCATCGAGATCCTCGTTATCAAGCCCGGCAACTGCGAGCTCAAGGTCAACGGTCGCGACATGGAGCTCATGCAGCCGAAGGTGCTCCCCTCGGCCGACTAGTTGGCGGTTTCTCGAGAAACTCGCGAGGCGGGGCAATCGCCCCGCCTTTTCGCGTTCCCGCTACTATTGCCCCGTGACCTTCAACCACCAGATCATCGAATCCCGCATCCTCGAGGCGATGTCCGCCGGGGCGTTCGATAACCTCCCCGGGCAGGGGAAGCCGCTCCCCGTGAACCGCGAAGAAGAACTCGCCGGCGAGAACTGGCTGGGGTTCAAACTGCTGCGCGATGCCGGCGAACTGCCCCCGTGGCTCCAGCTCGCCCGCGAAATCGAAGAGGACAGGCAGGCGCTCGCAGCGCTCGATGCCCGCCACGAAGCGCTCGTTCGCGCCGCCGCGCGGGCCGGTGACTGGCAGCGGCTCGCCCCGGCGCTCCGCGAACTCGCACGCTCCTACCGCGAAGCCGCCGTCGCCCTTCGCCGCAAGCAAGACCGCTTCAACATCGAAGCACCCGCAATCGGGCTCGAGCGCCCCGGCATCTGGGTCGAACATCACCTGCAGCGGCTCGCCCGGCGCCTCCGCGAAGCCGGCGCCCCCGAAGAGCTCTGCACCGCTTGAACAACGAGGAGGACTCCATGCCACTTCGCGACCAAATCCAGGCGGACCTCGCCGAGGCGATGCGCGCCCGCGACGAAACGCGAAAGTCGGTGCTGCGCATGCTCGTCGCTGCCATCAAGAACGCGGAAATCCCCGCGGAAGGCGAAACGACCGGTGAGGGCGGGGCACGCCAGCTCGACGACGCCGAGGTCATCAACGTCATCCAGAAGCAGCTCAAGCAGCGCCGCGACAGCATCGAGCAGTACCGCAAGGCCGGTCGCGACGACCTCGCCGACCGCGAAGCGGCCGAGGCCGACGTGCTCACCTCCTACCTGCCGAAGCAGGCCACCCGCGAAGAGATCGAGGAGGCCGCGCGGAAGGTCATCGCCGAGACCGGTGCGAGCGGTCCCCGCGACATGGGCAAAGTCATGCCCGTGCTGACGAAGCAGCTCGCCGGCCGCGCCGACGGCCGCACCATCAACGAGGTGGTGCGCCAGCTCCTCAACTCCTGATGGGCTACTCCGCGGTCCTCTTCGACTGGGGCGGGACCCTCGTGCACGACGACACGCTCGCGCCGGGGGCGGCCGCCACGGCTGTCGTCGCCCGCCTGCGCGACGCCGGGACCGCGGTCACCCTCGAGGCGTTCGAAGAGGCGTTCGTCCGTGCGCTTCCCCCGTACGAACCGGGCGTCTCCCAGGAAGCACCGCGCATCGACCGCATCCTGGAGTCTGCGCTGGTGTCCCTTGGCGTCGAACCCGCCGCAGAACTGCTCGAGCAGTGCTGCCTCGCGTTCGCCCACGCCGATATGGCCGCGCAGGAGGTGTTCGACGACGCCCGCGCGCTGCTGCATTCGCTGCGCTACCGCGGCTTCCGGGTTGCGCTCGTGTCGAACACCATCTTTCCCGCGCACCTGTTCGCACTCCGGCTTCAGGCCGCCGCCCTCCCGCGCTACTTCGATGCCGTCATCTGCTCCGCCGACGTCGGGTTCCTGAAGCCCCACCCGGCAATCTATCGCGCCGCGCTCGATGCGCTCGGCGTTTCGGCGGACGACGCCCTCTTCGTCGGCGACCGCCACGAAACCGACATCGCCGGTGCCACGGCTACCGGGATCGCCGCTGTCCGTATCGACCGGCGCCGCGACACAAGTGACCTTAACGAAGGAGTCATTGCCCATCTCTCCGCTGTGAACGAACTCCTCGGCGAGGGTATCCGGCCGCGCGAGGGCGGGTACCACGCCTCTGATACGATCGACGACGAACCATGATTCGCCGCCGACCGTTGCCCGTCGTCTCGCGCCTGCAGGCCGCTGTGTTCGGCCTGGTTATGGCGGCTGCCGCTGCGGTACTCGTGGTTCCCTTGGTTCCCGAAAGGAACGGCCTGTCCGAAGGCGACGTGGCGAGCACCACCCTCGTGGCCGCACGTTCGGTGCACTACGAGTCCGAGGTGCTGACGGAGCGGGCCCGCGAAGAAGCTGCGGCCAGCGTTTCGCCGGTACCCCAGCCGCCCGACCCCCTGATCCACGAACAGAAAGTGGCGCAGGTGCGGGCCCTGCTGGGCGATATCCGTGCGGTGCTCGAAGACGCCGGCGCCACGCCCGAGCAGCGCGAAGCGTCACTCGCTGCGCTGCCCTCGGCCGGTTCGCTAACCCCACAGGCACGCCAGGCGGTGGTCGCGCTCGATCTCCCGACGTTCGAACAGTTCGCCCGCCTCGCCGAAGACGGGGTGAGCCGCATCCTGAGCGCGCCCGTCTCCATCGACCAGGTCTCCGAACGCGTTGACGAGTTCATTCGCGCCCACGCCGCCGAGATCACCAGCCCGGAGCTCGAACGGGCCCTTCGCGAGACGCTCGTCGGCTCCCCGGCCATGGCGCCCGAGCAGCGGCTCATCATCCAGAACTTCGAGGTGGACGAAGAAGCCACAGCTGCCGCACGGGCGGCCGCACGCGCCAACGTCGCCCCGGTGTACCAGACGTACAGCGAGGGGCAGGTCATCGCGACACAGGGCGAAACGCTCGACGCCGCTGACATCGAAGCACTTCGGCAGACGGGCTACCTCACCGCTGGCTTCGACTACTACCGCATCGCCGGGGGTTCGCTCTTCGCTCTCGGGTTCGGCGCACTGCTCGCCGTCTACCTGTACAACGTCCAGCCATTCCACTCGCCCGCCACACGCCGCCTGATGCTCATCGGGTTCGCGACGATTGCCGCGCTCGTGTGCGCTCGCGCGGTGCTCCCGGCGCTCATGCCCGACCACGACGGTCGCGCCTACGCCTTCGCGCTCCCGCTCGCGGCCGCAGCCATCATCACCGCCTCGTTCGCCGATCTCACCTTCGGGGCGATTGTTGCGGTAGCCGTCGGCATGTTCGCGGCGATCATCGGGGTCCTGGTGTCCGACATCGCGGGCGCTGGCTTCGTCAGCTCGATCGAATCCCTCGAACTCGGGCTCGCGTACGCGGCTGGCGGGCTGGCAGGCGCGGTCTCCGTGCATCGCGCCGAACGCCTGGGCCGCTACATCGTCGCCGCCTTCGCAGTCGCGTTCGCGACGGGCATCGTTGTGTTCGGGTTCTGGTTCGTGGGCGAAACGCATAGCCGCGAGACGCTCGGGTGGTTGGCGCTCGCGGTCGGCGTGAACGGCGTTGGCTCCGCGATTCTCGCCGTTTCCGCGTTCGTCCTGTTGTCGATGGTGTTCGGCGTCACCACGCGCCTGCAGCTCATGGAGCTCGCACAGTCCGACCACCCGCTCCTTCGGCGCCTGCAGGACGAAGCTCCCGGCACGTACCACCACAGCATGATGGTGGGGTCGCTCGCCGAACGGGCCGCCGACAGCATTGGCGCCGATGCCCTCGTGGCGCGCGTCGGCTCCTACTACCACGACATCGGCAAGCTGGCCCAGCCTCGGTTCTACGTCGAAAACATGCTCGATGAGGCGAGCAGTCCACACGATTCCCTGCCGCCGGAGCGCAGCGCCGCCATCATTCGCGAGCATGTGACGAACGGGCTCGAAATCGCGACCCGCTACCGCCTCCCCGGCATTGTGCGCGACTTCATTCCGCAGCACCACGGGACACGACTCGTCACCTTCTTCTACCGCAAGGCCACGCAGGCCGGGGAGTCCGTCGACCCCGACGCCTTCCGATACCCCGGTCCTCGGCCGCAGTCGAAGGAAACCGCGATCGTGATGCTCGCCGATTCCTGCGAAGCGATTGTGCGCGCGAATCGCGATCGCCCCGGTACGACCATCGACGAACTTATCGATGGTGTCATCGCAGAGCGGCTCGCCGAGGGCCAACTCGATGACTGCGACCTCACGATGCGGGAACTCCAGCAGATCGCGCACAGCTTCAAGGCCACCCTGCGCGCTATCTACCACCCACGTATCGCGTACCCCCAGCCGACGCAGGAAGAAATCGAACGCGTCGCACGCGCCGAGCCGCTGCCCGGCGACCGCTAGCCCGCACGGGCGCGACATCCTCGGCGGGAAGTAGCGCCGTGCGGGCGAATGTGCTCTGACCGCTCGCAACCCAAGGCCGTGCTATTCTCGGATCGGCACCACCCCGCTCGGCGAACCGCCAGCAATCCCGGAGACCCGGCACTACCATGCGCTTTGCTATCGTTCGATTCCCCGGCACCTGGAGCGACCGCGACTGCCAGCACGTCCTTCGCGACGTCCTCGGCCAGCAGGCCGACATCGTCTGGCACCGCGAAACCGACCTCAGCGGGTTCGACGCCGTCGTGCTCCCCGGTGGGTTCTCCTACGGCGATTACCTCCGCGGTGGCGCCATCGCACGCTTCTCCCCTGTGATGGACGCAGTACGGCAGTTCGCCGACGAAGGCCGGCCCGCTGATGCGCTGGCCGCCATCGAACTCGCGCTGGAGGAATCGCCATCCGATGCGCGCCTCCGGTTCCTGAAGGGCGTCATCCTGAGCGGCCAGGGCAGGGACACCGAGGCGATC
>CAZWBW010000052.1:13842-19958 GCA_964632355.1 uncultured Anaerolineaceae bacterium | reverse complement strand
AGGGAGCGTCGGACCGTCCGAGATGCGAGGCGGTATCGGCCTCACCCGGACGGGCGACATCCAGCATCTGGTGGTCATGCCACGGCTGGCCGCCCCCTGGCGCGGGCACTCAGTGGTGCTCGCTATCTCAGTGGGCGTCCCTGCCCTTCGGCGACATACGCACATGCCCGGCGGACATCGTCATCGTTCCAAAGTAGCTTTGTGCTGCCGTGGTGGGACCATATCCGCTGGTCCGGGCCAACGAGCTGTGCTCGACGAAGTGCACGGGTGGCGTACGCCTTGAAGTCGTTCATCACCCGTTCGGCGCTGTGGCGTTGGGCAGTGACCACGATGTGGACGTGGTTCGAGCGCACCGCTAGGGCCGAGATGTGCCATCCGCGTACGGCCGCGACCTCACGGATTGCACCCCCTACGACCGTTCGTTGGTGAGGATCGAGGGTCTGCGGAGGCCCCGTCATGCGACGGCGTGCGTACTGTTCCCGCAGTGGGTTGGGTGGCGCGGGAGGCTCTCCGTAGCCTCGATGGCCGCGGTCGACCGATCCCCTGGCGTCTCCGTGTAACCAGGTCCCGTAACAACGAAACGTGATCAGGTAGGCCGCTGGGTCGGACACGCGCGCACTATATACCTGGGAGGTATCGCTGGCTTCGCTACTCCCTCCGAAGCCGGCCCGACAGCAGCGCGACCGCCAGGGAGCATGGGTCCACACGCGAAGCGAGGCGGTTTCGGGTGTCAGGGTGGCGGCGTCGATGGCGCCCGTCCCCGTGGCGTTGACGACGTTCGACGGCGGGACGCTCCCTCACGGTCGCGGTACCGGTCCCGGATGACGGCCCGGTCGATGCGCTCGCCGCCGCGGGCGTAATCGCCGAGTAGTGCCCGGGGCGCGTGGCCAGCCGCGGGCCGGTCCCCGTGGCGTGGCGGATACCCGGCGGCGGGACGCTCCCTCACGGTCGCGGTACTGGACCTGGCTGGCGGCCCGGATCGACGCGCTGGCCGCCGCGGGCGTAATCGCCGAGTAGTGCCCGGGCGCGGAGGGCCGATAGCCGATAGCCGATAGCCGGCCACCCGACGGCCAACTCGCGGCTTACTCGCGCGTTTACCTCGCTTCCTTCCTCCAAACCGGCCGCGTTCGTACACTTCGGGCACGTCTTCCCGGGAGTACTGATGATTCGTTTGCGTGCGCTGCTGGCTGTTGCTGCCTGCTGTTCCCTCGCTCTGTTCGCTGCCGGCTGCGGCGGCGATGGCGCGGAGTCGACGGCCAGTGCAGCGCCCGGCGATGTGACGCAGACCCCCGTGCCGGCCACGTCGACGCCACCCGCGAGCAGCAGCGGTGGCGACGATTCGACGTCCCCGTCCCTCGAAGGGCCCGCCAGCCGGTATTCCCTGCTCAACCCCGACGACTTCGGCGAGGGGTACATCACCGACATCGCCAACACGTACGTCCTCGATGCGGAGATCTACACCGCGCACAACGAAGCGTTCGATTCGCCCGAACACGGCAAGGCGATGATGGAGTCGTGGGGCTACCTCGATGGGTATTCCACCGCCGTCGACCCCGAAGGCCGCACGGAGGGCATGCTCAACGGCGGCGTTCGCGTACTCCTCGAAGTACACCTGTTCGAAGGCGAAGAAGGCGCGCGCGAGGCGTACCGGTACTTCCGCGACCACATCGCACGCTCGGGCGAACGGCTCGGCAACCCCAACATGGTCTCCGAGGTGAACGTCGGCCCGGTCGGCAACGAATCGACTGCGTGGACGTATGTCAGCGGCACGATCGGCCGCACGACGGTGAACCTCGAGTTCGCCCTGGTGATGTTCCGGCGCGGCAACCTGGTCGCGAGCGTGGTGGCGATGGGCGCCGAACCGTTCCTCCGCCCGGAGCACGCCTATATGCACGCGAAGATGATCGACGAAAAGGCCCTGGGGCAGCGGGCAGTGATCACCCCCACGCCCACCAGCAAGCAGTCGCAGGACAACCCATGACCCGGGAGCGGCCGGTTCGGAGGCCCCTGGTATGAGCAGCTCGCCTTCGAAGCCACGGCCTGCGCCGCAGTTTCGGCCGCGAAAGAAGCGCCAGCACGACCGGCGCGCCGCAGCGTGGAGCTCACCGTGGGTGCTCACGGGGTTGCTGGCGGTGGTGCTGCTCGGCGCGGCCGCGCTCGGCGCCTGGCTGGTGATGCGCGGGGGCGACGATTCGACGCCCGCGCGAGGGCTCGCCGGTGGCCCGAACCCCACACTCGAAGAGCCCGCGAGCCGCTATGCACCGTCGCTCGAAGAGGCGCCGCCCGGTTACCAGGTGGTGACGCCCGAAACCTACGGGATGAACGCGTTCCAGTTCGCGGTGCAGAGCGGGCTCTTCGCCGAGGCTGCTGTCGGTGAACAGCGCGCGGAGGAGTGGGGCTACCTCGATGGGCGCCGCACCACGTTCGAGCCGCTCGGCAAGGGCGCCGAGGTGCTGCAGGGCGCCTACTGGCTGACCATCGACACCTACCTGTTCGAACGCCCCGACGGCGCGGAGGCCGCCTTCAATCACCTCGAAAGTTTCTACAACGGGTTGCAGGGGTCGCGGCGGGTCGAGGCGGCGCCGCTCGGCAACCAGTCCGGCGCCTGGTCGTTCGAAAGGGGCACGATCCTTCAGAGCGATACGCCGGCAATCTACCACCGCTTTGTCTTCAGACGAGGTAATCTTGTCGCCATCGTGCAGACGCTCGGCGGCACACCATTTATGAGCATCGAACAGGCGCGCGATACGGCGATAGTCATCGACGAGCGGGCGCTTGGGCAGCGCGAACCTTCGACCCCAACACCCGCGCCGGCGCCATCCCTCCCTGCGGGCGGTGGCCGTACGCCATGAGGGTGACGCGCGGGTGGGGACCGCGTGTGCTCCCGGGAGTCGTGCTGCTCCTCGTTGTTGCTCTGCTCGGCGGCGCCAACGCGCCCGCTCACGCCGGCACCGAACCTCTGCCTACCATCGCATCGGCCGCAGGAGTTGCAGCCGACGAACCATCGGACTACGTCGTCGTCCGGTACGCCTCGGCGGTGCGCGCACAGGCGGCGGGTGACGCCGATACCCCACCCATCCTCGCGGACGACGGGTACGTTCGCCTCCCCGTGCCGGAGGGCAAGTCGGCGGAGGAGTTCGTCGCCGAACTCGAAGCCGACCCGGGTGTGGTCTTCGCCATCGAAGATGCCCGCGTCTATGCCCAGGCCATCCCGGACGACACGTTCTACCTGACGCACCAGGCGCTGTACTTCTCGCAAATCGGGGCGCCCCAGGGCTGGGACATTATGACCGATAGCCCCAGCGTTGTTGTCGCCGTCATCGATAGCGGCGTCGACGTTCGTCACCCCGATCTCGCCGGCCAGCTCTGGGAAAACCCTGCCGAGACGGAGAGCAACGGTATCGACGACGACGGCAACGGCTGCATCGACGACCGCTACGGGTGCCGCTTCGTTCAGCCCTCGGCCGCGTGCGGCTATGCGTCCAGCACGCCGGTCGGCGCGATTCTCGATGACCACGGCCAGTCGGAGTTCGTGCCCAACTCACACGGCACGCTGGTCGCCGGGATTCTCGGGGCGACCGGGAACAACTTCGAAGGCATCAGCGGTGCGAGCTGGAACGTGAAGATCATGTCGGTGAAGGTGCTCGATTGCGGGCCCTTCGGGAGACGGCCGAGCGGCTACATGTCGGACGTGGCTGCTGGCATCCGGTATGCGGTCCGTATGGGCGCCGACATCATCAATCTCAGCCTCGCAACGGACCCAAGGGTTCCGGGCGCCGATTCCCCGCTCATGCGGGAGGCGATCGAGGAGGCGGAGTCGCGCGGCGTTATTGTCGTTGCTGCGGCAGGAAACTACGACCTCGCGGGTGTGGGCTATCCCGCCGCGTACACCGAGTACTCGAACGTTGTCGCTGTTGGCGCCGCGACGAGCGCAAACACGTGGGCCCCCTATAGCAGCGTCGGGCCAGCGGTCGACCTCGCGGCCCCGGGGAACCTCATCGTCGGGACCTCCCGAACCGACCTCGGGCCCGCCATCTACGGAATTGCCGAGGAGGGCACCAGCTATGCTGCGCCGCTCGTCTCCGGCATGTTCGCCCTGCTGAAAGCGCGCAACCCAGCCCTCCCGGTGTCGCGGTACATCGAAATCGCGATGGCGACGGCGACACCCGCGCCCGAAGCACCGCACGGGGAGAACTGGGCGGGCGCCGGCATTGTGCACTTCGGCCGCGCCCTGGCCCGCGTACCGGCGACCTTCTCGGGGAACGCGCTTCACGACTGGAAGGACGTGCCAGCCGGGACGCCCGTGGTCGCATCGGTCGAAGGCACCACGTGCGCGTCCACGCTGAGCTTCACGGTCGGGCCGGCGGGGCGGTATCTCGTGCAGGTGCCGGCCGATCCCGAGCAACCCGGGTGCGGAGCGCCCGGGCGAACGGTGGCGTTTAGTATCGGTGGCCTGCCCGCACAGCCTACGTTCACCTGGGGCGGCCGAAACGTGTCGCTGGCGTACATCAACCGCGATATCAGCAGCGTGACTCCCGGGCCGGGTCCCGTGGTCGAACAGACGCTGAACGGCCGGTGGAGCAACATCGCCTACCTCAACGCGACCGGTCCGCTGCCCGACGCGCTCGAGGAGCTGCTGCCCGAGCCATGGGACGCGGTGCTTCGATGGGATCCCCTCCGGCAGTGGTTCGAGAACACCGGCGCCTACGAGCGTTACTACCGGTCGGCACCCGGGTACGTGAACCAGGTGGAGACGCTCCACCGCTACGAAGCGTTCTGGACCGATGCCGCTGCCGGGACCGTCGCTTCGGCAAACCCCGAACCCGCGCCGGGGCGGACCGTGCAACTCCAGCCCGGGTGGAACAACTTCGTCTGGACCGGGCCCCCGCGCGAAGTCCGCGCGGCGCTCGCGAGCATCGAAGGGAAGTATCTGCACCTGCTCCACTTCGACAACGCGACCGAAACCTGGTTGAGCTACATTCCCGGCCAACTGCGCTACCTGCAGGATTTCAACGGGTTGTTCCAGTTCCGCGTGTACTGGATCTACGTCACGGAGCCCGTCCAAATCACGATGTAGCGAAACCGCGGCTGCGTCTCTACACTCCGCCAAATGCACCGGCTCGAACCGGCCGACTTCATGTGCGTGGCACCGCTCGTGCCGTCGCACCGCGACGCCGGCCACATGGCGTTCGTCTGGTCGGTCCTGCAGGGACGGCAACCCGGCGAGGTCTGGGTCGACCGCCCGGAGCGGCCGCGGTCGGCGGTGGTGTGCAACTTCTGCGAGTTCTGGTTCGTGCTGGGCGAACCGAACGCGGAGCTCGTTGCGGTGGCGGTGCCCCGTGTTCTCGAACGACTCCCCGGCGGGCACAACACAGGGCTCTGGTGCACCGACCCGGCGTGGGAACCGGTGCTTCGGCCGATGTTCACGCGCATCTCGCGGCGGAAGGAGTTCCATTTCGTGCCCGAGGCCGCGAGGGTGACCGAAAGGGTGCTACCGGACTTCCTGCGGCTCGCACCGCTCGATGCCGAGATCGTTTCGCGGTTCATGGAACCACGGCTCGACCCGTGGGTGGTTCAGGTGGCCTGGCGCGGCGCCGAGGCGATGGCTGCGAATAGCTTCGGCTGGGCGGTGATGCACGACGACTGGCCGGTCGCCTTCTGCGCGGCGTGTGCGATCGGTGGGCCGGAAGGCGCAGTCGAGGCGGAGATCGAGATCTGCACCGACCCTGCCTACCGCCGGCAGGGGCTTGCGGCTGCGGCGGCGCTGGCGTTCATCGCATCGTGCCGCGAACGGGGGTTCATCCCCGCGTGGAGTTGCGCCGCAACGAACGAACCATCGGTGCGGCTTGCCCGGTCACTCGGGTTCGTCGAGTTCCGGGAGATCACGGGGTTCGAACTCGGGAGCGGTTGGGCCAGTTCTTAGTGCTGAGTTCTTAGAGCTTCGTGCTTAGCGCTGTGGCTTCTCTCGTGCTGCGGCGTCTACACCCTCGACAGAGGGCAGCCGATGGCCGATGGCCGACGCCGCCGCCAGCCGATAGCCACCTAAACCAAGGAAGCGGAAAAGCTGACTGCTGCTTGACCAACCGGCGCTACTTTCGCCCGCGTGAAGCTACCCG
>CAZWBW010000052.1:7732-13832 GCA_964632355.1 uncultured Anaerolineaceae bacterium | reverse complement strand
CGTGCCGGTGCCGCGTTGCTCTTCGCCGCGTGTGCCGCTGAGCCCACTGGTCCAGGAAACGCTGCTCCCGTTGCGTTCGCCGAGCCGCCGCACCAGGAAGCGCTCTCGGCGCTCGCCGCGCCGGAGATCCCGGCCGAGCGGCCAGCCGAGCCTTCGCTGCAGCCCGCGGCATGGGCGCCGCCGCCTCCACTCCGCGACCTGCCGGTGCCGAGGGTCTCGGCTACCGCCGCGGTCGTTCTCGACGAGCCGTCCGGCGCGGTGCTCTACGACAAAGGCGGCGACGTCCCGCTGCCAATCGCCAGTCTGACGAAGATCGCGACCGCCATGGCGGTGCTCGAAAGTGGCATCTCGCTCGACACCGTGGTCACGGTCGATGTCGATTCGCGGTGGATGCGCGGGAGTTCGGTCATGGGCTTGCACGCCGGCGACCAGTTCACGGTTCGCGATCTGCTGTACGGGCTGATGCTCCATTCGGGCAACGACGCCGCGCTGGCGCTCGCGCGGGCGGTCGATGGCTCCGACGCCGCGTTCGTCGAGCGCATGAACGACCTCGTTCGGCGGCTGGGCCTCGAAAACACGCACTTTGTCGACCCGCATGGGCTGGCGTCGCGAAACCATTACTCGACAGCGCACGACCTCGCGCTGCTTGCGCGCTACGCGATGGCGAACACGACCTTCGCCGAACTCGCACGCGCCGACCGCTGGATGGCGTACGGCTCTCGCGAGATCCCGCTGCACAATGTGAACAGCTTTCTCGGATACCCGGGCGCCGACGGCGTGAAGACGGGATTCACCTACCGCGCGGGCCGCACGCTGGTCGCCTCCGCGACACGTGACGGCCGCCGCCTGTTCGCCGTCCTGCTCAACGCGCCCGAACGCGACGCCGACGCAGCGGCGCTGCTGGACTGGGCGTTCGCGGCTGTCGGCGGGTAGGGCTATCGGCCATCGGCTGTCGGCTGCCGGTTGCTGGCCGGACGGTGTGTATCGATCCCGAAGCGCGGAGGCAAAGAGCGAGGGCGGACACTCCCTTGCGGTCGCGGTACTGATTGGGGCTGTCGGCTGTCAGGTGGCATTGCCGTGGGAATCCGGAGCGAAGAAAAGGGAGCGCGTTCGCGCTCCCTAGTGGTGCTGGGCCAACAGCCAATAGCCAAAAAGCCAACTGCCTACGGCTTCTATTCGCCCCTCAGCTTCGGGTTCGACGAGCGGCTGGCGAGGTCGAGGGCAAGTTCGACGTAGCGCGGGGCGCTGCGCTGCATACCTTCGAACCCCTTGCCGTACGTCTTGCCCTGCAGGTGCCGCGCATAGATGCCCTCGGTGATGACGGCGAGCTTGTACTGCGCGAACACTTCGTACCAGGTGATGTTCTCGACGTCGCGGCCGCTGCGCTTTGCGTACTCCTCGACGAGCTCTTCTCGCCGCAGGAAGCCTTCCTGCGCCGTGACGCGGGCGCCCGGCCGGAGGGCCAGCTTCTCCTCGGGGTCGTCGGGGTTGCCCCAGTACACGAGCGTGTAGCCAAGGTCGCTCAGCGGGTCGCCGAGCGTCGACATCTCCCAGTCGAAGATGGCGACGACCTTGCCCGGGTCCTTGGGGTCGAGCGCCATGTTCCCGAGCCGGTAGTCGCCGTGCACGATGGTCGGCGCGGGGCTTTCGGGGAGCGACGCCCGCAGGCGCCGGATGAGCTCATCGATCTCGGGGAGTTCGCCTGTCTTCGAACGCTCCCACTGTTCGGACCAGCGCCGGACCTGCCGCTCGAGGTAGCCCGCCGGTCGCCCGAAGTCGCCCAGCCCGACAGCTTCGTAGTCGACTGCGTGCAGCTTCACGAGTGTGTCGACGAGCGCGATGCTGATGGCCCGCCGCTCTTCGGGCGTGGTTGCGTACCCTTCGGGGAGTTCGCTCGAGATGATGACCCCGTCGCGGTACTCCATCACGTAGAAGGGATACTCGTTTACGCTGTTGTCTTCGCAGAGCGCGAGCGGGCGCGGCACCGGCACATCGGTATCGGCGAGGGCCGAGAGGACTTTGTACTCGCGCACCATGTCGTGCGCGGTGGGCAGCACGTGGCCGAGCGGGGGCCGCCGCATCACCCAGCGCCGGTCGCCGGCCGTGACCATATACGTCAGGTTCGAACGGCCGTCGCCAATGAGCGTGAACGTGAGCGGTGCGTCGCCGCCTTCGATGTTCTCGGCGAAGAAGCGCGAGACGTTTTCGTAGTTAATGCCTGCAGGGACATCGCTGGTGGTCATGGTGGGCGAAAGTATACCTGTCTCTCGCCCAACCGAGCGCTCGAACGTTTCGCCGTCGTACTTCAACGCTCGCCGTTCGCCAGTCCTCGTTCGCAAGGCCACAATGGGCGCATGGCCCTCCGCATTGGCACCCGCGCAAGCAAACTCGCCCTCGCCCAGACCAACTATGTCGCCGACCGCCTCCGGGAGGCGCACCCGGGGCTCGAAATCGAACTCGTCGAGATCACGACTGCGGGCGACCGCGACCAGGCGAGCGCGCTCTCCGAAGGCGTGGGCTGGTTCACGAGCACCATCCAGCAGGCGCTGCAGGCCGGCGAAATCGATGTCGCCGTCCACTCGTTCAAGGACCTGCCGACGAAGCGCCCGGAAGGGCTGGTGATCGCGGCCGTGCCAGTGCGCGAAGACCCGCGGGACGCGCTGGTCAGCCGGTCTGGCAAGACGCTGCTCGAACTGCCGGCAGGCGCTGTCGTCGGCACCAGTTCGCCGCGCCGCGAAGCGCAGATCCGCGGCATCCGGGCGGACCTCGATATCCGGCCCATCCGCGGCAACGTCGACACCCGGTTGCGGAAGCTCGACGACGGCGAATACGACGCGATTGTGCTGGCGCTCGCGGGCCTTCGCCGCCTTGGCCTCGAAGACCGCGTGACGCAGGTGTTCGGGCTGTACGACATCGTGCCCGCGCCGGCGCAGGGCGTCATCGCGGTCGAATGCCGGGCCGGCGATGCCGAGACGCGCCGCCTGCTCGCCGCCATCGACGACCAGGCCATCCGGCAGTCCGTCGCCGCCGAACGCGCGTTCCTCGCCGAGATCGACGCGGGCTGCAGCTTCCCCGCGGCTGCCTTCGCCGAGCACTTCGGCACGACGCTAAAGCTCCACGGGCTGCTTGCGCCGGAGGGGAACATCGTGCGTTCGAAGATCACCGGCCCAGCCGACGCCGCTGCCGGGCTCGGCCGCGAACTCGCGCGCGAGCTGATGGCGCGGGCGGGGATGCGGTAGCGGTCGAACTGGGCGGGCGTTCGCTACACGCCGACAATCCCGGTATGCGCCTGTTTCGCCGCCGCCGTTCCGCGCCACCACCCGTGCCGTCGTTCGGGGAATGGACGCTCCGTTCGTTCGCGAAGGACGAGCCGCTTACCGAGATGACGTTCGCGCGGCTCGAGCAGGTGTGTGCCAACGCCGCCTCGCTGCTGCTCGGCGCGGCGTTCGCCGACCCCGAGGCCGCTCGCGAGGAGAGCGCGAAGCACCCGGACGCCGCGAACGAAGCGGAGGTGCTCGCTCGCCGCACGGCCGACGCCTTCCGCGCGGCGCTCGCCGATCGCGACCGGGTGGTTCTTGCGTGGCCGTGGGACCACCTCGCGACGCGGGTGGCCTGGGAAGCAGCGCGCGACGGTGACGCGGCCCCCGGGCCGCTCGGCGACGCGCTCTGGCGAGCGGCCGCCGCCTATGCGCTCTACCAGCGCGAACAACTCCAGCATGTGGTGACGTTGTGGAACCAGGTCGCGGCGGGCGTCTCTCGCAGTGGCGCACAGCCAGACCTCGCGGTGATGGGCCGCGAAGCGCTCGCCGCCTATCGGCAGGCCACGAAAGCGCCTTAGTTCAGCCCGCCGAGGCCTTCGTTGCCCTCGCCGAACTGTTCGATGATGCGCCGGGCCAGTTCGTCGAGTTGCTCCTTTGTGATGCCCATGCGCTCCATCGTCTGCTGGATGAGCCGCTGGACCTCGGCGATGTCCTCGCGGATGAGCGCGTCGGCCAGTTCGAGCTGGGTTTCGACCGCGATGAACCGCTGGCGGCGCTCGGTCTCGTTCTCCGTCGAGAGGATCGACGACATCAGGCGCGTAAAGAGTGTCGAGGTCCGCGCGATGCGGATGCGGTCTTCGTGGTGCGGCGGAAATTCGCCGGTAACAGCGACCTCCAGCCCGGTGCGCTTGTCGGAGGCAACATATTGCTCAGCCATCGCACCAAGCATACCGCCGGGATGCGAACGCGTCGTAGTCGCCCACGAAAAGGCGAGTTTGATCAGGACTCGACGTCTTGCCGTCCGGGCGTCCTCGCCGGTGCTAGTCTGCTGTTCTCGCCTCGCCCATGCGAGGGGCTGCGACCACCGATCGGAAGGACGGGCGTGTGCACAGACCCTGGCACCTGCCGACCATCGCGAACGACGCCGACGGACAGGCGGACGTGCTCGACCACCTCGCGGCCCGTTCGGCCACGGGCGACCGCAGCGCCTTTGAGCAGATCTACATGCTGCTCGCCGACGACCTCTACGGGTACCTGCGCGGGCAGTGCCGGGACGAGACGGTCGCCGAAGACCTGGTTGCGAACACGTTCCTGAAGGCGTGGCGTTCGGCGCGGCGGTACCGGCCGGGCACGAATCACTTTCGCCCCTGGATCTTCGCAATCGCCCGGAACGAACTCCGCGACTACTGGCGGAAGAGCGAACAGACCCTGCCGATCATCGAACTCGATCTCGCGGACGAAGTGCCGGAGGTTCACCCCGACCCGGCCGAGGTGCACCGCCTCGTATCGGTCGCGCTTGCTTCGCTGACGGAAGACCAACGGCAGGTGGTGGTGCTCCGCTACTTCAACGAAAAGTCCCACGAGGAGATCGCTGCGCTGCTCGGAAAGCGCGAGGGAGCGGTTCGGCAGATGTTGCTGCGGGCCCTGCGCCGAATGCGAAAGGTGATGGCCGATGCTGCGCCGTAGACGGGACGGGGGCTACGAATTCCGGCAGGTGGAGCGCCTGCTTAGCGCGGCGGCGCCCCCGGCGCTAACGCCCGAGCGGAGGGAAGCGCTTCGGCTTCGCATCATGGCGCACCTCGGCGAACAGGACCCGGCGTCCCGGCGCATCCCGGCGGTCCTCCGGGAGCGGTGGGTCGCCATCCCGGCCGGAATCGGCGTGGCGGCCGCAATCCTTGCGGCGAACCACCTGCTGCTCACGCCCGGCGGCGATTCGCTGACCCACGCGCGGGCCAGCGGCGAAGTGCTCGTGAATGGCCGGGCCAGTACGCGGGTCGCCCCCGGCGACGAAGTCCGGGCCATCACCGCGAGCTGGATCGGCGTTGGCGACGATGTGACTATCGGACTCGACGCCGGTACCAGCCTGCGTTACTTCGACGAAACGACCGGGCTGCGCATCGAGCTCGCCACCGGAAAGGTCGCCGTGGCCGCCCGGCGGCCGAACACCGTCGTGATCGGCAACCGCTTCAACGCGCGCCTCCGCGATGGCGGCACCCTGCACGTCGACGACGCGGGCGATGGCACATGGGTCACTGCCGCGGAAGGCACCGTCGAAGTGCGAACGGAGTCGGGGATGCAGGTGCTGCGCAGCGGAGACCGCCTGTTCATCGCCCCCGGACCGGGGAACACGGCACCACCGGCCGGCGGCCCGGCGTCTCCCGGGGACGGTGGCACGGGCGCCGCCCCGGAGGGAGCGCCCGCCGGCGCACCGACGCCTTCCAACAGCCCCGAAACGCCGGACCCGGCCACGCCCGGCACGAGCAGCACACCCGGGACTCCCTCCGCGACCCCGCCCACGCCGACACAGACGCCTACGGCGAACCCCTCTCCTCCCGAGCCGCCGGGCGACCCCACCGGCACACCGTCCCGTACGCCGTCGCCGCCCGCGGAGGAGGTTCCGACGCCGCCGGAAACCACGCCCACGCCACCCATCGCCGGTGGCGGTCCTTCGCCCACGCCCTCCCCGCCACCGGCGGTGGGCAGCCAGACCGCGACCTCAACGCCGGCGGAGGAGGGCAGCACCGCTACGCCCACCCCGCCGACCACCGCCGCGGCCATCGGCGGCCCCACCGAACACGAGACAGGCGGCCCCGGCAGCCCATCGCCGGCCGAGCCGGGCA
>CAZWBW010000052.1:0-7632 GCA_964632355.1 uncultured Anaerolineaceae bacterium | reverse complement strand
ACCGGTTGCCTGCGAGCCTCACATCGAAGAGGCTAGGGTATGGCCCGGGGCGCGCAGCACGACGACATCCAACTCGAACCACCGACCGTTCGCAGCCCCGAGGTCCAGCCTGCGGTCGAGGACCGGTCGTACATCGGCTACATCGCGTCGGCGCTGGTTATCGCGCTGGCGGCGGGCTTTCTCCTCGCGATTGTGGCGCCGCTGACGTCGACCGGGACGCTCCCGTGGGACGAACGGCTGCCGCAGCTCATCCAGGCGCATGCGTGGGCGCAGCTCCAGGGCTGGGCCGGGCTCTTCGTTGCCGGCATGGCGATGCGGCTCATCCCGCGGTTCGCCGGCCGGCCGCCGATCCCGGTTCGCGTCACCCTGCCGATCCTGGTGTTGCTGGTCGTGGCGGTCGTGCTCCGGACCATCGCGCAGTCGTTCTTCACCGGCACCCTCGCCGAGGTGAGCCTGGTCATCGCCGGGCAGGTCGGTGCTGGCGGTACGCTGGCCGTCGCCGCCGTCCTTGCGGTGACGCTTGCGAAGGGGCGAAAGCGCGTCGAGCCGTGGCGCTACTTCGCCTGGGCGGGCGCTGCGTGGTGGGCGGCCTGGGCCGTCTTCATGATCCCGGCCGGCACGCGCGCCGCCGATAACGACCGGTTCATTCCCCTGCACCTCGAGGAGGTACTCACGTGGGTCGTCATCTTCGGCGCCGTGGGCAACTTCGTGTGGTCGGTGCAGAGCCGTTCGGTGCCGGTGTTCTTCGGGCGCAAGACGCCGAGCGTCCGGGCCGTGTTGGTGCCGGGAGTCGCGTTTAACGCGGGGGTGACGCTCATCCTGCTCTCGCTCGCCGACCTCTCCGCCGAGGCGAACGAGCGGCTGCTCGGCGCGGGCCTTTTGCTCGCCGGCGGCGCCATGGCATGGCTGGCGCCGGTTGCCGGGTCGGTCTGGGGCAGCGCGCACCGGCTCCGTCCGCGGGCGCGGGCGGCGGCGCGCTACGTGCTGGCGGCGAACATCGCATCGGTGCTCGGCGGGCTGTTGATCGCGTGGGCGGGCGCCGCGAGCCTGCTTTCGGGCGAACACGAGCTGTTCGGCTTCCGCGATGCCGCCCGGCATGCGTTCGGCCTCGGGATGATCACGATGCTCATCTTCGGCATGGCGCAGTTGATCGCGCCCGTGTTTGCGCTCGCCCGGGCCGAAGCGCGCCAGCCCGGCCTTACCGACGTGCTGCCGTTCTGGTTGCTCATTGGCGCGCTTGTGCTCCGGGTGCTCTCCGGCCTGCTGTTCGAACTGGAGAGCGTGGACCTGGAACCGCGGATGCACACGGCGGCGCTGGCCGGGTTGCTGGCCTGGCTCGGCATCGCGTTGTTCGCTGTGAGCGTGTTCCGCGCGGTGCGAGACGAGTCCCGGATGAAGGAACTCCTCGGCGTGCCAACTTCTCGCTCACGAGCTTCGTAGTCCCCTATAACGCGGTCCCGGGCGACTCGCCATGGTCAAGAGACCTCGACCGGTGTCTGCCGCGTCATCATGCGGCGGGCGCTACACTACGCGGGCAGTTCTCAGGAGGCTTCGATGAAGTTCGGCATCACCATGTTCCCCACCGACTATGCGATCCCGGTGCCGGAACTCGCGCGGGCGTGTGAGGACCTGGGGTTCGAGTCGCTCTTTTTCCCGGAGCACACCCACATTCCCGCAAGTCGGAAGACACCGTGGCCTGGTGGCGCTGAGCTTCCGCGGGAGTATTCCCACACCCTCGACCCATTCGTGGCCATGGCGGCCGCAGCGGCGGTCACAAAGAACCTGAAGGTCGGCACGGGCATCTGCCTCGTCATCCAGCGCGACCCCATCATCACCGCCAAGGAGGTCGCGAGCGTCGACCACCTCTCCGGCGGCCGTGTCCTTTTCGGGGTCGGCGGCGGCTGGAACATCGAGGAGATGGAGGACCACGGCACGCCGCCGCATCGCCGCTGGAAGATCCTGCGCGAGCGCATCGAGGCGATGAAGGAACTCTGGACGAAGGACGAGGCCGAGTACCACGGCGAGTTCGTCGATTTCCCGCCCGCGTGGTCGTGGCCGAAGCCGGTGCAGAAGCCGCATCCGCCGATCCTCGTCGGCGGCGCAGGGCCGCGCACGTTCCAGCGCGTCATCCGGTATGGGGACGAATGGATGCCGATCTATGGTCGCGGCACCGATAACCTCCACGAGCGCATCGCGGAGTTGCAGGGGCTCGCGAAGGAGGCCGGGCGCGGCGACATCCCCGTTTCGCTGTTCGGCGCACCGCCCAAGCCGGAGAACATCGAGGCGCTCGCCCGTGCCGGGGTCACCCGCTGCGTGTTCGTGCTGCCGCCGGTGCCCGCCGAGGAGGCGCTCCCGCGGCTCTCGCGCTATGCGCAGGCGGCCGCCGCGGCCCGCGTCTAACTACCCCGTCCAGTCGCACGGCCGGTCCGGTGGCGCCATCAGGGCTGTCGCCGGGCCGGCCGTGGCGAGGGTTTCCAATTCACGGCGGGGTAACTACTCGCGCCAGCCCCCCGGGCGTTCGATAGTAACGGCATGGCAGTACAGCAATCCGCTCCCGTCGCCGATTTCCCCGCGGAATCGCCCAAGCGCGCCCGCGAGGAACGCAAGTACCTCGAGGGACCGCAGGGGCGCGGCTTCGAGCTGCGTCACGCCTTTCGCGTGTTCACCGAGTACATGCGGGCTCTGCGCGCGCTGCACTTTCTCGGGCCTGCGGTGACCGTCTTCGGCAGTGCCCGCATCCCGGAGGGCGATCCGACATACGAAATCACGCGAACCATCGGCGCCCAGCTCGCAAGGGCGGGGTTCGCCGTGATGACGGGTGGTGGCCCGGGGCTGATGGAGGCAGCGAACCGCGGCGCGCAGGAGGCCGGCGGCACTTCGGTCGGGTGCAACATCATCCTGCCCCACGAGCAGGAAGCGAACCCGTATCTCGATCGGGCGGTCACGTTCCGCTACTTCTTCATCCGCAAGGTCATGCTGGTGAAGTACTCGTACGGCTTCATCGTCATGCCCGGCGGGTACGGGACTTTCGACGAGATCTTCGAAACCGCCACGCTCATCCAGAACGGCAAGATCAAGCAGTTCCCCATCGTTCTCGTGGGGCGCTGGTTCTGGGAGCCGCTCCTCGAAACGCTGCGCGGCACCATGCTCAAGCACGGGCTCATCGACCCGCAGGACCTCGAGCTGCTGCACCTGACCGACGACCCGGCCGAGGCGGTGGAACATATCCGCGACGCCGCCATCGCACGCTTTGGGCTGAGCTACGTGGCGCGGCGGCAGCGGCGGCGCCGGTGGCTTTTCGAATAAACCCACAAACGAGCGAAAAATCTTTCGCAGGCGCTCTAATCGGGAGATCCTCCCCCGCCGCCGGATCGTACTCCATGCGAAGGTGCGCGCTGCAGGAGGCGAAGGCGCTTTTCGCTCCTGCTCGGTGTGCACCCCGGGTCGGCCGCTATTGGGTGGCCGGGCGGCGCGCGAGCGTTCGCTGCGCTCCCGGCGTGATGCTGGCGGCCCGGCGAAGCACAGGGAGGGGGATCGCTTCGCCGGGCCGCACCTCAATTACCGTCCCGCCAGTCCCGCACGAATCTTGTCGAGCGCCGTCGCCGGTGTGTGAACCAGCCGCCCCGGCGCTCCCGCGGGCGCAGCGAACGGTGTTTCTCGCGCGACCCGCTCCCGCACGCGCCGCACCACCGCCTGCGCCTGCGCGAAGCTCTCCTCGATCTCCTCGAGCGTCTCGCCCTGCACGAGCTCCGGTGCGACGTCGGGGTCGCTGGCGAGCAGCGCCTCCCGAACGCGCGCTACGAGCCGCCGCGACGTCTCCCGTTCTGAGGCGAGTTGCTCCTCGCGTTCGGCGAGCGCCGCGCGGAGCGCCTCCACATCCTCCTGCACGTTCGATGCAGGACCGGACGGCTCCGCGGCGTCGGCCAGCGGTTCCTGGTGCTCCGGGGCCGGTTCGGGTGTGGGTTCGTTCGGTTCGATCACCTGGCACCTCCGTGGTGATTTCGGCCGCAGGGGCCGCCACCACTGAGCACCATCGCGCGTCCGATCCCCAACCTGTTCCTGTCGCTGGTCCGCATTCCGGGCCGGTGCTACCTTCGCTCCCATGTCGATCTTCCGCTGGGTTCCTGTCGTCGCGCTGTCGGTTTCGCTGATCGCTGCTGCCTGTGGCGATGGCCCGGACGACGGGAACACGGGCGGCTCGAGCCCTGTCGAAACGGCGAGCGCCGACGAGTTCGGCCCGGCGCCGCGCCTTCGCGATAACGTCACCGCCATCTCGCCGGAGCACGGAAGCCAGGTTCGCCGCAATGCGCTGACACCCCCGAACCCGAACGCGCCCGGCGGCATCTGCTTCGACGTCAACTTCGAAGGCTTCGACTTCGGCAATCTCCAGTGGTTCAGGCTGGCGGTGGACGGCGTGGAGAAGACCACGGAAATCACGTGGTTCCCGCGGAACAACAACACCGAGGCGCAGGGGTGCTGGGTGCCGCCCGACCCGCTGTCGCTCGGTGTGCACGATGTCGCGGTTACCGTAATAAACCCGAACAACCCGAACGAACCGGCGCGCCAGCGGGTCGCCTGGAAGTTCGAGGTCATCCCATAGCGGCCGCTGGTAACATGAACGGTGGCCAGCCCTCGCCTGGGGCACACCTGGCCATGGAGCACCGATGATCCAGGTCACGCTCATCTCCCATACCGAAGACCCGATCCGGTCGCTCTACATGGCCTACCGGACGTGCTACAGCCAGTTCACGCCCCAGCAGGTGCTCGAACGTATCGACGACGAGCGCATCACGCGCGAGCAGATGACGAAGTTCATCGAAGAGCGCCTGAAGACTGGCCATTCGAGCCCGCTGGAGCAGGTCTGGTTCGAATTCGCCATCTCCGGCGTCTCCCGCGCGTTCTCGCACCAGTTCGTGCGGCACAGGGTCGGCATCAGCTTCGAACAGCAGAGCCAGCGGTACGTCACCTATAAGAAGGGCGAATTCCCGTACACCGTGCCCGAGACCGTGCGCAAAGCGGGCATGGAGCCGAAGATGCGGGAGCTCTTCGAGCGCGTCGGGGAGCTGTACGAAGAGATGGTCGCGGCCGGGGTGCCCGCCGAAGACGCTCGCTTCCTGCTGCCGAACGCGACGAACACCAACTTCAAGGTCACGGTGAACTTCCAGAGCTTGCTCCACATCTCGGACCTGCGGCTCTGCACGCGGGCGCAGTGGGAGTTTCGCAAGGTGGTGGCACTCATGCGCGCCGAAGTCATGCGCGTGGTGCCCGAACTCGGCCGGTACCTGCAGCCGAAGTGCGGTGAGCTCCGCATGGGCTACTGCGACGAATCCGAGAAGGACTGGGCGGCGTGCCCCATCGGCCGCGTTCGTCCGCACAAGGACGCGCTCTTCCGGCTGTACGACGCCCACCGGAAGGGCGAACTGGCGCCGCTCCGCGACGAAGACTGGGAGACCATCGAAACCTTCGACGAAGGGATGAGCGGCGGCTCCTGATGCGCTGGTCGCTCCCTTTCGGGGACCGGCTGGTGTGGGTGTTGCTGGCGGTTTCCGCCGCCTTTCTTGCGTGGGGCTTCCTCGCCGGCTCCAGCGGCCTCGTAACCCTCGGCGCCATCGGCCTCGCGCTCACCCTGTTCGCCTACACCGCCGTCCCGCGCCTGCTCGGCCGCCCGCCGGACGACGAGGGGGAGTAGGCTATTGGCCCTTGGCTATTGGCTATTGGCTATTGGCTGTTGGTGAGCGGTCTGCCACGGGCGATGGGGCCATCGGCAGTCGGCTGTCAGGTCCGGGGCTGACCAGCCCGTAAGGGAGTGCCCGCCCGTACTCTCAGCACTCGGGCCGCGGATTCACCGCATGACTTCCGAACGCCTACCCACGGGCCAATTGCCAACAGCCAATAGCCAGCAGCCCCCCGCTACCGGCCTACGAACTCCGGTTCGCGCTTCTCGACGAACGCGCGGGCAGCGTTCTTGTGGTCCTCGGTCTGGCCGCTGAGGGTCTGGTTCTCGGCTTCCTTCGTGAGCGTGTCGGCGAAGGTGTTCGTCGCGCCGAAGGTGAAGTTCTCCTTCATCCGGCCATAGGCGAGGGTCGGGCCGGCGGCGAGCCGCTTCGCGAGCGCCATCGTTTCGTCGCGCAGGGATTCGTGGGGAACCACCTTCGTCGTCAGCCCGAGTTCGTGCGCCTGATTCGCGTCGAGGATGTCCGCGAGGAAGTAGAGCTCCTTCGCTTTCGCCGGGCCAACGAGCCGCTGAAGCAGCCACGTGCCACCGAAGTCGCCGCTGAAGCCGACCCGGGCGAACGCGGTCCCGAACTTCGCCTGGTCGCTCGCGACGCGGAGGTCGGCAGCCAGCGCGAGGCTGAACCCGGCGCCGACAGCGTGGCCGTTCACCATCGCGATCGTCGGCTTCGGCATCTCGTAGAGCAGCCGCGAGACTTCTTCCTGCTGGCGAAGGACATCGGCGCGGCCGACCAGGTCTTCGCCACCGCTGCCCCCTTCGTTGCGGGCGGCCATGCCCTTCACATCGCCGCCGGCGCAGAAGGCGCGGCCCGCACCCGTGATGACGACGCAGCGGACCGCCGGGTCTTCGGCTGCCTGCGTGGTGAGTTCGAGCAGGCGGTTCAGCAGGTCGGCGTTCATCGCGTTGAGCGCTTCGGGGCGGTTCAGGGTGATGATGGCGACGGCGCCATCCTGTTCGTACAGCACAACTTCGGACATGGTGCGAAATCCCCCGTGAAGAGTGCCTGCATTCTACGCGGTCCGGCCGGGCTGCCGGTTCGCAGCGACCACCCGCGTGCCAACGGTGCGAAAATGCAGCGAACGGCGTGGTTGTGCCGTCGGGTAGGCTACGCCGAAGACCGGGCGTGGTCGACGCGCCCGCAACCACAGGAGGATGGACATGGGTGAGACCGTCACTTTCGCTTCGAACGGCGGACAGGCCTCTGGCTACCTGGCGAAACCCGAAAGCGGAACCGGCAAGGGCGTCATCGTTATCCAGGAATGGTGGGGCCTCAACAGCAACATCAAGGACATCTGCGACCGCTTCGCGAAGGAAGGCTTCGTAGCGCTCGCCCCCGACCTCTACCACGGCAAGGTGGTCGATGAGCCGGACGAGGCCGGGAAGCTGATGATGGCCATGAAGATCGAACAGGCCGAAAAGGACCTGAGCGGCGCCATCAACTACCTCAAGGAGCTCACCGGTGGGCCGGTCGGCACGGTTGGCTTCTGCATGGGCGGCGCGCTCAGCCTCTTCGCCGCCTGCAAGAAAGGCGACGATGTCGGCGCCTGCGTCGACTTCTACGGTGGCCACCCGGCCGTGCAGTACGACTGGGACGGGCTGACCGCGCCGGTGCTCGCGTTCTGGGCCGAGCACGACGACTTCGTGAACCCGAACATCCCGACGTACGAACAGGAACTGAGCCGCCGCAACAAGCGGTTCGAGTTCATCACCTACCCCGGCACACAGCACGCCTTCTTCAACGACGAACGCCCGGACGTCTACAACGAAGAGGCATCGAAGAAGGCCTGGGAGAAGATGCTGGCGTTCTATCGCGAGAACCTGTAGAACTCCCGAACGAGATTCGGGCCCGGTGCACCAGCGCCGGGCCCCGGGAGTGGCACCGATGTTTGACCTCACGG
>CAZWBW010000051.1:0-20162 GCA_964632355.1 uncultured Anaerolineaceae bacterium | reverse complement strand
TCTCCCTACATCCGATTCTGCGAGGTCGGATCGCGGCGGGCAAGAGTGTTCAGCCCCGCGGCGGGCGGCGGATTCGTGAGGTCGGCGGCGGAGTGCCGGGGCCTGGCCAGCGGGAGCGAAGGAATTCGGAAACGGTACCGTCCAGCGCCGCCATTTCTGCGAAGATGGTGGCGCGAACAGGTTCGGGGACGGTGCGAATGGTTGCGGGGGTTGAGAGCAACCGTTTCAGGCGCATGAGCCGATCGACGACGTTCTGAGCGAGGGCATCGACCTCGTCGGCATTGCTGCGTTCCGAACAGAGGTATTCGAACGTTTCGACGATCTCGTGTGCGGCTGCTTCTGCCCGGCTCTGGTTTGTGAGCGCGTAGGCGCCAAGGCGAGCAACCTCGTCAGAAAGGCGGTGAGCGACGCGGAGGGCCGACCTGAACGATTGAGGTTCAAACCCCGCTGTGCGACTCCGGCGCTCCATGCTCTTGCTCCCCTGGCAGTCTCGGCACATACGTCCCCCCGCCCGCGGCCCCGCTACGAATTGCAACGCGTGAACGGCACGGAAGGTTAGCGTCACTCCCCTCGCAACTCTGCCGTTCTTCGCAAAACGCGCGGAAACCTCGCGGGGCCTACGTTACGGGGCGCCCAGGTGGATCGCTGTTGGGGAGCTGTTGAGGCGATGTTGTGCGTCAGTCGGGGCCGCCGGAGCGGTCGAGCATGTAGCCCGCGCCCCGCAGATTCACGATGTACTCGTGATCGGGGCAGATCTCGCGGAGCTTCCGGCGGATGCGAAGCACGTGCACCTTGAGCTGGCTGACCGTGGAGGGGCGCGGATCTGGAATGCCCGCGGCCTGGAGGATGGCGACGGGGGACATGACCTGGCCGGGCGACGATGCCAGCGCGGACAGGATCGCGAACTCCAGCGCGGTAAGCCGGACGCTCTTGCCGCGGCATTCAACGAGCCGTTGAGCAGGCCGGAGCGTCAGGTCGCCGACGACATTGACGGGCGCGCGGTGCGCGGTGCCGGAGGCATCGCGGCGCACGAAGCTCTTGATGAAGGCTTCGAGGAGCTGGATGCCATCGGATTCGCGGAGGAAGACGTCGGCGCCGGCTTCGATGGCACGCGCGACTCCCCCGAGGTCCGGCCGCCGAACGTAGAGGATGATGTAGGCGTCGCTCACCTGGCGGAGCGATTGCACGGCTTCGACATCGCGATCGTCGCCTGATTCGAGCGCGAGGATGATGACGCGTGGTTCGAGTTGCCGGACGAGCTCGAGCGATTGATCGTCGAGGGGGCGGTCGGTCACGCTCAGGCCGTTGTGCATGAGCATGGAAATGATTTCGGCCGCCGGGTATGAGCGCCGGTGCAGGACGAAGGTAAGGAGGTCCGCGGAGCCCTCCGGCGTGGTGTCGGTTGAGCCGTTCACGCTCTCGGGTGGGTGCCGGGATAGTTCTTGGCCGGTGGAGGTAGGCATTGGGTTACCTGCTTCATGGACTCGGTCTCCCGGCTGTACCCCCGATTAGCTCCGCCCCGTGAACCGGAAAGGTGTCTCGGTTCGAATCGCGGAGGAACCGGGCTGACTCCAACAGGGCCGGTTGCCCCGTGTTCGTAGCAAATGATTGCGGGCAGGCTGTAAACACGTTGTAGAGAGACAGTCAGGTGGTCACTCGGTTGCGGGTGAGGTTGAGCGCGTTCGAAGGCGAGCAGCGAGACAGAACGGCGCCGTTGCGAAGAGGGCGGGGATATCGTGGAGAAAGTAGCGGCGCCAAAGCCTCCCCGGTTCCTGGGCAAGACGAACGAGCCATTCGCCGCCGATACGCTGAACGACGCGGGGTGCGCGCCGCCGGCGGCCGGCATAGAAGTCGAACGTGCCGCCCACGCCAATCCAGACCGCCCCGGGACAGGCCTCGCGGTAGCTGGCGATGAGGTGCTCCTGCTTCGGGCACCCGAGCGCGACGAGCACAACGTCGGGCGCAACCGAGCACAGCAGCCCGCGCTCGTATGCCTCCTGTGCGGGCGTTCGCTCAGCGAAGGGTGGGCAGATGACGGCCGCGACCTGGACGTTGGGGTAGGTGGCCTGGAACCGCGCCGCTGCTGCTTCGGCGATGCGTGGAGTGGAGCCGTAGAGCGCAACCCGGAGTGGCTGCGTTGAGCGCTGGAAGAGCTCGGCGACGAGATCGACACCGGCGAGGCGCGTGGTGTGCCGCGCCCCGGCGATCCGGGCCAGCCACGCAACTGGCGCACCATCGGCGACGACGATGGAGGCCTGCTTCAGTAGCGTGCGGAGTTCCGGGTCGCGGCGGGCCCGGGCGAGGTAATCGAGATTGGCGGTCGCGACCCAGGCGCCGTCGCCCCGGCGGATTGCGTCGAGGCAGAAGTTGACGGCTGCGTCGCCGTCCCCTTCGAAGACTGGGACAGGGCCAACCAGGCGATGTGGTAGCGCAGGGGGCATTGCGCGACTCCAGCAAACAGGGCTCCCTCGAAGATGAAGGAGCCCTGTTCGGCAGGTGTTGAACGCGAGTCCGGAAACAGCCTCAGGGTTCGATGGTGAGCGTATACCCGAGGGTGTGCTTCGACTTGATGGTGAACGGTTTGCCGCCGGCCTTTTCGAGCTTGCGCCGGATGTGGCAGACGTGCGTCCGGATGAGCGATGTGTCCGGATCCTCGAGGATGCCCCAGCCGAACGAGAGCAGGCGCTCGGAGGGGGTGAGGTTCGGCGAGTGAGCGGCCAGGCAGTAGAGAATTCGAAGCTCCAGCGGAGTGAGGTTCAGCGGCTGGCCGTTCTTGGTTGCACGGTAACGTTCGGCGTCAACCATCAGGTCGGAGAGCTCAACCCGCAGTTCGGATGCGTCTTCCGGACCGCTGCGAGCGGACCAGGTCGAGAGCTTCAGCAGGAGCTCGAACGGGTCGACAGGCTGGCCCACGACATCAAAGGCGCCGGCGCGAAGGAGTTCCGTCCGCTGCTCCGGCGAGCGCGATGGGCTGACCACTACCATCGCGGCTTCCGGCAGCGCCTTGCGGACGCTTGCAACGGTGTTTGCGTCGATTCCCCCCTTCCCGGAGTCGAACAGCGCGACTGCGGCCGGGGGGAACGGCAACGGCTTCAGGAGTTCTTCCGGGCTCCGTAGGGAGACGACGCTGTGAGACTGGTTGCGGGCTGCGAAGGAGAAGAGCTCCGCTGCCATGTCCCCGGATTCGACAACTGCCAGGCGCATGGTCACTCCCCATCCACTTCGGGCATGAAGGTGTAGCCAACGTTATGTACGGTCTGGACCAGCCGATCGGGCACGTTGGCCTCGCGGAGTTTGCGGCGAAGGGCGCTCACGTGGCCCTTGAGCATGGTCGAATCGTGAACGTTGGTATAGCCCCAGATCTTGTTGGTGAGGAACTGGTAACTCAGCACTTCACCGGGGTAGCTGAGAAGTTCCGCAAGAATTTCGATCTCGGTTGGGGTGCACTGGAGATCGCGCCCGAGGTAGTGTGCCCGGGATTCGTCGAGGTCAACGACGAACCCGCTGGTTTCGATGCGGCGCGCGGCGCGCTCGGCCCCGGGAGCCGACCGGCCGGCACGGCGAACGATCGCCGAGACACGGGCAAGCAACTCGGACGGGTGGAAGGGCTTGGTGAGGTAGTCATCGGCGCCCTGCTGGAGGCCTTCGACAATGGCGGCAGGCGAGTCCATGGACGAAAGGAAGAGCATGGGGAGGTCCGGGTTGGACTGCCGCAGGGCCTTGCAGAGTTCGTAGCCGGAGCCATCGGGCAGGCGAACGTCGAGCAACACCAGCTCGGGGCGCTTTCGCTTGCAGAAGTTGATGGCGGCGCTGCTGGTGAGTGCGACGACGACGTCATGCCCGCCGCGCTTCAGGGTGTACTCGATGATGGATGCGTAGTCCTGGTCGTCTTCGACAACGAGAGCAAGCATGGGGGCGACCTCTCAGGCTGTTCTATCGATGAGCAGCACGGGCTCGGGCC
The DNA here is from genome assembly GCA_964632355.1 of uncultured Anaerolineaceae bacterium. GTDB lineage: Bacteria > Chloroflexota > Dehalococcoidia > Tepidiformales > Tepidiformaceae > JALOAP01. The sequence goes on along the minus strand of CAZWBW010000051.1, from coordinate 16,201 downwards.
CGCGGCTGGCCGGGAGCAAGTCGCGCGCCTTCGCGATGAGGCTGGCGCGGCTGTTCGTTTCGAGCTTCAGGGCAAGCGAATGGAGGTGCGTGCGCACCGTGTTGGCCGAGATGGTGAGCGCACGGGCGATTTCCTCGTTGCTCAGCCCTTCAGACACGAGGTACAGGACTTCTTGCTCGCGAGCGGTAAGCGCCGGGAGGTCGCTGGGGCGCTCTTCGGCGTGGGGCTCCGACCGGGCGAGGGCTGCCTCGGCCATCCAGCGTGCGGAGGAGGGCGAAAGGTAGAAGCCGTGCCCGCTGATAAGCGCCTGGAGCGCGAGCTGCATTTCCTCGGGCCGTGCGCCGAGGGAGATTGCGGCGGACGCGCCTTCGGCTACAGCGCGGGCCAGGTGCGCGGTTTCTTCAAAACTCGCCGCCACGAACATCCACCTGCCGTTACCTGCGAGCTCAACGCGAACGCCCCCAAAGGTTGCGTTATCGTTTTCCTGGAAGACCTCGGCATCGGGACAGTTGGACTTCAGGTACGCGGTGATGAGGGTGGACGCGATGCTTTCGCTGGAGCGAACACAGAGGCGAATCGGCCGACGATTTGGGCCAGCGCCAGGGGATGCGCTGTGCCATCGCGGGACCTGTGCGGCGCCCGCGGCTGGATCAGCAGAACACATTATGCAATTACCCCGCCAGGGAAATAGGATGTCAATCTAGGGATTGTCAACTACAAGAGTCAATATGGTTTCGAACTTTTTGGTGTACGGGTGCGAACTCTTATCACTTGTGCGCAACCTGTACAGACGGGCCCTTCTTAACGAAAGTGCTGAGTGGATCGCACCAGAGTAAATCATACGAAGATGTGTCCCAGGCGCGAAGGCATTACGAAATGTAAATTGCCTGCGGGAGCCGGGGGTGGCCTCTACGGTCAGCGAAACAGTCATGGGAGCGCGGCTCCTCGTGGCCGCAGTTCGATGAGGCTGGTAAACCAGCCATCCCGCTCCTGGTAGGTGACGGCAGCGCCGATGCGCTCCGCCAGGCGGGATACCACAACTGTGCCGAGGCCCAGTCCGTTGTGCCGCGGTGTAGCTGAGCACCGGTTTGTAACCGAAACCGATACCTGGTTGGCGCCTTCGTGGACGTTCACCACGACCGGATGGGCGCGATCACCGTGATCCCAGGCGTTCAAAAGCAGCGAAGATAGGAGGGCTTCGAATTCCTCGGCCGAGCCGGTGACGACTGGACCCTGGTGCGGGCCGTTCTGCTCCATCCGCAGGCCCGTCCAGCGCATGTCATCGATCACGTGCTGAATTGAGGCGTGGAGGTCGAAGAACTGGTCGGTTGGCGGTGGAGCGCTCGAAGCGGCCAGGAGTACCGCCCGGGCGGAGGTGAGCATGCGGTTTGCGGCCCGCATGATCATGAGCGCCTGCTCCTGCATTACAGGTTCAGATGCCTCGTCCGCGATCAGGGTGGCGGCACTCGCAACGAAGCCAAGGGGAGCGCGCAACTCATGAAAAGTTAACGCGAGGGACGGTAGCTCAACCTGGGGACGTTTGGTCATGGTTCCGGATACTATCGGTGAACACCCTGAAACCATATCCGCAGTTCAGACGATTTTACGCCTAATGTTATGACTACCCTAAGGGACTAGGGGAGCGACTAGGTGACGACTAGTCGCCATGTAGTCAGGGGGTGACTCCTCGGACCCGGCGAAACGTGGAGCGGGCCGATGCAGCCAGCACCGCGAGCTTGTCCCGCCGGCGCCCGGGCAACATGAGCGAGGGCAGGCCGCCCCGGAAGAACCCGGTTTCGGGAGCAAACTGAACCACGCGACGCAACCGCCACTGGCGCTGTGGTACGAGGCCCAGCACATTCTTCGGAGGCCAGAGCGCGCGGTAGATGGCCCGCGAGACCCGCCCCTGGGCCCTCGCAAGCGCCCGCGCTTCGGGAGGCAGCGGCGTTCGCAACATGCGTTCGAGCAGCCAGAGAGTGTACGAAAGGCTGTCGACGCACTCTTCCTGTTCGGCACGGGCGCGCACTTCGGTCCAGTCGACGACACCCTGCCGAATCAGCAGGTCGAGGTCCTTAAACCAGATGAGACGCTCGAACCCGTGACGGTTGAGGTGCACGCAGAGTTGCACGAAGAGATCGGCGACGGCCAGCGAACGGGCGACCTGGTTGCCGAAGGCGATCGGCTCGGAGCGTTCCCAGATTTCGTCCATGCTCACGGGTTCGAGACCGATTTGCAGATGGTCGCAGTGGATCTCGATGATCGCGCCCGAATCGGGGTGTCGCATGATGCGCTGAAAGAGCCCGTGGCAATGATGGAGCCGCCCGTTGTGTGGCTCGTGTGCGTTCTTTTCGATGTAGCCGCGCTCCCGGAGTAGCGCGGTCACGGTCTCGAGGTCGCTCTCGTGGATCAATAGATCGACGTCACCGAACGGGCGGAGCGAGGGTTCGGGATAGTACCGCTCGGCCAGCACGGGACCCTTGAGCACGACGGTGGGGATATCGCGTTCGTTGAGCGTACGCAGAAGGCGGCGGAGCTCTGCCAGCATGAGCATGGTGTGAATCGCCTCGCCCTCGGCGGCCCGGCGAACCGGTTCGAACCGCGGGTTCGCCGCCAGGGTGGGCTCCGATGCGATGAGGGCGGCAAGCCACGATGCGACGCGGTGACGGCCAGCAAGTTCGGCCAGGGCGAACTCATCCTCGACCTCCAGCAACGCGCGGGTCAGCGCTGGCGAGGCCGTGGGGCGGTCGCCTGCGAGTGCCGAACGAAGGAGAGTGGGGAGAGGGCGTGGCGGCACGTTTGCTCCTAGTACTGGGATAGGGAGCCCGAGCGGCGGGCCCAGGTGATTGACTGCTGAAGCACGAAGAACCCGAACGGGAGGAGCAGCGCGAACGCAGCGAGGGCGGCGAAGTGCACGCCGATGCTGGACGTGCTGGCGCCTTCGAGGAAGAGCGCGCGGGTGAGTTCGAGCGCGTGGGTGAGCGGGAGGAGCGGTGCGATCCGCTCGAGCCATCCCGGCAGGACGCTCGTCGGGTACATGATGCCGCTGACAAGCATCGACCCGGCCAGGAACGCGTTGGTCAGGGGTTCGTTCTGTTTGAAGGCGATGGCAAACGCCGCCGAACACAGTCCGATTCCTGCAAGCACGGCGAGCGTCATCGTCAGCACGAGCAGCAGGAGCGGGAGATCGGCCACGTGGAACTGGGCGCCGAGGGCGAACGCCGCAATCACCCACATGGCGGCGAGCTGGACGCAGGCGACAACAATCGGGTAGAGCCCGGAGTAGAACACGACGGCACTCGCGGGCGTCCGGGTGGTCAACATCGCTTCGAACGTGCCGGTGACCTGGGCCGCGCGAACGGCCTGCGCGAAGCTCTTCGTCACGGGGTACGCGAGGAGGCTAACGCCGAGACCGAGGCTCACGAACGAGAAGTAGTCACCCCCGTACTCCGCCAGGCCCCGGGGGCTGGACTGCCCAATGAGGTCGGAGACGAAGCGCAAGCTGACGAGCGAGAAGACAAGGCTGCCGGCCTGGAAAAAGAAGGTCGCGCGGTAGCTCCAGGCCACGCGGAAGTCGCGCCAGAGAAAGGCCATGAGAGCGTTCACTGCCTCCCCTCCGTGCCGTTGGGGATGAGCAGCCGTTCGACGACCGCCTGCAGCGGCGTCGCGCGTTGCAGCGAGCAGACCGCTGCCCCCATGCCGGTGATTTCGCTCATCAGGCCGGCGAGGGGAAGGTCGCCGTCGGCGGTCCAGATCTCGAGGAACTGTTCGCCGCCGACCTGCGAAGCCACGCGGACTTCCCGGACGCCGGGGACGGCCCGCAGCCGGTCGAGGCCACCGCTCGGCAGGGAGCGGACGGAAAGCGACAGGCCGCTGAGGCGGCCGGCGTACCGCTCCATCGCATCGGCGTTGGTATCGAGCGCGACCTGGCCGTCGGCGAGGATGGCGACCCGCGTACAGAGTGACAGCGCTTCCTGCACCTGGTGGGTAACGACGACCAGGCAGCCATCGACGGCGGCGACTTCGTCGCGCACGAGCTGCCAGACGGCCGCCGCGTGGGCGGGGTCGATACTTCGCGTTGGTTCGTCCATAAGGAGGACGCGGGGACGCTTGAGGAGCGCACGGGCGACAGCGAGGCGCTGCTTCATCCCGGTCGAGAACTGGCCGAAGGGCTTGTTGGCCGCCGATTCGAGGTCGAGGCGAGCGAGGAGTTCGCGGACGCGGGCCCGGGCCTCATCGCGCGGCAGGCGATCGAGGTGGGCGAAAAACATGAGGTTCTCTTCGGCGGTGAGGCGCCAGTGGAAGCTGCGTTCGTCGGCCATTACGTAGCCAACGTGCTTCGCAGCGGTGGCGCGGTTCGCGGTCACGTCCTTCCCGAGGACCCGGGCGGAGCCGGCGTCGGGGAGGAGAAGCGTGGCGATGATCTTGAGGACGGTCGTCTTGCCGACCCCATTCGCTCCCAGCAGCGCAAGGAAATCGCCCTGGTGCACCGTGAGATCGACTCCGCGAAGAACCTGGCGCGAGGCTACCGGCTTGCTGCGGATGCGAAGGGTGCGAGCAAACGAACGCTCGGGGAACGCTTTATGAATCCCGCGAAGTTCGACCATCGGACCTGTCATCGGGTCACCTGCTCAGCGTCCCGCAGGATGGCTTCTCGCAGCGCGGGGAGAGTTTCGAACGACCGGTAGTAGCTGACGACGCGAACGGGAACGGATTCGGCCAGGCGGATAGCGGCGTCGAACGCCACAGCAGCGCGCCTGCCGCGGAGCATGTCGACCATGTACATGCAGGCGTGCACGGCCTGCCACCGGCGCCCGGGTTCGACTGTCTCGAACGTCGTGGGCGTCTCCGGGTCCTGGCGCGGTGCGAGCAGGTAGAGCGCGCGAAGCGGGACTGGTTCGCGTCCCGGCTGGCCCCAGGCCTCCACCTTTACGCGTCGCTTGTCGCGCCACGAAAGGATGGGGTCGAACGCGTCGCAATCGGCCCCGAGCGCGGCGAGGCTTTCGGCCCAGAGTTTGATCTTCGGCAGGTAGGGAACAGCGACGGGCACCTGGTCTTCGAACCGCACCGGCAGCACGTCGTCGGACACCAGGGGGAGTTGCTCATCACGGAACGAGGCGACGAGCGTCGACTTCCCAAACCCGGATGGCCCCGAGAAGGCGATGGCGCCACCGGCGAACTCGACGGCGCTCGCGTGCAGCATGACGTGGCCGGCCTGCTGGCCGGCGACCGAAAGAACCGGGCCGACGAGCATGTTCTCGGCGTCGCTGAGAAGCGCCCCTGGTTCCAGGTCGTAGGTGATAATGTGGCCTGTCGCATCGACGTGGAACCTGCCCACTTCAGCGACGTCCCAGGTCAGACCGGCTTCGTTTTCGAACACGCGCAGGGTGTGCACGTTCCGCTCGGGATCCCAGAGGGCCCGGACCTGCACACCCTCCACGCTCAGAGGCGAGGTGGCCCGGCCGAGTTCGAACGTCGCACCCGTAGCCGAAACTTGATGCAGATCGCGAAACGGGAACTCGGAGCGAACGATCCCGGCCGGGCCGGCGTAGCACTGTGCGGTACTGCCGGGTCCAGGAATGGAACGGACAGATGGACGAACAGTCACAACTCGCCTCAATGAGATAGGGAGTGGGGGCTGGGCGCGCCCAAGACGGGTCTCAGGTGCGCCCAGCACGCGCCCCGGTGCGTTGAACTAGGAGTCGTTGGGCGGCGAGTAGCTCTTCCTGTTGGAGCCACCATCCCACCCACCCCCGGAGAAACCGTTGGTGAGTTCGCGGAGATCGCCAAGCCGGGAAAGCTTCGGAGTCTCGTACTTCATCCGAGTTCACCTCCTTTCATTGCTGGATCCGCCAGGAACGGCGGTCAAACGGAACTGAGCTCGAGAGGAATCTTCTCGAGTGGTTCCGGGGCGCGTAGGTTCGCGAGCCAAAGCCCGGTTGTAAGGGCCCGGGAGGCGGGCCAGTGAACACGCTGCTCTTCCGCTCCGCTCGAAAGCGTTGCGACCAAATCGAAGCGCAGGTTGAGGAAGTCACGGAGCGCGCCTTCGGCCGTCCGTATCCGTTCGGTCTCGGCCCGCATACCCCTGTGAAACAGGTCGTCGTAGAGGGACGAATCCATGCGATCGGGAATCTCGCGGGGGAGCACGTCGTACTCCGCTTCGCGGAGGAGGTCCTTCGGCCGGCCCCGGAAGCGCTGGTACCAGGGCGGGACGGATGCCATGAACTCGACAATCCGTAAGTCGAGGAGCGGTTGCCGGCGATCGATGCGATAGCGGTGCGCCTCATGCCGATCGCGCCACGAGACTTCGAGCCAGAGATCCTGCCGGTACGCCTCCCAGTCGGCTCGAAGGGCTGTGCGGGTGCTCCATGCGAGCACCCGCTCCCGATGCCAGGTCATGTCCTCCCACCCGTCGCGCAAAGGGACCACCGGCCGGTCCCCGTCCGGCGAGGGCTTCCTGCGAAGGGTGTCAATCGCAGCCTGCACCTGGTGCGGCGCCAGTCCGCGATAGCACTGCTTCAGAAGCGTCCTGAGCGCTCGCCGGCGAGAGCGGTTGAGCCGTGCGAGCCGCCATGCTGACCGGAACTGCCCGCTGGCGACCGCAGTTGCCAGGTAGTAGTCCGGGCCAGTGAAGCACTCGTCGCCGCCCTGGCCGCCAAAGACGACACCAACGCCCTGCTGACGCATGAGTTCGCCGAGGCGAATTTGACTGGCGCCCTGCCCGGGAACGAACGGGCTATCGAGCGCCGAGTCGGGAATCCACCTGCTGCTGATGCTCCAGCAGTCGCTGATATCGACCTCTTGCAGGTCGACGCCGAGGTGGTTGGCGACCATCCGGGCGTAGTGCCGCTCGTCGAGAAGCGTCCCCCCGGAGTCATATGCGTTTAGCGCAACAAAGGGCGAGCCGAGCTTCGCGATGATCGCAGCGATGTAAGACGAGTCCAACCCGCCGCTGAGATAGATGCCTATCGGGCGGTTCGAGCGGAGTTGGGCGCGAACGGCGTCCTCGAAGATGGACTTGAATTCTTCGACGTATTCCTGGGGGCGTTTGTATGGCCGTGGCGTTATCCGGGGGTGCGTCCAGTAGCGCTCCGAGCGGATGCCGGATTCGCTGGCAGCGATGCGCTCGCCGCCATGGATGTTGGAGACGCCTTCGAACCAGTTCCGGTCCTCGTCCTGCACAGCCCCGGCGAGGTAGCGGAGCGTGTACTCCCTGTCGGGGGTCGGGGTGTCGCCCGTACCGGCGAACAACTGCAGCGGTTCGGAGCCGACGATGAGGAAGCCGTTCCAGGTCCGGCGGAAGAGCTGCCGGTAGCCGACGGGGTCCTTCGCAACGAACAGCCGGCGAGCGACGTTATCCCAGATAACAACTGCCCAATCGCCCAGCAGGTGAAGGACGCAGTCGTCGCCCCAGGTTCGATACGCGACGAGCACGTAATCAGCGTCCGTCATCTCTGCGGCACGGTCCCGGTCGAGACCGAGGAGGCGCGCGAGCTCGTCGCGGTTATCGAGGCGGCCATCCCAGGTGATCCAGTAGCGGCCGGTGCTGTCGCAGGCAGGGAGGAACTCGCGCTCGGCTTCGGGTGTGCGGGGCATGTTCGCGTGCCCGAGTGCGATTCCCTCGCCTTCCCAGAGGCGCGGTTCCCATTCGCCGCGATGCGCGATAGCGGCGAGCTGGGCGCGGGTGAGCTCGGGGGGCACCGGGCTGCCGTCGAGAGACAGGATCGCCATGACACCGCTCATAGCTCGACCTCCGGCTGGCGAGGGATAAAAGGCTGGAACTGGTCGCTCACGCGCTGGTAGTCGAGGACGAAGTTGCCGATCTCGACCCAGGCGTGCGCGTCTTCGCCGACAGCCCGGACACCCACACGCACAGCTGCCGGGCATCCCTTCTGTTGAAAGAGCGCACGCAGCGCGAGTGCGGTGTGGAGACACTGCGAACGCAGGGGCAGGAGGCGCCGTGCTCGCCAGACGGCTCGCGCGGTATGCCAGGCGTCCACGCCACGGGCGTCCAGCTCGGCCTGGGTGGCGGGCACCGTTCGCATGGCTTCCGCAGTCGCGCGGGCCACGGCTTCGCGACCGCCAAACCAGAACAGCAGGTGCACGCGAACCAGCAGCCAGGCCCCGCGAAGGGTGTCGGCGGCGCGGACCAGCCTGGTTTTCCTCATCCGACGACCACGAGGTTGTTGTCCAGCAGGTCCTGGAGGAGCTCCTGGACATCGGCTGTGGCGGTGGCCTCGTCGACGTCGTATCGATCGACGACAAGGACGACAGCCTGCTCGGGCGTCTGCCCGCGTTCGAGGGCGCTCCACACGGTGGCAGCGACAGAATTCAGCGTGTAGTAGATGCCTGACTCGAGGTCGAGCAGGACCGTCTCGTTGCCCACTGAGCGGGCAAGCACGTCGTCCTTGGGCTGGACCGACGTAGTTATGGGCAGGCCAACGCTCGACATCTCGCTCGCTCCGTTGTTTGTGGTTGGGAAGCCGACGGTATGGTTGCAGGGTTGCGCGCCTGTTGAGCTTCAGTTGGCGGGAACCACGGCCACAGGCGGCATGAGCGAGCACATTCCGGAAGGTTGCGAGCGGCCGGTGAGGTAAGGGCAAATTGCTGCCTGCCTGACCCTCAACATCTCCGACACACAGCGGTTTTATTGTCACCTTCACCGTCGAGGGGGCTGACATGAAAGTCGCGATCCTGGCCGGAGGGCGCGGGACGCGCCTCTCCGAGGAAACGGACATCCGCCCTAAACCAATGGTGGAGATCGGCGGTCGGCCGATTCTCTGGCACATCATGAAGTACTACGAGGCGTACGGCTTCGACGAGTTCGTAATCGCGCTGGGGTACAAGGGCGATTACATCAAGAAGTGGATGGTCGATTTCGCCTCGCTGACGAGCAACCTCACCGTCGACTTCCGCGACTGTTCCGTGCATCGCCACGAGTCGACGCCGCCTCGCTGGAAGGTCGACCTCATCGACACCGGTCTCTCAACACAGACCGGCGGGCGTATCAAGCGGCTGGCTCCGTACCTGGGAAACGGCACGTTCATGCTGACCTGGGGCGACGGTGTTTCGAACGTTGACCTGCATCGGCTGCTGGAGTTTCACCGGTCGCACGGGAAGATCGCGACGCTGACCGCGGTGCAGCCGCCGGCACGCTTCGGCCACCTGCAGCTCGAAGCCAACGAAGTTGTCGACTTCACGGAGAAGCCAGACACCGGAGCGGGGTACTGGATCAACGGTGCTTTCTTCGTCCTCGAGCCGGAGGTGTTCGACTACATCGACGGCGACGAAACGATTTTCGAGCGGGAGCCGATGACCCGCCTGGCCCACGACGGCCAACTGATGGCCTACAGGCACCAGGGCTTCTGGCAGTGCATGGACACAATCCGGGACCGCGAATACCTGGAGATGCTCTGGGAAAGCGAGCCGGCGTGGAGGGTATGGACCTCATGAACGTGCTGGTAACAGGCCACGAAGGGTATATCGGCTGCGTGCTCGTGCCCATGCTTCAGGCGCGCGGTCACGATGTGACGGGCCTTGATTCCGGGCTGTACAGCGAGTGTGTACTTGGCCCCGAGCCGGCCCCGGTGAGGTCGCTGCGTATCGACGTTCGCGATGTCGAACCGGAAATGCTTGCCGGGTTCGATGCCGTCATTCACCTGGCCGCGATTTCGAATGACCCGGTGGGCGACCTGAACCGCGACTGCACGATAGACATCAACTACCGGGCATCGGTGCGGCTGGCCGAAGCTGCGAAGGCTGCCGGCGTCTCGCGGTTCCTGTTCTCGTCTTCGTGCAGCCTCTATGGCGCAGGCGGCACCGACCTCCTCGACGAAGGTGCGGGGTTCAACCCGGTGACGCCGTACGGGGAGTCGAAGATCCTCGCGGAGCAGGCTATCGCGCGCCTCGCATCAGAGACCTTTTCTCCGACGTTCCTTCGAAACGCGACGGCGTACGGGTTCTCGCCACGGCTCCGTGGCGACCTCGTTGTGAACAATCTCGTGGGCTATGCCCTCACCACCGGCGAGGTGCTCTTGAAAAGTGACGGCACGCCGTGGCGGCCGCTGGTCCATATCGAGGACATCGGCCGAGCGTTCATTGCGGCACTCGAAGCGCCCCGAGAAATGGTGCACGGGCGGGCGTTCAACGTCGGGCGAACCACGGAGAACTACCGCATCCGCGAAGTGGCGGAGATCGTCGAGTCGGTGGTGCCGGGGAGCTCGATCCGGTTCAGCGCGACCGCAGGGCCGGACATTCGCAACTATCGCGTGAACTGCGACAGGATTCTGCAAACGCTGCCCGGGTTCGAACCGCAGTGGACGGTCCGGCAGGGCGTCGGGGAACTGTACGACGCGTACCGGGCGCACGGGCTGACGATCGAGGACCTCGAAGGGTCCCGGCTGCAGCGAATCGCACGCGTCAAGCAGCTGCAGGCGGACGGTGTGCTAGACGCATCGCTTCGCCGCGCGGACATCCCGGTGGCGAGTGGGGCAGCGACGTTATGACCAGGCAAGAGACGTGCCGATCGTGCGGGAACCCGGCCATTCGAGAGTTCCTGTCGCTCGGCAACACGCCGCTCGCGGACGCACTGGTTCCGCCGGGCACGCCCATCGAAGAGGAGCCGGCCTATCCGCTGGCGGTGGCGTTTTGCCCGGAGTGCACGCTCGTCCAGGTAACCGAGAACGTGCCGCCAAAGGTGCTGTTCGTCGACAACTACCTGTACTTCTCGTCGTTTTCGCCGGCTGTGCTCGAGCATGCGCGCGAACACGCAGCGGGCCTTATCGCGTCCCGAAACCTCGGGCCGGAGAGCTTCGTCGTGGAGATCGCGAGCAACGACGGGTACCTGCTGAAGAACTTCGCGGCCGAGGGAATCCCGGTGCTGGGCATCGATCCCGCGCCGGACCAGGCAGCTGCCGCCGAAGCCGCGGGTGTGCCCACGCTGCGCGAATTCTTTGGCCTCGAACTTGCGAAGCAGTTGCGGGCGGAGGGGCAGCGGGCGGACGTGATCATCGCGAATAACGTGATGGCGCACGTCCCGGATCTGAATGGGTTCGTTGCGGGCATCCGCGAACTGATCAAGGACGACGGGCTGATCACCGTCGAGAACCCGTGCGTGCGGGACCTGATCGACCACTGCGAATTCGACACCATCTACCACGAGCATCACTGCTACTTCTCCTGCACCGCGGTCGACCGCCTTGTGCGGCGGCATGGCCTCTACCTGAACGACGTCGAGTACTTCCCGTGGCTGCACGGCGGGACGTTGCGCTGGCACATCGAACCTGTGGAGCGTCCTTCGGCACGGGTGCGCGAATACCTGGCGGCCGAGGAGGCGAAGGGGCTGACCCGGTTCGAGTACTACGAGAACTTCGGGGCGCGCGTCGAGCGGCTTCGGACGGACCTCCTCTCAACGCTCGCGTCGCTCAAGCGGGAGGGACGCAGGATCGCCGCCTACGGAGCGGCAGCCAAGGGAGCAACGCTCCTGAACTACTGCGGCCTCGGCACCGAGAGCATCGATTTCGTCGTCGATCGGAACCCGTACAAGCATGGGCTGCTCATGCCCGGTTCGCGGATCCCGATCCGGCAGGTCGAGGCGCTGCTCGAAGAACAGCCGGACGTGGTGCTGCTCCTCGCGTGGAACTTCAAGGACGAGATCGCGCGGCAACAGGCTGAGTACCTGCGCCGCGGCGGGCGACTGCTGGTGCCCGTGCCGGAGGTGCGGGAATTCGCGCTAACCGCAAGCGAGGGGGAAGCTGTTGTCCACTAAGCCGAGTCCACGCATCACCATCGCCCTACCGGTGTACAACGGCGACCGGTTCCTGTCGGGAGCGCTCGAGTCGGTCCTGAAACAGACGTATCCGCACTGGCAGCTCGTTGTGTACGACAACGCCTCGACGGACGGCACCGAAGAGATCGTGCGGGAGTTCGCCCGGCGCGACTGTCGCATCCGGTACCTCCGGCGGCCACGGAACATCGGGCTCGCGCGGAATTTCAGCGCGGCGTTCCGCCCCACGAAGACCGAGTACTTCAAGTGGATGGCGCACGACGACCTCCTGGCGCCGGACATGCTCGAGCGGTGCCTCGAAACGCTCGAACGCCGTCCGGAGTGCGTCGTTGCCTATCCGGCGGCGGTCGCGATCGACGAACACGGTTCGGTGCTCCCGGACTTTGATCTCGGCGCCGAGCCGGACCTCACGGGCCCGGACGCCGCGGAGCGGTTCCGGGCGTACACGGGGCTGCCGCGTCCGAGCGTGGCTCGATACATCTTCGGGCTCATGCGGACCGAGGCGGTCCGGGCGACGCGGCTCATGCGAAGCCACATGTGGGCCGACGTGACGCTGCTTTCGGAGCTGGTGCTCGAGGGGCCGTTCGTGCCCGTGCCGGAAACCGCGAACTACCTGCGCGTGTTTCCCGGGCACGCGACCGCGCACATGGCGCGGCGCGACCTCCGCGCATGGCAGCGCGTGCTAGACCCGCGGTATGCAACGCCCATCGGCACCACCATCTCGCGCTACCGCCGGTACGAGGAGTACTTCGCGTCGGTCGCACGGTCGCACCTGCCGCCGGGGACGAAGGCACGGCTGTTCGGGTTCTGCGCGACGCTGCCCGTGCGCCGGGTACCGGACGTCGTTGGCCGTCAGCTCGTAGGACCGCGCAGCTAGGGAGCCAGGGCACCGGCGCGCGAGGACGGAGCGGCCGCGGCGGCCAGCGCCGGGTCGTCGACGAGTTCGCGAATCAGCTCGCAGACGCGGTCGACCTGCGCCTCCGACAGCGAGAGGGCACTCGGGAGATTGATCCCCCGTGAGGAGACGTCGTACGCGACTGGGTTAGCCTCCGGGCCTCCGCGGAACTCCGCGAGCGGCGGGAGCGAACTGAGGGGATAGAAAAAGGGGCGGGTATCGACGCCATTCCGGTCGAAGTACTCCATGGCGCCTTCGCGTGTGATGCCGAGATCCCGGTCGAACACCGCCGTTGTCATCCAGTAGGAGTTCGTGATGCCGGGAGGTTCGACGTTTAGGGTGACGCCGGGAACGTCCGCGAGCCGCTCCCTGTACCAGGCGAAGATCTCGCGCTTCCTCGCGACCAATTCCTCAGCGCGTTGGACCTGCGCGAGGCCGAAGGCGGCCTGGAGCGCGCTCATCTTGAACTTGTAACCGAGCTCGTTGTTCCAGAGGCGCTGACGCTCGCGGGGGTTGCGGCCCTGGTCGGCGAGGATGCGGGCGCGCTCGTAGAAAGCCGGATCGGACGTGACGAGCATGCCGCCTTCGCCGGTGGTCAGCGTTTTCGTGCCGTGGAAGCTAAAGACCCCGGCAACGCCGAAGCTGCCCGCGCGGCGACCGCGATAGACCGAGCCGAGCGCCTCGGCGGCGTCTTCGATAACCGCGATCCCGTGGCGCGCCGCGATGGCTTCGACCTGGTCCATGTCCGGCATGCTGCCGTAGAGGTCGACGACCACCACGGCTTTGGTGTGCGGCGTTATGTTGGCCCCGAAGGATGCCGGGTCGAGGCACCACGTCTCGGGATCGATGTCAGCGAAGACGGGCGTCGCGCCGAGCAGCACGGCTGGCGATGCGGACGCGATCCACGTCGATTCGGGGACGATGACTTCGTCGCCGGGACCGATGCCAAGCGTCGCCAGCGCGAGGTGAATGCCCGCCGTGCCCGAGGGCAGTGACAGCGCGTAAGGCACGCCGACGTAGTCCGCGAAAGCCCGTTCGAAGCGTTCGATGTACTCGCTCCAGCGGCCGTACCAGCCGTTCCGTGCGGCGTCGGCAACGTACTCGACTTCGCGGTCCGTGACCCATGGTCCCGCCACGGGGATGCGTTCCATGGCTGCCCCCTCGCGTGTGCTCGTGCAAGTGTCGGCCGGCGGCATCGAACCAAGGTTGAGGGGCCGTTCGGGGCCGTACCTGCGCTCAACAACGGCCACAACGTCCGGGAGCAAGTTGCGCTGGGATGGACCAGCCGCGCATCTCCGTGATCGTCGCGACCCGCGATCGCCCGGAAGGGCTTCGTGCGCTGGTGACGACACTCCTGAAGAACGACCACCCGAGCTTCGAGGTCATCGTCGTCGATCAGAGTGCCGAGCCGGCGGAACTCCCGCGCGATCCTCGTCTGCGGTACCTGCACCGGCCGGGGACTGTGGGGAAGTCGCGCGGGCTGAACGAAGGGATCCGCGCGAGCTCCGCCCCACTGCTCGCGTTCACCGATGATGACTGCACCGTGCACTTCGACTGGCTCCGCCTCGGCGAGGCCATGCTGGAACGGCACGAGGATGTCGGGCTGGTCTTCGGCGCGCTCGTGGCGTGCCCCCACGACCCAGCACAGCTGTTCGTCCCGGAGTTCCGGCCCGACACATTCCGGGTTGTGCGGGGCCTTCGCAACGTGCACATCCGGGGCGGGGCAGGTGCGAACATGTTCGCGCGACGCGAGGTATTCGCAGCCACAGGCCCCTTCGACGAGCGCATCGGTCCGGGCGAACGCTACCGGAGCTGCGAGGAATACGACCTGTACTACCGGGTGCTGAAAGCGGGGTTCGCGGTGGCTCGCGACCCACACAACCCGGTGACGCACTGGGGCGCACGGCCGTATGGCGATGGGAGCGGGCAGAGGCTGCTGCGGAACTACTACTACGGCGAGGGCGTGGTGCTGGCGAAGCACCTCCGCTGTGGCGACATAGCCGCGGCCCTGGCGATCGGCAGGATCGCCGCTGAACAGGTTGGAGACACGCTTTCGAACCTGCTTCAGCGGCGGCTCACCGGAGCTGGCCGATTCGCCTACTGGATGCGCGGCCTGGCGGCTGGTTCGACCGCGCACGTGCGCAAGAAGCAACGGCTCTTCGCGTAATCCCCAGATCGGCTTCGTATTCGAACGAGAGGACGGGGTTCGTGCGCCCGCGAGCGCTCGTTGGCGCCCCTTACTCGATAGGGGTTGAGGAGACATCGAGACGAAGTGTCGATCTGCGTCACATATCGTCTACTGCGTAGTAACCATATTTGCCTGTTTTTTTACATCTTTGTGATGGGTGTCCGTACTTCGAACCGGGGACCGGGGCTAGCGTGGCCTTCGACCACGTGATTAGGAGGAATCTGCCTATCGGAAAGTGGGTATTTCGGCTCCGAGGGCAGTGCCCGTAGCGGAGCCGCCGCCGGAACAGAGTGGGCGCGGCGTACGCGGGTTCCCGAAGTATAGGTTGCGCCCCAGTCGAGATGAGCGGCCGAGCGGTGACAGCAAAGGGAAATGCCAAGGAGTGAGTAATGCATCGACCTCAGAAACAAACGTCAGGGGGTCGAAGGTGGAGCCAAGGGCCGGTGAGGCCTGAAGCAAGGGGAGGTTGTGTATGACGAGATACTTCTGGGGGGTCCCCGCCGCCCTGGCGGGCGTGCTCCTCGGCGCGGTGTGGCTCCTGATAGGGGGAGGAAGCACATCCGCCGCGACGAGCTACCTCTGGACGTTCGATGGCCAGCCAGCGAGTCCGGAGTCGTTCTACTACGATCCGAACTTCGACGTGCAGGTCCACTCACGCGACGCATCGACGTGGTTCAAGCTGGAGCCGATTCACGCTCAGCACGGCCCGGCTTGCGAAAGCCCGCTCACCGGGCTGACGCACGTGGTCACGGAGTATGAGGACGCAGTGTTCAACTGCCGGGACCACATGATGACCGCGATCAACGCTTCGGGGTACGGGATGATCTACTTCACCCCGAACCACATGGTCGACTTTTCGAACGGTGAAGCGGTCATCCGGGTGGACGTTTCGACACTGAAGACGAGCGAGCGTGACTGGTGGGACATCTGGATCACGCCGTGGGACAAGAACCTCACGCTGCCGCTCGAGGACTGGCTGCCCGACGCCCAGGGTGAGCCGGCGAATGCGGTGCACATCCGGCTCGGGGCGGAGATGCAGATGTGCGCCAACATCATCGCGAATCACCAGCGCCGCGAAACCGGCTCGTGCAAGTGGTGGGTCGGCTACGACTCCTTCCTGAAGCCCGATCCGTCGCGCCGTGACACGTTCGAGGTGCACATCTCGCGGAACCGGCTGAAGGTCGGCATGCCCGACTACGACTTCTGGTGGGAAGACACCTCGATCCCGGACCTTGGCTGGACGCAGGGTGTGGTCCAGTTCGGCCACCACAGCTACACGCCGACCAAGGACGGTGCGGGTCACCCGAACACGTGGCACTGGGACAACGTGGAGATC
>CAZWBW010000050.1:0-20260 GCA_964632355.1 uncultured Anaerolineaceae bacterium | reverse complement strand
CACGCTCGACACGTTCATGTGTTCGAGCTGGTACCAGATGCGGTACGCGGACCCGCACAACGACAAGCTCCCGGTTTCGCCTGAGAAGGCCCGGAAGTGGCTCCCGGTCGACCAGTACACGGGTGGCGCCGAACACGCGGTGATGTACCTGCTGTACGTGCGGTTCTTCTGGAAGGCGGCGCGGGACATGGGCGTCGTCGAGGGCGACGAGCCGATGCTGCGGCTGTTCAACCAGGGCGTGATCCTGGGGCCCGACGGGAACCGGATGTCGAAGAGCCGCGGCAACGTGGTCGCGCCGGACGAGCAGGTGGAGAAGTACGGCGCGGATGCGTTCCGGTGCCAGCTGATGTTCGTCGGCCCGTGGGACCAGGGTGGACCGTACAACCCGACCGGGATGGCGGGCATCGTGCGGTGGCTGAACCGGGTGTGGTCGCTGGTAACGGAACCGCCGGAGCTGGTGGACGACCCGGGTTCGGAAGGCGCGCGCGAACTGCGGCGGGTGACGCACAAAACGATCCAGGCGGCCACCGAGGACATCGAAGAGTTCGCCTTCAACACGATGATCTCGAAGCTCATGGAGCATTCGAACGCGTTGCAGAAGGCGCGCGACGCGGGCCCGGTGGACAAGGAAGCCTGGGAGGAGGCGATCGAGACCGCGCTGCTGTTGATGGCACCGCTGGCGCCACACATTACCGAGGAGCTGTGGGAGCGGCTCGGGAAGCCGTACAGCATCCACCAGCAGCGTTGGCCGGAGGCCGATCCGGAGCTCGCGCGGGACGACGAAGTCGAGATCGTGCTGCAGGTGAACGGCAAAGTTCGCGACCGGTTGCGCTTGCCAGCGGACGCCACCGAGGAGCAGGCGCGCGAAGTGGCGATGGCTTCGCCGCGCATCAAGGAGTGGCTGGACGGCAAGGAGCCGAAACGCGTGATTTACGTACCGGGCCGGCTGGTGAACGTCGTCGTATAGACGAATGAGAGGCGCGTCACATGGCGCGGAAGGATGCACGTGTAGGATGCCGCGCTAATGACGGACCTTCAGTTCACATTCATCGGTAGCGGTAACGCGTTTTCCCCGGGGGGCCTGTGCTGCAACGGGTTCCTGGTGAACGACCGCTTCCTGTTCGAAGCGCCCCCGCAGGCGTTGAGTTCGCTGAACACGATTGGCTTCGACCCGAACGAGGTCGAAGCCATCGTTTTAAGCCATCACCACGGTGATCACTTCCTTGGGCTGCCGTTCCTGCTGCTGCACTGGCGGTGGAAGGGACGAACGAAGCCGATCCGGATCGTGGGGCCGAAGGACACCGAGCGGCTCGGGAAAGAGATCGCGCAGAGCGTGTTCCCGGGGGTGCTCGATGTGCCGTACGAGATCCAGTGGATCGAGGCACAGCCCGGGGAGCCGCTGCGGCTCGGGGAACTGGAACTCGAAGCGGTTGAAATGGAGCACGACGAGGCGCTCTCGCAGGCGCTGGGATACCGCTGCCGGCTGGGCAGCCGCCGCTGGGCGTACACGGGTGACACACGGCTGTGCAACGCCGTGTTCGACCTTGCGCGGGACGCGGAGGTGCTCATCTGCGAGTGTGCGTCCCGGGATCTGCCCATCCCGGTCCACATGAACCTTGTCGACGACATCCCGCATGTGCGGGCGGCGATGCCGGCGAACTCGCAGCTGATCCTGACGCATCTTGCGCCCGACGTGGACAGCGGCGGGCTGCCGAACACGCGGATCGCGCGGGATTTCGAGACGTTTCGACTGTAACCACAGCGGCACTACAACCGGCTGCGGTAGAGTCAGCGCATGGCTGAGCTGGAGTTCACGTTCATCGGTTCGGGGAATGCGTTCGCCCCGGGCGGGCTGTGCTGGAACGGGTTCCTCGTGGACCGGCGGTACCTGTTCGAAGCACCGCCGCAGGCGCTCATGTCGCTCAACCGGCTGGGAGTTGGCGTGGACGACGTGGAGGCGGTGTTCTTGAGCCACCACCACGGCGACCACTTCCTCGGTTTACCGTTCCTGTTGTTGCAATGGAAGTACAAGGGGCGGACGCGGCCGGTGCGCATTGTTGGGCCACCGGAAACCGAGCAGGTCGCCCGGCAGGTGTGCGAACGGACGTACCCGACGGTGTTCGATTCGCCGGTGGAGATCGAGTGGGTGGTAGCGAAGCCGGGCGAGACGCTGCGCATCGGCGACCTCTCGGTGGAACCGGTCGAAGTGAAGCACGACACCAAGCTCAACCTGAACCTCGGGTACGGGTGCGAACTGGGCGGGACGCAGTTCGCGTACTC
The DNA here is from genome assembly GCA_964632355.1 of uncultured Anaerolineaceae bacterium. Lineage (GTDB taxonomy): Bacteria > Chloroflexota > Dehalococcoidia > Tepidiformales > Tepidiformaceae > JALOAP01. The sequence continues at coordinate 17,980 of CAZWBW010000050.1, read as the reverse complement.
GGGCGATTCGGCGTTGTGCGATGGGGTGCTCGACCTGGCACGGCGGGCAGACGTGTTCGTCTCGGAGTGTTCGTCGGTAGACGAAGTGACGGACGTGCACATGAACCTGCGGGACGACATGCCTCGCGTGCGGGCGGCGATGGACTCCAGCGCCCACCTGGTACTGACCCACCTGGATGCCGATGTGCGGGAGGCGGAGGGGCTCGCGAACACGGTGATCGCGCGGGACTTCGAATCGTATCGGTTCCAGGCCTGACGTGTGTCGCCGGGCAGCCATGGTGAGGATAGAATCGCGGACGAGGAGGATGCTTGATGGCTCATCCATTGCGGGGAGCAACCGCGATTACCGGCCTCGGCATGACGCCGATGGGCCGCATCTTTGGCAAATCGTCCAGTGAGCTCGCAGCCGACGCGGTGAAAGCGGCGATCGAGGATGCGGGGCTCGAGAAGCACGAGATCGACGGGTTGCTGATCAACCCGGGGATCACAGGGATCACGGGTGGCGGGATCAGCCTGCCGCTGCAGAACTATCTCGGGCTCAGGAATCTTCGGCTGCTGAACCACATGAACGCGGCGGGTTCGACGGCGGCGCAGATGGTGCAGTACGCGTCGATGGCGATCGCCGCGGGTATGGCGAACCACGTGGTGTGCGTGTTCGCCGACACGCCGCTTTCCGAGGGGAAGAGCTCGGGCGCTGCGTACGGCGGCGCCGGCCGGGGCCGGGGGCGGCCGCGCGGCATGGGCGGGCTGTACCAGGCGAGCGGCTACTTCGGGCCGAACACCGGGTATGCGCTGGCGGCGCGCCGGCACATGGCCCTGTACGGAACGAAGCAGGACCACTTCGGGCAGATCGCTATCTCGACGCGCGCGTGGGCGACGATGAACCCGGCAGCACAGATGCGCGAGCCGCTGACGATGGAGGAGTATCACGCGTCGCGGTGGATCATTGAGCCGCTGCACCTGCTCGACTGCTGCCTGGTTTCGAACGGCGCCATCGCGGTGATCGTGAGTTCGGCGGAACGTGCGAAGTCGATGAAGCAGCCGCCGGTGTACATCTGGGGCATGGGGCAGGGCCACCCGGGCGACACGAGCCGCGCGGGCTGGGACCCCGAGACAGAAACGGGTGCCAAGCTGGCTGCCGAGACGGCCTACCGCATGGCCGGTGTGGGCCCGCAGGACATCACGATGTGCCAGCTGTACGACTGCTACACGTACACGGTGCTGGTGACGCTGGAGGACTACGGCTTCTGCAAGAAGGGCGAAGGCGGCCCCTTTGTGGAAGACGGAAAGCTCGGTCCGGGTGGTTCGTTGCCGACGAACACGGGCGGTGGCGAGTTGTCCGGCTACTACATGTGGGGAATGACGCCGATCAGCGAGGCGGTGATCCAGGGCCGAGGGCAGGGCGGCGAACGCCAGGTCGAAAAGAACGATGTCATTCTTGTGACCGGCAACGGCGGGATCCTGAGCTATCACGCCTGCCTCATCCTGAGCCCGCACGCGAGTTAGGTATGACTGAACAAACAATCGAGAAGCCAATTCCGGAGGCCGACGAGCAATCCCGCCCGTTTTTCGAAGGCGGCAAGGAAGGCCGTCTGATGCTGATGAAGTGCGGGAGCTGCGGGACCATCCGGCTGCCGTCGCGGCAGCACTGCGACCAGTGCCTTTCGTCAGAGTACGAGTGGATCCAGGCGAGCGGGCGTGGGCACATCCACACGTTCGGGGTGATGCACCAGAAGTACCACCCGGCGTTCATCCCGGAGATCCCGTACAACATCGCCATCGTGGAGCTCGAGGAAGGGCCGCGACTGGTGACGAACATCGTCGGCACGTCGAACGACAAGCTGCACGTCGGGATGCCGGTGGTCGTCCAGTTCGAACAGTACGACGACGTGGCGATTCCGAAATTCCGCCCGGCAGAGTAGGTCAGCCTGCGAGTTGTCGTTGGAAACTGCGGACCATGCGTAGGCATGGTCCGCGTTCTTTGTTCGGCCGGGAAGGGAGAGAAGGTGCGGGAGGGCGTGGACCTCAGCGCCGATGCCTGAGATTCTGTAGGGAAGAAATCAGTGGGCACTAAGCGCGATGTCGCTTACGATGACCCTACGTATGTCAATCGGGCTCGTATGGGCGAGCTGAGGAGATGTAGATGATCAAAATCCGCCTGCGCCGCGTCGGGAAGACGAAGCGCCCGTACTACCGCGTTGTCGTGGCCGAGAGCCAGGCCAAGCGCGATGGCGCCTTCCTGGAGACGCTTGGGTCGTATGACCCGCACACCACGCCGCCTTCGGCGAAGCTGAACGAAGAGCGTGCGAGGGAGTGGCTGGCGAAGGGCGCGCAGCCTTCGGAGGCGGCGGAGAAGATCCTCCGGCGCGCGGGTATCATTACGACGCCTGCGAAGCCGCGACCGCAGAAGCCTTCGAAGGCTGAACAGGAAGCTGCCGCAGCCGCTGCAGCGGCCAAGGCTGAGGAGAGCGCTTCGGAAGAAGAGGCTTCCGAGGCAACCGAAGAGGCTGAGAGCGACTAGCTATGGCCAGCTCGATGGCCACACTGGTTGAGTACCTGGCGAAGGCGCTGGTCGACAACCCGGACGAAGTCCGCGTCGAGGAATGGGAAGAGGGCGACCGAATCGTCGTCCGGCTCGATGTGGCGGAGAGCGACTGGGGGAAGGTCATCGGGAAAGGCGGGCGGATTGCTTCGGCGATGCGGTCGCTGGTGAAGGTTGCGGCGGTGAAGGAAGACGTGCGGGTAAGCCTGGAGATCGGCGACTGACGGACGCACGAATGCGGGGCGAAGAACGAGACAGGCCCCAGGAACCGCGAGAAGGCTTCACAGCAGTTGGGCGAGTGCTGCGGCCGCACGGGATCCGCGGCGAGATTCGCGTGCAGTCGTTTTCGGAGAGCGCGGTCAACCTCCGGCCCGGGAAGTTCGTGTACCTGGATGGGGTGCGCCGCCGCGTGGACCGTGCCCGTCACGACCGCGGCGCGTGGATCCTGCGGCTCCGGGGGCTGACCACGCGGAACGACGTCGAAGGGTTTCGCGGGGCGCTGCTGGAGGTTCCCGACGACGAAGTCGAGCGGGAATCGGAGGACTCGTACTTCCTGCACGAGCTCATCGGGCTGCGCGTGCTGACGAAGGACGGCGAGGAACTCGGGGACGTCGTGGACGTATTGCAGCCGGGTGCGAACGACGTGTACGTCGTGCAGGGTCCGCGCGGCGAAGTCTTGGTGCCGGCGATTGGGGATGTCATCGAGCAGATCGATGTGGCCGGTGGGGTGATAGTTATTACACCTTTGCCCGGAATGCTGGACGAATCGAAATACCCCCATTGAAAGCGTCTATTCACGAGGGATAAACTACCGCCCGAGCTACCCGGATGGCGGGGGAAGCTACCCGGTTGGCGAAGACTTCGTTGAGGGGGACAAGATGTCCAAGGCTGAGGCGCTCCAGCTCGTCGGTGACTGCGTTCATCACTGGATCCTGGAACCTCCGAGAGGGGAGCTGACACCAGGGCGGTGCAAGAAGTGCGGGAAGGAGCGGGAGTTCACCGGGGAAACGAGCTATCGCATCGGCCGGGGGTCATCGAACAAGAGTTAGCACCAACTGGAATTTGACGCTGATTGGGGCCGCTCTCCACAATTGGAAGCGGCCCTCTGGTTTGTTGTGGGGACGTAGCTCAGCTGGGAGAGCGCAGCATTCGCATTGCTGAGGTCAGGGGTTCGATCCCCCTCGTCTCCACCACCTTTCATCCCCCTTTTTCCCTTCGATTGAGTTGAGCGCACAGGAGTACCCTGTGGCGCTTCTATCGGTGTGTTGGAAACCGCTACAGGAGGCTGTTGCCTGGCGGTGGTTCGTAGCATTGAAGGGGGAGCGATGTTAGGATTCGGCCATACTCCTGGCTCGACGCCCGCACCCGGCACAGGATGGCTGCCGGGTTTTCTACGCCGGGTAGGGCAGCCGTGAACGGTAAGGACACCCAATGGCCGATGGACTGACAGCCGAGCAGAAGCTGGCTCAACTCGAGGAAATGAAGGCGCAGATTGCGCTCGGTGGCGGGCCGAAGCGCATCGAAGCGCAGCACGCACGCGGCAAGCTGACCGCGCGCGAGCGAATCGACCTGCTAGTAGACCCGGGGACGTTCGAAGAAATCGACCAGCTCCGGGCGCCAAGTGGCTCGGCGGCGGGGAAGTCGCTGGGCGAAGCGGTAGTGACCGGCTGGGGCAAGGTCGATGGCCGGCCCATCTACCTGTTTTCGTATGACTTCACGCTCCTCGGCGGGTCGCTGAGCGAGGCGGTAGCCGAGAAGATCCTGAAGGTGATGGACCTGGCGATGATGACCGGGGCCCCGATCGTCGGGATCCAGGACTCGGGTGGCGCGCGGATCCAGGACGGCCCCGAAAGCCTGCGCGGGTTCGGCGAAATCTTCGCGATGAACACGCTGGCGAGCGGTGTGGTGCCACAGATCAGCGTGATCATGGGTCCCTGCGCGGGTGGCGCGGTCTATAGCCCGGCGATCACGGACTTCATCTTTATGACCGAAGGCACCGGGCAGATGTACATCACCGGGCCGGACGTCATCCGCGCGGTGACGGGCGAGGAAGTCACGCACGAGGAACTGGGCGGCGCCGATGCCCATGCAACGAAGTCGGGCGTGGCGCACTTCGCGATCGCGGGCGAAGAGGAAACGCTGGCGGAAGTCCGGCGGCTGCTCTCGTTCCTGCCTTCGAACAACGCCGAGGACCCGCCGATAGTGGCGACCGGCGACGACCCGGACCGGGCGGACGAAGAGCTACTCCAGATTGTCCCGGCCGACGCGAACCGGCCGTACGACGTGCGGGACGTCATCTACCGGATCGTCGACGACGGCGACTTCATGGAGGTGCACGAGCTGTTCGCGCCGAACGTGGTAGTCGGCTTCGCGCGCATGGGCGGCCGAACGGTCGGCATCGTGGCGAACCAGCCGATGCACCTCGCGGGCGTGCTGGACATCAACGCGAGCCGGAAGGCCGCGCGGTTCGTGCGGTTCTGCGACTGCTTCAACATCCCGCTGGTGACGCTCGTGGACGTGCCGGGGTATCTGCCGGGCACGACGCAGGAGTACGGCGGCATCATCACGCACGGCGCGAAGCTGCTGTACGCGTACAGCGAGGCGACGGTGCCGAAGGTGGCGGTGATTCTCCGGAAGGCCTACGGCGGCGCGTACCTGGTTATGTCCAGCAAGCACCTGCGCGGCGACGCGAACTACGCGTGGCCGACCGGCGAAATCGCCGTGATGGGCCCGGATGGCGCCGTGAACATCGTGTACCGGGAAGAGCTGGCGAACGCTTCCGACCCGGACGCTCGCCGGAAGGAGCTCATCGAGGAGTACCGGGCGAAGTTCGCGAACCCGTACATCCCTGCGGGTCGCGGCTTCCTCGACGACGTCATCGACCCGCGCACGACCCGGCCGAAGATCATCAAGGCGCTGGAGATGCTCCAGAACAAGGCGGACCGGAACCCGCCGAAGAAGCACGGGAACATCCCGCTCTAGGCTTCAGTTCGCGACAGACACTGGCCCCTCCGTCCTGGAGGGGCCTTTTGTTTGCGTGGAGATTTGAAACCGTGTGGTGGGCGGCGTAGGGTTTCGGCGTGATGGACGAGCGAACGTTGCAAGGGATCGAACAGGTAGCGGAACTGCTGCGCGAGGCCCAGCAGGTTGTTGCGCTGACGGGTGCGGGAATCTCGACGGAGTCGGGGATCCCGGACTTCCGGGGGCCGCAAGGGGTTTGGACCAAGAACCCGGAAGCGGAAAAGATGGCGACGCTGCAGCACTACATGGCGAACCGCGACGTGCGCGTACGGGCGTGGCAGAACCGCCTGAACAGCCCAATGTTCAGCGCAGAGCCGAACGCGGGGCACCGCGCGCTGGCGGAGCTCGAACGGAAGGGCAAGCTGGCGACGCTCATCACGCAGAACGTGGATGGCCTGCACCAGAAAGCGGGCAATTCGCCCGAACGCGTCATCGAAATCCACGGGACGGTGCATGAGTACCAGTGCATGGGGTGTCCGGACCGCGGGCCGATCGAGCGCGTGCTGCAGCGGGTGGCCGCCGGCGAGGAGGATCCGCCGTGCCGGAGCTGCGGCGGGATCCTGAAGACGGCGACGATTTCGTTCGGGCAGAACCTGGTCCCCGAGGTGCTGGAACGGTCGCAATGGGCGGCGGCGAGCTGCGATCTCTTCCTCGCGATAGGGACGTCGCTTGGGGTGTACCCCGCGGCGGGTCTGCCGATGATGGCGCTGCGAACGGGCGCGAAGCTGGTGATCCTGAACGCGGAGGAGACGCCCTACGACGAACACGCCGAGGTGATCATTCGCGAGCAGCTGGGGACGGTGCTCCCGAAGATCGTGGAGCGGGTGTAGCAGCACGCATCTCATAGGGACGCGCCGCTCGGGAAGCGGCACATCCGCGCCGATAATCGGGGCAACGACAGCGTTTCGGAGAGTCCCGATGGCGCACAGGAGCGAGAGGGCGACCGAGATCGCGCGTGCGGTGGCGGCCCTGCCGCCGCTACCGGCGGTGGCGTTGCGGGTCGTCGAAGTCGCACAGGACCCGGGGAGCTCGGCCGCGGACCTGGCGACGGTGGTATCGGCGGACCCGGGGCTGAGCGCGGCGGTGCTTCGTGCAGCGAACAGCGCTGCGTACCGGCGGCTGAGCGAGGTGACCTCGGTTCGGCAGGCGCTGGTTGTGCTCGGGTTCGAACAGGCGCGAAACATCGCGGTTAGCAGCGCCATCACGCGTCACTACGCGCCGGACGCGCTCCATGCGCTGTTTCGCGTCGAGACGTTCTGGCGGCACTCGATCGCGGTGGCGTTCCGGGCGGCTGACCTCGCGGAGCAGGCGCGCGACCGCGACGTGGCGACGGCCTTCACCGCGGGGATTCTGCACGACATGGGGCGGCTGGCGATGTTCTACGCGGACCCGGCCGGGATGGACCAGGCGGTCGCAGAGGCGATTCGCCGCGGGGAGCCGCTGGATGCTGTCGAACACGAACTCCTGGGGTTCGGTCACTGCGAAGTCGGTAAGGCGCTCGCGGAACGGTGGACGCTGCCGGCCCCCGTGCGGGAGGCGATCGCGGAGCACCATTCGAACCCGCCGGAAGGAAGTTTGGCGGCGCGGGTTGCGGCGGCGGACCGGTACTGCATCGCGCGTGGCCTGCTGCCGGGTTACGTTTCGGCCGAAGGAGACCGGGCGGCGGGGGAGAGAGACGAGGATTTCGAGCGGTTGCTGGCGCGAACGGACGGCCTGGTGGAGTTGATCGCGGGTGAGCGAATGGGAATGGTTCCCATCGTGCGATAGAAGACGTTACGAACCGCGTTCAGGACGGGGGGAACCGTTCGCCGTTAGGGGAGTCCGTGGTAGCTTGAGAAGCCAAGCGGGGTTTCTGGCCCCGAAAAATCCCCTGTTTCACGGACTGCACAGATGGCAAAAGTCGGAATCATGGAGACGGCCATCCGGGATGGCCATCAGTCGCTACTGGCGACGCGAATGCGCACGGAGGACATGATTCCGGCGCTCGAGGCGATGGATGAAATCGGCTATCACAGCATCGAGTGCTGGGGTGGCGCGACGTTCGATAGCTGCCTGCGGTTCCTTCGCGAAGATCCCTGGGAGCGCCTGCGCGAGATCAAAAAGCGGCTGAAGAAGACGCCGACGCAGATGCTGCTGCGCGGCCAAAACGCGGTCGGATATCGGCATTACGCGGACGACGTCATCTACGAGTTCTGCGACCGGGCGGTGCAGAACGGCATGGACATATTCCGCATCTTCGACGCGCTCAACGACGTGCGGAATCTCGAGGTGCCGTTCCAGGCGGTGAAGAAGGCGGGCGGCCACATCCAGGGGGCCATCTGCTACACGACGAGCCCTGTGCACACCGTGGACAACTTCGCCCAGATGGCGACTCAGATGGTCGAAATGGGCGCGGATTCGCTCTGCATCAAGGACATGGCGGGGATCATGAGCCCGGCCATGGCCTCGGCGCTGGTTTCGCGCATCAAGAAGGACCACCCGGACATCCTGCTGCAGATTCACTGCCACGACACGTCGGGGTATTCCGAGATGGCGTACCTGGAGGCGGTGAAGGCGGGCGCGGATGTGATCGACACGGCGATCAGCTCGCTGGCGGGCGGCACTTCGCAGCCGGCGACGGAGACGCTGGTGGCGGCGCTTTCGGAGTACCCGGACCTCGATACGGGTCTGGACCTGGCGAAGCTGGGCGAACTGGCGAGCTACTTCAAGGAAGTCCGCCGCAAGTACTGGAAGTTCGAAAGCGGCCTGCTGGGCATCGACGCCGGCGTGCTGCAGCACCAGGTGCCGGGCGGGATGATTTCGAACCTGGTGGGCCAGCTTCGCGAGCAGGGCGCCGAGTCGAAGCTGCCGGAGGTGCTCGAAGAGAACGCGCGAGTGCGCGCTGACCTGGGATACCCGCCGCTCGTGACGCCGAGTTCGCAGATTGTGGGCACGCAGGCGGTGCTGAACGTGCTGACCGGGAAGCGGTACGCCAGCGTGACCAAGGAGACGCGGAACCTGGCGAAGGGCATGTACGGCCGCACGGCAAAGCCCATCGAGCCGGACATCCTGAAAGCGATCCTCGGCGACGAGCAGCCGATCGACCATCGGCCGGCGGATGAGCTGGCGCCCGAGATGGAGGCGGCGAAGGCGGAGATTGGCGACCTCGCGGAGAACATCGACGACGTCCTCAGTTACGTCATGTTCCCGCAGCCGGCGAAGGAGTTTCTGCAGTGGCGGCGGGAAGGCGGGGGACCCGAGCGGGAGCTCGTCGCGGCGGTTGTCGGCGCGATGGTGCTCGGCGAGAAGAAGCAGACGGCAGGGCCCGCGCAGCCCGCGGCGGCAGCGGCCGGCGGCAACGGTACAGGTTCGGCATGGCGCAGCTTCGGCCGCATGCGCCAGATGCGGTAGGAGAGGGCTGAGATGGCAAAGGTTACGATTGGCGGGCGCACCTACGAGGTGGAAGTCCGGGGCGATACGGTGGTGGTGGATGGCCACGAGTACCCGGTGACCATTCGCGACGAGAACCCGGTGCGGATTGTGACTGCGGGAGGCGTTCCCTACCGCGTGGAACTGCCCCCGGCGGACCAGCGGCAGAGCGGGATGACCGTGAAGGTGGACTACCGCGAGTTCACGGTCGAGTACGAAGGAACGCTCGGAGGACGGCCGGTTCCGCAGCGGCGCCAGCCCGCGGGCGGCGGTGGCGGTGGAGGAGCCGCTCGCCCGGCCGCGAAGGGCAGCGTTCCCGCCCCGATCGCGGGCCGCGTGCTCAGCATCCGCGTGAAGGCTGGCGACGAAGTAAAGGCCGGCGACGTGCTGCTCATCCTGGAAGCGATGAAGATGGAGAACGAGATCAAGGCGCCTGCGGACGGTGTCGTGAAGGAAGTTCTCGTCGCGGAAGGGGCACGGGTGGCAGAAGGCGACGGGCTGGTCGTCGTCGAGTAGCCAATCTCGCTCTCAACCGATTCGTACATCGACGGTCCCCATTCGTGGGGCCGTTTTCTTTGCCTGCGAAGTTCCCGGTAGGTGGAGGCTGTTGCGCTCGAGCGCGGTGCGCTAGCAGGCAACCCTTAGGGGCCCTGCGGACCTATCATTGACATCTATATCTCCGTGCCTAAGGTTCACATGCGCTCTATAACTCGCTACTATGCGTTGCATCCACCACGACGAGGAAAGGAACGCATGGCAATTTCGGAAGCTCCCAACCACGTGAGCGAAGTCGTCGTCGCCAACGCCCGGGCGGTGCATCGAAACCTGTCATCGCCGGTGTTGTACGAATGGGCGATTCGGCGCGGCGAAGGGAAGTTGCTGCAGGGCGGGACGTTTGCGGTACGGAGTGGTGCTCGGACGGGCCGAAGCCCGGACGACAAGTTCATGGTGAAAACGCCCGAGATCTCGGAGCACGTCTGGTGGGGCAAACACAACCAGCCGATGACGCCGGAAGCGTACGAGCGGGTTAAGCAGCGCATTGTGAGCTACCTGAAGGATAGGGAGCTCTTCGTGCAGGACTGCGTGGTGTCGCAGGACCCGGCGCACCAGCGGACGGTCCGGGTGGTGACCGAAAACGCATACCACGCGCTGTTCGCGCGGACGATGTTCATTCCTACGAACCCGCTGCCGAACGGCGAGACGCCGGCCATCACCATCCTCCATGCGCCGAACCTGGCCCTGAACGGCGAGGCAGACGGCGTGCGCAGTGACGCGGTGGTGGCGTTGAACCCGACCGAGGGAGAGATCCTCATCGCGGGAACGGCGTACGCGGGCGAGATGAAAAAGGCCGTGTTCACGGCGATGAACTACTACCTGCCACTACAGGGTGTGCTCTCCCTGCATTCGGCGGCGAACGTTGACCCGAAAACGGGGAAGACAGCGCTTTTCTTCGGGCTTTCGGGGACGGGGAAAACAACGCTGAGCACGGACCCGGAGCGGCTGCTCATCGGGGACGACGAGCACGCGTGGACCGAGGAAGGGATCTTCAACATCGAAGGCGGCTGCTACGCGAAGGTGATCCGGCTGTCGAAGGAAGCTGAGCCGGACATCTTCGAGACGACGCACCTCTTCGGGACGATTCTCGAGAACGTGATCTTCGACGAGCACTCGCGGGAGGTGGATCTCGACGACGACTCCATCACCGAGAACACGCGGGGGAGCTACCCGCTGTCGTCGCTGGCGCACGTGTACGACGGGAAGGTGGCGCCCCACCCGAGCCATGTGATCCTGTTGACCGCGGACGCGTTCGGGGTGCTGCCGCCAATCGCGCGGCTTTCGACGCCGCAGGCGCTGTACCACTTCCTGAGCGGGTACACGTCGAAGCTCGCGGGAACGGAAGTTGGGCTGCGGGAGCCGCAGGCGACGTTCAGCCCCTGCTACGGCGCGCCCTTTATGGCGCTGAACCCCACGGTCTACGCCGAGTTGCTGGAGCAGCGGCTCGATAGCACCGGGGCGCAGACGTGGCTCATCAACACCGGGTGGATCGGTGGGCCGTACGGCGTGGGCGAGCGCATCGCCATCCAGGAGACGCGCAAGATGGTGCGGGCCATCCTGAACGACGCGTTCGAGCACTCGACGTTCCGCAAGGATGAAGAGTTCGGGTTCGAAGTGCCGCTGCAGGTGCCCGGAGTGGATTCGTCGCTGCTGCAGCCCCGCGAGTTGTGGCAGGACAAGGACGCGTACGACCGTGCGTATCGCGAGTTGGCCGACAAGTTCCGCGCGAACTTCCAGCAGTTCCGGGACCTGGTTGGGCCCGAGGTGGCAGCGGCCGGACCGTCGTAGGTTCGACCGGGAGGCAGCCGCTACGTAGAATTCCCGGTAAGGGCCCGTGAGAGCCGACCGGAGAGGTGAACCTGCGTGGTCGTCAAGTATTTGCGAGACCAGCGCCATGTGGGCGTGGTCGAAGAAATCGCCAAGGTGAAGTTCCCGTTCCCGAACGAGGAGTTTCCCGACCTCGAGACGATCGTTAATGAGCCGAAGCCAAAGATCAGCGTCGGGCAGGAGAACGGGCAGGATCTCTACCCGGACATCGTGGTGGTCCGGCGGCCTGGCGTGTGGCTCAAGATGATGGCCGAGGTGGAGACGGCAGACACGGTGAACGACGAGAGCGCGGTGACCCAGTGGCTGCCGTTTTCGAAGTGCGGCGACCTCTATCTGTATGTGCCGTTCGGCTGCGCGGACGAGGCGAAGCGGCTGCTGAAGAAGCACAAGATCCGCATCAAGGGCCTCCGGCTGTGGCGCTTCCGGCCAGTCTGGGGCCTGGACGTTGCCGAGGCCTGATCCGCTGGGCGGGAACCCGGTGAACGTCTTCTTCGACGTCGACCATACGCTGGTCTGGCCGACCGCGGAGGCGAACACCCTCCGGCCATACGCGCACGAAGCGATGAAGCGGCTGAAGGCGGCGGGGCACTCTGTGTTCGTGTGGTCCGCGGGCGGGCAGGAGTACGTCCGCAAGACGGTGGAGTTGCACGAGCTGACCCCGTTCGTCGACGGGTGCTTCGATAAGGACCCACGGGTGGAGCCGGCGCCGGACTTCATCATCGACGACGACTGGTACCTCGTGGAGAAGTACGGCGGTCACCTGGTGAGCCAGTACAAGGCGATAAACGAGCACGACCGGGAGTTGCTCGACGCGGTGGAGTCGCTGGAGCGGCGGCTGGCGGAGCACCGGGAGGCATAGGACCGCGGGCAGCGGTAGGCTCTGGGCATGCGCATCCTGTTCGTGGAGCCGTTTTACGGCGGGAGCCACCGTGCGTTCGCGGATGGGCTGGCCGCGCACAGCGAGCACGACTTCGTGCTGCTGACGCTGCCCGGCGGCGAGTGGCGCCGGCGGATGCGGCGGGGGTCGCAGGAGCTCGCGGCGATGGCAGTTGAGCTCGACGGCGAGTTCGACGCCATCGTCGCAACGGACATGCTGGACCTGCCTGCCTTCCTTGCGCTGACGCGCCCACGGTTCGCGAACACGCCGGTGCTCCTGTATTTCCACGAGAACCAGTTCACCTACCCGCGCATCAGAGGGACGAAACTGAATTCGTGGTTCGGCGGGATCAACTACCTGTCGGCGCGGGCAGCGAATGCCGTCGCGTTCAACTCGGAGTTCCACCGGCAGGACTTCCTCGGGGCGCTTCGAACGCTGACGCGGCAGCCGAACAACTGGCTGGTCGAGGCGGCGATCGAGGAGATTGCAGCGAAGAGCATGGTGCTGCCGGTCGGGCTCGAGTTCGGGTGGATCGACGAGGTAGAAGCGCCGGGGCGGAACCCGGATGAACCGCCGCTGGTGGTGTGGAACTCGCGGTGGGAGTTCGACAAGAGCCCGGACATGTTTGCGCGGACCATGCGATGGCTGGGGGCGGAGGGCGTGCCGTTTCGGCTGGCAGTATGCGGCGACCCGGGCGTAAACCCGCACCCGGCGCTTGTGGGGCTCAAGGAGGAGCTGGGCGAGCGCGTCGTGCACCATGGGTTCGCCGAGAGCCGCGAAGAGTACGCGACGCTGCTGCGGGCGGGCGACGTGGTGGTGAGCACCTCGCGGCACGAGTTCTTCGGGATCGGGATGGTGGAGGCGATGTACGCGGGATGCGTCCCGGTGGCGCCGAGAGGTCTGAACTATCCGTACCTCGTGCCGAAGGAACTCCACGACGTGTGCCTGTTCGAGAGCGAGGCGGAGTTCCGGGAGTTGTTGCGGGCGCGGCTGGTGGGGCGCCGGCCAACGGATGGGGAGCGAGCGACCCTCCGGGAAGCGGCGCGGCGGTACGACTGGGCGGTGGTGGGGCCGGAGTGGGACGAGCAACTGCGATTACTCGCTCGTTGCAGTTTCGCTACAGGTGGCAAGGCCGGGATCGGGCCCGAGGAACGGTTCTGAGCCCGGGGTTATGCTGATCTCGTGCTTACGACAGTTGGTGTTGCTCCACGAGAACTAGAACGATACCGGGCGGCCGTCCGGGAGGGTGTCATCGAAGCCATTCGTGCCGATGCGGAGAAGCTTCGGGGTGCACGAGTGCTGCATATCAACGCGACAGCATACGGAGGAGGTGTCGCGGAAATTCTGCACAGCATGGTGCCCCTGATGACGGATATCGGCCTCCAGTGTGACTGGAAGGTGCTGACCGGCAGCGACGAATTCTTCAATGTCACCAAGGCGATGCACAACGCGCTGCAGGGGAAAGATCACCCGTGGACGGCACACGAGCGTGACATCTGGGTGAACCAGAACCGGCTGAATGCGGAGGGGTGGCAGGACTACGACTTCGTGTTCGTTCATGACCCACAGCCGGCGCCACTGCTCTACGTGCTGCGGGATATGGGGATGAACCCCACCGGCAACTGGGTGTGGCGGTGTCACATTGACCTGACCAATGCGCAGGAGGAGGCGTGGTCGCTGCTGCGTCCGTTCGTGGAGGAGTACCACGGCAGCATCTGGACGATGCGTGAGTATGTGCGTGACGGGGTGCCGGAGAAACACCTGAAGATTGCGCCGCCTGCTATCGATCCACTGAGCCACAAGAACGACACGATCCCCGACCTGCAGATAGAGGGCGTGCTCGAACGGTACAACGTGGACCGGCACCGGCCGATCATCACGCAGGTCTCGCGGTTCGACCCATGGAAAGACCCGCTGGGGGTGATCGAGGCGTACCGGCTCGTGAAGCGCGAGTTCCCGGACGTGCAACTGGTGCTCGTTGGTTCGATGGCGCACGACGACCCGGAAGGGTGGGAATGGTACGAGAAGGTGGTGCGCCGCGCTGGTGAGGACTGGGACATCCACGTGCTAACGAACATGAACGGCGTGGGCAACCTGGAGGTGAACGCCTTCCAGCAGGCTTCGGACGTCGTGATCCAGAAGTCGACGCGAGAAGGGTTCGGCCTGGTGGTGGCCGAGGCGATGTGGAAAGGCAAGCCGGTGGTCGGCGGGAACGCCGGCGGCATCCCGCTGCAGATCATCGACGGTGAGACCGGTTACCTCGTGGATTCGATCGAGGAATGTGCGAACCGGACGATGGAACTGCTGCGTGACGGGCAGAAACGGCGGCAAATGGGTGAAAAGGGCCGCGAACACGTTCGCGACAACTTCCTTATTACACGCTACTTGCACGATTATGTGCATATGATGTGCGAGCTTGCGGGGGAAGAGGTGTCGGAGGAGCCGGGGCTCGAGGAGGAGGCCGTAGGCGGCGAGTAGCAAGACGTGGCGCACTGAAGTGCGGGGCGCGTGGCACCGAAGTCCGCGCGCCCTCCAGGTCGCTGTGCGCCTGGCATGGCGGACCATCCGGCTATACAACGAGGACAACTGCGGGATGTACGCGGCGGCGATCGCGTACTACGCCATCTTTTCGGTTGTCCCGCTGGCGCTCGTGATCCTCTCGGTGTTCGGGCTGGTAGTGGACCGGGATGAGATCGTGGACTTCGTCTTCGAACAGGTCCCGTTGCGCGACGATCCTTCGGTGCAGGAGAACGTGCGGGAGATTGTGCGGCGCGCGCAGGAATTCAGCGTCGCCAGTCTCGGTATCGGTATCGTCGCGCTCATCTGGTCGAGCAGCGGGATATTCACCGCGGTGCGCCGTGGGTTGAACGCGGCGACGCATCGTCAGCACCCGCGTCCGTTCTGGCGGGGCAAGCTGCTCGACATCGCGCTCGTCCCGAGCCTGGGCCTGCTCATCCTGCTGTCACTGGGGCTGACGGCGGCGGTCCAGGGTGTGATCGACGAGGTGGGCGACTATCCGCTGTTCCGGCGCCACGAGAACCTGACGCTGCGGGTGGCGTCATACGCGCTCCCGGCATTGGTGACGTTCGCGATGTTCACGCTGCTGTACCGGTTCGTGCCGTCGGTTCGGCCGCGGTGGGGGGAAGCGATCGCGGGTGCGGCGCTCGCTTCGGTGCTGTTCGAGTCGGCGAAGAACCTGTACGCATACATCCTGGCGCAGGCGCCGTTCGAACAGGAGACGGCGATCTACGCGGGTTTTGGGACAGCGCTGGCGTTCCTGCTCTGGATGTTCATCAACGCATCGATCCTGCTGGTGGGGGCGGTCTTCGCACGGTCGGTGGCGATCGAGGCCAGGGAGTCGGAGGAGGCAGCGGCGCTGCTGGAGCGGAGGCGGCAGGCGGCGGGATAGGCGGGGCCGATACCTGGCATTTAGAGCTTTAGCAACAATATTGTCGAAAAAGGTTGAGTACTCCGGGCTGGCGGGCCTAGGATGGATCTATGCATGGGACGCGTCAGCGAGTGCTTGAGCTTGTCATCGAGCGCCGCGAGGTGCGGGTCGAAGAACTCGCGGAGGCGCTGGATATCAGTGTGGCTGCAGTTCGGCGGCACCTGGACAACCTTCGCGCAAACGGCCTCGTGTATGTCCGGCAGGTGAAGCAGGCGACAGGCCGGCCGTACTACACGTACCACCCGGCGGAAGCTGCGGTGGAGGACGCTGCAACGGCCGAGCTGCTGACGCGGATGCTGAAGACGCTGGCGGACCGGGAGGACGTGGTTTACGAGGTGAGCGAAGGGATCGCTGCCTCGCTTGCTTCGAAGCACCGGCAGGAGATCGCTGCGTCGGCGCCACCGGAGGAGCGAATCGTGCAGGTGACGGAGAGTCTCCGGCACGAGGGGATTCTTGAGCGGTGGCACGAAAGCGAGGACGGGTTCCACCTGATCAACGGGTCGTGCCCGTACCGGAAGGCGGCGGAGATTTCGAAGCTGCCATGTGAATCGGATCGGAAGGCGATCGAACTGCTGCTGGGAGCGGATGTGGAGCAGTTGAACCGAATCGTCGACGGTTCGCCTGTATGTGAGTACCTGGTGCGCGCGGAGCGCGGGCCGCAAACAACGCTAGAAGTGAGTTAAGGACGGATATGACGGAAACGTTGCTGGAAATCAAGGACCTCCGCGCGAGCATCGAGGGGAAGGAGATCCTCAAGGGGCTTTCGCTCACGATTAACAAGGGCGAAGTCCACGCGATCATGGGTCCCAACGGCTCGGGGAAGAGCACGCTGGCCAATGTGCTGATGGGGAACCCCTCGTATGAAATCACGGGCGGGGAGATCCTGTTCAAGGGCCAGCGGCTGAACGACCTTGCGCCCGACGAGCGGGCGCGGCTTGGCCTGTTCCTTGCGTTCCAGTACCCGGTGGCTATCCCGGGCGTAACGATGGTGAACTTCCTTCGCCAGGCGCTGAACGCGCAGCGGGGCGAGGAGGTGCCGATCCGCGAATTCCGCGAGCGGCTGTTCCAGAAGATGGACCTGCTCAAGATGGACCAGGAGTTCGCGCGGCGTTATGTGAACGACGGATTCAGCGGCGGTGAGAAGAAGCGCGCCGAGATGCTTCAGCTCGCGATGCTGGAGCCTTCGCTGGCGGTCCTGGACGAGACGGACTCGGGGCTGGACATCGACGCGCTGCGGACGGTGGCAGAGGGCGTGAACACGCTGATGAACCCGGAGATGGGCCTGCTGCTGATTACGCACTACCAGCGGCTGCTGAACTACATCCGGCCGCAGTTCGTGCATGTGCTCATCGATGGGCGGATTGTGCGTTCGGGCGGGCCAGAGCTGGCGCTGGAGCTGGAAGAGAAGGGCTACGACGAGCTCGAATCGGCTGCGGCGACGGCCTAGGGAGGGACTCAGATGACGAACCAGATCGAACTGATCCGCGAAGGCGGTTACAAGTGGGGCTTCTACGACGAGGAGGAAGCGCTCTTCAAGGCCAATAAGGGCCTGAGCCACGAGATCATCGACGTGATCTCGGACATGAAGGACGAGCCGCAGTGGATGCGGGAGTTCCGGCACCGGGCGCTCGACACCTTCTTCGAGAAGCAGGATCCCCCGTGGGGGAGCCCGGAGCTGAAGACTATCGACTTCGACGACATCCACTACTACGTGCGGGCGGCCGAAGAGGCGGAGCGCTCGTGGGACGACGTGCCCGCGTACATCAAGGACACGTTCGAGAAGCTGGGTATCCCGGAGGCTGAGCGGAAGTACCTCGCCGGCGTTGGCGCCCAGTACGACTCGGAGGTGGTGTACCACAACATCCGGGAGGACCTCGAGAAGCAGGGTGTGATTTTCCTCGGCACCGACCAGGGCCTGAAGGAGCACGAGGACATCTTCAAGGAGTACTTCGGGACGGTAGTGCCGCCGGGGGACAACCGGTTCGCCGCGCTGAACACCGCGGTGTGGTCGGGCGGCTCGTTCATCTACGTCCCGAAGGGCGTGAAGGTGGACATTCCCCTGCAGGCGTACTTCCGCATCAACACCCAGAACATGGGGCAGTTCGAGCGGACGTTGATCATCGCGGACGAAGGCAGCCAGGTGCATTACGTCGAGGGCTGTACGGCCCCGATCTACAGCTCGGACTCGCTGCACAGCGCGGTGGTCGAAATCATCGTGAAGAAGAACGCGCGGGTGCGGTACACGACGATCCAGAACTGGTCGAACAACGTGTACAACCTCGTGACCAAGCGCTCCACGGTC